>DUOK01000217.1 GCA_012838865.1 Bacteroidales bacterium | reverse complement strand
GTCCTTCATCAAACCCCAGTCCAAAAAAGCGCCAAACTTACTCACCGAAACCACCTTCAACCAGGCAAATTCGCCCACCTGGGCCAAAGGCCGCTCGGTAGTGGCAATCAGGCGATCTTCCGAATCGAGGTGAATGAAAACTTCGACTTCGTCGCCTTCTTTGGTCCCCTCGGGCACATAGCGCTTCGGCAGCAACACATCACCAATGGTATCTCCATCGAGATATACCCCAATGGATACCTCTCGCAAAACCTTTAACTTATTAACCTTACCTATTTCTACTGCCATGCACACGCGCTTTATAATTGGCTACAAAGATATAAAAAAAGGAGCGGCTGACGCCGCTCCTTTTCCTCCTCATGGAAAACACTTCCAGTTAAGCCAATGCCTTGGCCTTAATGGCCTCCACAATTTTGGCCTCCAATTCTTCGGCCAGTTCGGGATTATCCAATATCAAATCCTTAACGGCTTCGCGTCCCTGTCCCAGCTTGGTTTCGCCATAACTGAACCAGCTGCCGCTTTTCTTAACGATGTTCAAATCTACGCCCAGATCCACAATCTCACCGGCTTTGGAGATGCCCTTACCGTACATAATGTCGAATTCGGCCTTGCGGAAGGGCGGCGCTACTTTGTTCTTGACCACTTTCACGCGGGTTTGGTTGCCCACCACCTCATCGCCGTTTTTCAACTGCGAAATACGACGGATATCCAAACGGATGGAAGCGTAAAATTTAAGGGCGTTACCTCCGGTAGTGGTTTCGGGGTTACCAAACATTACACCGATTTTCTCGCGCAACTGGTTGATGAAGATGCAGCAGGTATTGGTTTTTGAGATGTTCGAAGTAAGTTTTCGAAGCGCCTGAGACATCAGGCGCGCCTGCAAGCCCACTTTGTTCTCACCCATTTCACCTTCAATTTCGGCCTTGGGGGTAAGGGCAGCCACCGAGTCGACCACCACCAAGTCTACCGCTGAAGAGCGAATCAACTGATCGGCAATTTCCAGGGCCTGCTCACCGTTATCGGGCTGCGAAATCAAAAGTTCTTCAATGTTTACGCCCAGTTTTTCGGCATAAAAACGATCAAAAGCGTGCTCCGCATCAATGATGGCGGCAATACCACCGGCTTTTTGCACTTCGGCAATGGCATGAATGGCCAGCGTAGTTTTACCCGAAGATTCGGGCCCGTAGATTTCAATAACCCGACCGCGTGGATAGCCGCCCACGCCCAATGCCAAATTAAGGGAAACAGAACCGGAGGAAATCACCGGCAGATCTTCAACTACGGAGTCGCCCATACGCATGATGGCGCCTTTTCCGTACGATTTTTCAATTTTATCCATCGTCAGCTGAAGGGCTTTCAGCTTTTCCTGATTGGCTTTACTTTCTTTTTGTTCCGACATTTTATTTTGTGTTTAAGGCGGTTTTTTTTCGCATCGTGAAGGTACGAAAAAATCCCTACACAAAGGAAATATTTCTCTGCGACATCTTACATTCCTCAAAAAACCAGAGCGTGCAAGCGGCTATGATTCAAAAATTTGCACCGTATGGTTCTTCGTATCTACCTTGGCGATAATCTGCTCAATCACGCCCTTTTCATCGATAATAAATGTGGTGCGAAACACCCCCATATAGGTGCGTCCATACATCTTTTTCTCGCCCCAAACGCCGTAGGTCTGCAAGATTTCCTTTTCCGTATCGGCCAACAAATGAAATTGCAAACCATACTTTTCGGCAAAATTTTTGTGCGACTTTTCACTATCGGGACTCACACCAATCACCTCGTAACCCTTAGCGATGAAACTTTGGTAATTATCGTTAAGGTTGCAGGCCTGGGCGGTACATCCTGAGGTATTGTCCTTGGGGTAAAAATACAAAACCACTTTTTTGCCCCGAAACTGCGCCAGGCTCACTTCTTCTCCGCGTTGGTTACGGCCCGAAAAAGCTGGAGCCTCCATACCTTCTTTTAAATGTGTCATCTTCAACTTGGTTTTATTGTTATTACAACTAAAGCAACAAGATAGAACAGGAATTTGTTGCCCAACAAAGCAGCCGAAAATTAAAATAATTGCGGCGCTTTGACTAATTTTGGACTTTAATATGTGTAAACCCCAGACAACACTTTAGTCATGATAAAAAAAGCGGTACTGCTCCTTTTGCTTCCTGTCCTAAGCCTCCTTCCTCTCCTGGCCCAAACAAGTCCCTCGGCCACAGAAGCCCTGTCGCTATACAACACCGGGAAATACGCGGAGGCGGCCACCATGTATCGCCGCTTGCTCGAACGCAACAACCGGGATGCGCAGCTCAATTACTACTATGCGCTTTCCCTCATTCAACTGAAAGAGCGACCCGATGAAGCCCTCCAACGCATGAAGCTGGCTGCAGTAAGGGCTCCCAAGCCGGAAGTCCATTACCACCTGGGCTACCTCTACCAAAGAGCCTATGAATTGGACATGGCGCGC
>DUOK01000026.1 GCA_012838865.1 Bacteroidales bacterium | reverse complement strand
TCCAGCATTTTTTTTCCAGGGAGTTTCAGTACGGTGGTTCCGGCAGCCAGGTCGCCGAGGCGTTGCCCCTTGCCGTTGAGTATGATGGTGGCCAGGGCCAGACTGCCCGGCACCTTCTAATGGTGGTTTTCTTTGAGAATCATGAGGTGCAGGCCCTGCAATATGCTCAGGCAGAAGATACCCAGGGCATTTACCGGCAGGCGCTTGCCGAGAAGACCGCCGGAGATAAACGACAATTGGTAAAAGCGCTGGAACAAAGGGGTATTGCGGCGGTGTTGACCAGTCCCGAGAAGTTGACGGTGGCTGCTGTTAACCGCTATCTGGAGTATAAATCGCGCGGTTTACTCTAAGGAAGAAGGCTGATTTTTTGCCGGGTTGGTTCCTGCCTGGGCGCTTAATTTTGGTGGTTCGCTGCCTGTTTTTCTGCGATTAAGTTTCTTTAAGTCGCTGCTTTTGTATCCTCTGCCTATTTTTGTCTATCTTTTAGGGTGCAATGATATTTCCCTGCTTTTATGAATCGGATACTATTTCTTTTTTTCTGCCTTGTTCTTTTGCTTTTGTCGCCCGGCCTGAGGGGGCAGGAGCGACCTAAGGTGGGACTCGTTTTGAGTGGGGGCGGGGCCAAGGGGCTTGCGCATATCGGTGTACTGAAGGCGCTGGAGGAGGCGGGCATTCGTCCCGATTACATTACCGGAACCAGTATGGGCAGCATTATCGGGGGTTTGTATGCCATTGGTTACAGTGCCCACGAACTGGACTCCATTGTTACTTCGGTCAATTGGGCCCAGTTGCTGAGCGATCGCATTCCTTTGTCCGATGTCATTCCTGAAGAAAAGTACGATTACCAGCGTTTTCATGTGGAATTGAACCTGAGTCGTGAGGGTTTGAGTGTGCCGGCCGGTCTGGTGGGCGGCCAGGCCATTTCAGAATTGTTGTCGCGCTTGTCCTCAGGCGTGGCCGGGGTGCATTCTTTTTCCGATTATCCCATTCCCTTTCAGTGTGTGGCCGCCGATTTGCTCAGTGGCGAACAAGTGGTTTTTAACAGTGGCAGCTTTACCACTGCTTTGCGGGCCAGTATGTCCATCCCCTCTGTTTTTGCCCCTGTTGCGCTCGACAGTATGCTGTTGATTGATGGGGGGGTGCTCAATAATTTTCCGGTACAGCTTTGTATGGATATGGGGGCGGACATCATTATTGGTGTAAATGTGGGTACGGCGGATAAGGCAGAAATGTCGGATTTGAACTCTCCGGTGGCGGTGTTGGCTGCTTCTGCCATGATTGGCAACAGTTTGAGTTTCAGACAGCAGGTTCCTTTTGTCGATGTCTTGATTGAGCCCGAATTGCATCCTTATTCCACGGCCAGCTTCTTTCACGGTCCGCAGATTATAGCCTTAGGAGAAGAGGCCGCCCGCCTGCAGATGGAAACCTTACACGGTCTGGCGCAGCGCCTTGATTCGCTGGGGGAGCAAACTCAGAAACCTTTTCCTCCCCGACCGGAGACCTACCTGATCAGCAGCATCACGCTGGAGGGCGGGGAGCACATCAGCCACCGTTTTTTTATGTCGAGTCTGGGTATTGCCCCTGGAGATACCGTTAAGAATGAAGATTTGAAAAAGGGGATGAATCGTTTGATGGGTACGCGGTATTTTGAATCGGTCGCCTATGATTTAAAGCCTCTGCGTGAGGGTTATGCCTTGACGATACATGCCACCGAGTCGGCACGTAGCCGTTTTAAATTCTCCCTGCATTACGACAATGAGAACAAGGCGGGGATACTTACCAACCTTACCCTTAGAAATGTTTTGTTGCGTGGAAACCGGCTGGCTGCTACGCTGGATGTGTCGGAACGACCACGACTGAACCTGTCGTTCATTAATTATTATGGAGAGAACCATCGTACGGCTTCCCGGCTGGAGGGCGTTTGGGAAAACAGCAATTTTCCGGTTTATCTGGAAGATGGTGCCGAGTATGGGCGGTTTACGCATAATTTGACCAACTTGTCGCTGGGTTTTATGTCCTCCCTCGATACCCGTTGGGAGTTGAATGGCTTCATGGCCCTGGAGCGTTCGGTATTGAAGCAGCAGAGTGGCTTGTATGAGGTCTTTGCTTCGGGTGTAGACCATTTCGGCAATCAGTTGCTGTCGGCCAATTTTACAGCCAACCGCAATACTTATAATCGTCGCTTTTTTCCAACGCGAGGTAATGAGTTCGATTTCCGCTATCGCTTTTATCTGGATAACCGGGAGGTGTACAGGGGCAGCGAAAGTGTGCGGGATGTGGTGGAGCCGGCCATTGCTCGTTCTGCGGTACGTTTTTTTGAGCTGAGCGGCAGTTGGCAGGGCGTTTTTTTGCTGGGTTCGCGTTTCGCGGTGAGCCCACGTATCCAGGCGTCTTATGCCAATCGTCCCCTTCCCCTGGTGGCCATGAATTTTATTGGGGGTATGCCCTTTCAGCGACGTACCCGGGAGGTGAGCTTTGTAGGCTTGTCGTCGCGCGAAAAAATAGTGCAGGATTTTGCGATGGCGCAGATTAATGTGCGTTACCGCTTCTCGCGCAGCATGCACCTTACGGGCGTGGTGAATGGCCTGGCTGCTGCTTCCGATTCGGAGGCCATTTACCGGCCGGTGGTGATGGAGGATGAGGAGTACATCCTGGGCTATGGTTTGATTATGGAAATAGACAGTTTTTTGGGTCCGGTACAAGTGGGGGTGTCCGACAGTAATGTGCCCGGCGGTTTGCGTTGGTACATCGGACTGGGTTACCCTTTTTGATGCAAGAGGGCTTCGGCCAGGATCAGATCGAAAGGGGTGGTTATCTTGATGTTTTCCGGATTGCCAGCGACCAGGTGAATGGGATGGCCCAGGGCTTCTACCACGGAGGCGTCGTCGGTGAATGTTTCTTTATAATCTTGTTCGTAAGCTTTTTTAAGCAGCCGGGTTTGAAAAACCTGGGGGGTTTGAACCAGGCGATACTGGTCGCGTGGGCGTGCCGTGCTGCCCTGCGGCAGCAATTCCCTGATGGAATCGACCGGAGCGACCACGGGAATGGCTGCTCCGTATTGGCGGGCAGCTTCATAGCTGGCAGCAATGGTGTCCGGAGTCACAAAGGGGCGCACGCCGTCGTGCACCCCGGTACATCCGTCTTCATTTTCAACGCAGCTCAGGGCATTCCATACACTGTGAAAGCGTGTTTCCCCTCCGTTTACGGTCTGTATGGGCAAGGCAAAACGATATCGACGACACAGCTCGTCCCACGATTGGCGCTGGTCGGCCGGCAGAGCCAGAATAAATTGCAGATCGGGCCTGTGGCGATGGAAGGTCTCCAGGGTATGCATCAACAGTGGCTTCCCTTGTAATTCAAGGAATTGCTTGGGCAGCTCACCGCCCATGCGTAAGCCCTTGCCTCCCGCTACTACAATCAGATGGTCCTGCATTTTATATTGCCGTTATTTCATGTATTTGTAGCGTTTGATGCTCTTTTTGGGCGTTTTTTCAAACTCTTCGGGGAAGAGAATGATTTTGTGAATGGCCATGTAGGCCGGCAGTTCCTGGTTGACCTCCTTGCGTAGTTTTTGCAGCACTTCTTCGATGTTTTCTGAACTGCAGTTCGAGAGGTCACACACTTCGTAATCGGGGTACACCAGGGCCTCAATTTTGCCGTCGTTTTCACGCACCAGGCACTCTTGTACCAGCTCTTGGCTGTTGAGTACGGTTTCGATTTCTTCGGGATAAATGTTTTGGCCCGAAGCCCCCAGGATCATGTTTTTGCTGCGTCCGCGGATGTAAATGAAGTTGTCGGCGTCGATGACGCCCAGGTCGCCGGTATGCAGCCAGCCGTCGTCGGTAAAGATTTCACTGGTGGCTTTGTCGTTTTTGTAATAGCCCAGTAGGGTGTTGTCTCCCTTCACCTGGATTTCGCCCACCACGTTAAAGGGATCTTCGCTGTCGATGCGGACCTGCATGCGATCTACAATTTTACCGGCCGAATGCAGGCGGGTCTGGTCCCAATGGGCATAGCTGATCAGGGGACCACATTCGGTCATGCCATAGCCCACGGTCAGGGGGAAGTTGATTTTGTTCAGGAAGAGCTCTACATCCTTGTTCAGTGCCGCTCCGCCAATCACCATTTCTTTAAATTCGCCGCCAAAGGTGTCGACAAGTGTTTTGCGCACTTTGGCGTAAACCAGGTTGTTGGCAAAGGGTATTTTCAACAGGGTGCGCAGGGTGGGACTCTCCAGTTTGGGCATAATGCGCTGCTTGAAGATCTTTTCGAGAATAAGGGGCACCGACAATATCAGATGGGGGCGCACCTTTCGGAAGGCCTCGGTAATGATTTGCGGCGACGGGGTACGGGTGAGAAAGGTGATGTGGCAACCGGTAATAAAAGGCCACAGGAATTCGAAGAGACAGCCGTAGGCATGGGCCATGGGCAGAAAAGAAACGATGCGTTCCCCGGCCACCAGGTCGAAGGTGTCGGAGGCATATTGCACATTGGACCAGATGCTTCGATGGGGAAGTAATACCCCCTTTGAAAAGCCGGAAGTCCCCGAGGTGTAGGAAAGCACCATGGGCGCCTCCGCCGGCACCTCGGCGTAACGGATGCCCGAAGGGTCGAAGGGTTGCTTTGCGTCGCCCAGCTTCTTAAGCGCCTTGTCCACGGCCTTTTTCAGCTTGTCGTGGGGGTCGCAAAGTGCTTTGAAATCGTTGACCGACAGGATGCCCTTAACTTTCGGGATTTTGGTCTCGTCGATTTTATCGTACATCAGCGCAGTGGAAAACAGCAGAACGGATTCCGAATGGTTGATGATGTGGTGAATGTCGTTGCTGTGAAAGTCGGGCAGAATGGGCACGGTTATGGCTCCGTAGGTGATGGTGGCCAGATAGGCTATGCCCCAGTTGGACGAGTTTCGACCGATCAGCGCAATTTTATCGCCTTTTTTGATGCCCAGTTCGTGAAAGGTGAGGTGAAGCTGGTGGAGGGTTTTACCTACTTCACGAAAGCTGTAATCTGTGCCCTGATAGTCGCTAAAGGCCAATAAATCAGCATGCTTTTCAATGGTGTTTTGCACCATTGAGAGATAACCATTTGACTGCATAGGAACTTCAGTTAGTTGGTGTAATCTTTGAACAAAAGACACAAATTTACACTTTTTTCTCTAATGGTGGTTCTTCAAAAGGGATACTTATCTCCTGCCCCAAACGAATAATGCTTATATTTAGGCCTTGTAAACCCATGCAGGTATGACTTTCGACGAACTTTACGATCAAATTCGCTCCGGTGCTCTGGATAAGCATCAGGCCCGGCAGCAATTTTCCCTCGACTGGCTGGAAACCGCCAGTTCGTACATTGCTGATGTAAACCGGGGTGCCCGGAACAATATTCCTGAGATCATTTATGGCGAATACAAGCAGTTTGATCAGACGCTGGAGCTGGCCGATGTGTTTTTGGAAAGACATGGTCGCGTAATCATTTCCAGAAGTCCCTTCAACGATCGCCTTGTGGCCCATTATGAAAGTCGCTGTACGCTTTTGGCCGGTGAGCAGGTGCTGGTGTTGGGCAGCTTGCCCGAAACTCAGGGCAAGGTGTTGTTGGTGAGTGCCGGAGCAGCCGATCATCCCGTGTTGGAAGAATGTGCTTTTACCCTGCGTGCCCTCGGTGTAGAGCCCCTGGTGTTTGAAGACAGGGGTATAGCCCACCCGACCAGGGTCTTGGAGGCGGTAAAAGAAGGCGTGGCCGGAGATGCTGCTGCTGTTGTTGTTGTGGCCGGAATGGAAGGCGCTTTGGCCCCTTTTGTCGCCTCCCTGGTGGCGCTTCCGGTTATTGGGGTGCCTACTTCCGTGGGCTATGGTTTCAGGGCCAAAGAGGCGGCACTGACTTCGATGCTGGCTTCCTGTGCGCCCAATCTGACGGTAGTTAATATCGATGGGGGCATAAGGGCTGCTGTGGTGGCGGGGCTGATTGCCAGGAATCGGGAGGCGGTGCGTGAAAGTCGGGCAGAATAATTAAATAAATCAAAAGGTATGGAATTGTATATTAATCCCTCCGGAGGTTTTGCCGGAGACATGTTTGCGGCAGCGCTGATCAGTGCCGGAGCCGATGAAGAACGCGTCAGTGCGGCGATGCAAACGGCTGCTGAGAAGCTTGGGAAGGCTTCGGTAAAGCATGTACGGACTGCCGACGGCAGTAGCCGCATGCTCATTAGGGTGGAGCACCATCATGGTCACCTTTCGGTGCATAAGGCCGCCCATTTGCTGGAGCACCTTATGGCGGATTTGGAAGTGGAACCGGTTTATGCTGCTTTTGGCTTTCGGATGCTGAAGGCTTTGGCAGAAGCGGAGAAGATCGCGCATGAAACGCACGATTTTGATATGGAACATCACCATCACCACGATCACCACCACGACCATCATCATGCTCATGCTCATGCTCATGCTCACGATCACGACCATGAGCATGCCGAATGGATGAAGGATTTGCCCGAGGCCTGGTTGCATGAAGCCCAGGATATTTTGATAGATATTGTTGGGGCCGTTTGTGGTTTGCAGGCCTTGGGGCTTGCCCCGCAAGCTAAGTTGTTGGCTCCGGTTGCCTATGGTGGTGGGTCCATCAGTTTTTCGCACGGCAGCATGAAAGTGCCCGCACCTGCAACGGCAGTGATGATTCAAAATAACCGTTTGCCGGTAACAGCAGGCCCCATCGACATTGAATTGTTTACGCCTACCGGTGCCGCAGCCTTATCGGCCCTGGGCGTTGGGGAGGTCGTACAGCTGCCGCAAGGCCGCGTTCGGTCCCGCGGCTACTCCCGCGGCACCAAGGATCTGCCCATTCCGCCCCTCGAAGTGGTACTGCTTTAAACGTAAACGTTGCCGGTCTTAATCAACTGGGGGATGTTGAGCAGCTTTATCTTACGGCCGTTCAGTTCAATGAGCCGGTCGGCTTTGAATTCTGAAAGCAATCGAATGACCGATTCGGTGGCTGTGCCGGCCATATTGGCCAGTTCTTCTCGTGTCAGGGAGATTTGCAGGGTGTTGTCCTCGTCCAGTTCAAAGGTGTCCATCAACAGCAGGAGTATTTCTGCAAGGCGCTCACGTACCGTCTTTTGTGCGATGTCGGTTAAAAATTTATTGCTTTCGCCCAGCTCCCTGCAGGTCAATTTCATAAGGTCCATGGCAAAGTCGGGGTTGGCCTTGATGAGTCCGGTAAGGGTGTCGCCCGGAATGTAACAGAGGCTGGCTTCCTGAATAACCTCGGCGGTGGTGCAGGCCAGCTCGTCGCTGATGATGGAGCGGAAGGCAATGAGATCGCCTTTCTTGGCAAAGCGAATGATCTGCTCCTTGCCGTCGAAGCCTGTCTTGTAAATTTTTAGGATGCCACTGTGAACAATGTAGCTGCCGTTGATGCGACTGCCTTCGTTGTAAATAATGGCGCCTTTTTTGTGCAGACTGCACAACATGTTTTCTGCCACACGCTGTACCTGCTCGTTACTGAGTCCCCCAAAAATGGCGTACTCCTTTAGGTCGTCCTGGTTGAATGCAGGGCGCTGCTCCTCCTTTTTCATGGGCTGAACTGTAATAAGTTGCTGGGGCCAACAAATCTTTTGCCTGCTGGTCTCGACAAAGATAGAAATAAAGATTAAATTTGTATTACGACAGCATAAATGTACATATATTAATAACTCTATAAACAATGTGCAATGAAAAGTGAAGTAAGCATTAAATGGCAGGGCGACATGTCCTTCGAAACCGAAATCAGTGGTCATAAAATGGTGATTGATGCAGGGCCCGAAGTGGGCGGGCAGGACAAGGGGCCCCGACCAAAACCCTTTGTTTTATTGGCGTTGGCCGGTTGCACAGGGATGGATGTGGTGTCGATGTTAAAGAAGATGCGTGTGGAGCTGGAAGGCCTGGAAATTAAGGTGGAAGGCGACCTGACCGAAGAGCATCCCAAAACTTTCGAGGGAATGACTGTGGTTTATGAGTTTAAGGGAAAAGATTTACCGCTCGACAAAATTGAGAAGGCCGTGTCTTTGTCGGAGAATAAGTATTGTGGTGTTTCGGCGCTTTATAAAAAGGCCATCCCTATTAAAACGGAGATTCGGCTGGTATAGGGGTCTGGAAAAGTTGCCTTTTTTATTGTAGCTTTGGGAGCATCTTTTGCTGCTTATGTCCGATAAAAGAAGCTCCCGATTTAAAAATTTGCCCGGTATGCCCGGTAAAGTTCTTGCTGTTACTTTATTGGGCTTGCTGGGCATTGTATTGATTTATCTGTTGGTGGGCAAGGCCTTTCATCAGATAGGGCAAAATGTGGAGGCGCTGGCACGCCCCAATGCACGACTCATCGAAGTGAACAGACTCTTTAGGGGAGTGGCTCAATTGGGTCACCTTCAGCAACGTGATTTGCTCGCCACCCCTTCGGGCGAAGGTGCTGCAGCCCTTGCAGAAGCGCGACAGGTCAGGGCCAATATCGATACCCTTAGGGTTTTGTTTTCCGGCGACAGCCTTCAGTTGCAGCGCCTGGAGCGGGTGGAGGATTTATTGCAGCAGCGAAGTGCGGTGTATGCAGAGTATGTTCGCTTGCAAAGAAGGCGGAATGCCCATCCCGACTTGCGTGAGTTTTTACGTCAAATGACCGGCAGGGGACCGGAGGGCGACAGTCTGGAGGCTCCGGCCCGTGTGGTACAGAAGGAGCACCGGGTGACCACCACCGTTTCCTCGGATACCCTTCGTGAAGAGCGCAGCGGTTTTTTTCGTCGCCTGTTTGGCAGCAGCAGCCCTCCCGTTGCTGCGGAAGTCGTACGGACGGCTACCCGCGTGGATGAGGAGGTGGAGATCGTAGTAGATACCCTGGGGTCTTTTAGGGCCGATTCCCTTTTTTATGCCCTGGAAAGTTCTCTGGACAGTCTGCAATCTTTCCAGTTGAAACAGGCCGCTCGTTTGCAGCAGCAGGAGTTCCAATTGCTGACGGTCAACAACGCCCTGGTGCATCAGATGCTTCAGGTGGTTAATGCTCTGGAGCAAGAGGAAATGGCCTTGATTCAGGCGGAGACTCAGGCTGCCTTTGGTACGGCCGGGGCTACCATTCGCTTGTTGAATATCCTGGCTGTAGGTTTTATTGCCTTGTCGTTATTGCTTACGGTGGTGGTGCTTTTGGATGTGTTTAAAAGCAATCGTTACCGGCGTCAGCTGGAAACAGCCCATGCTGAGGCACGAAAGGAAGCGGCTGCCAAGCAGCGCTTTCTGTCGAATATGAGTCACGAAATCAGAACCCCTTTGCAGGCCATCTATGGTTATGCCGAACAGGCCCGTTTGGCTGGGCATGCCCAGGTGGATGTGGCCTATGTTTTCCCTCCGGCTGCCCACTTGCTTCAGGTGGTGGATGAGGTGCTTGATTATGCCCGGGTAACTTCGGGACGGATGACTTTCGAGCGCAAGCCCTTTGTCTTGAAGGCCTTGCTTGCGGAGGTGGTCGCTGCTTTTGAACCTGCGGCAAAGAAGAAGGGACTGGCTTTGCGTATGGAGCTGTCTGTGGCTGAACAGCTGCAGGTGAAAGGCGATGCATTTCGGCTGAGGCAGTTGTTGTACAACCTGTTGGGGAATGCCCTTAAATTTACCGAGGCGGGCTTTGTGGCTTTGCGGGCCCGTTGGGAGTCGGATGGTGAAGCGGGAAGGCTGGCACTGGAAGTGGCCGACAGTGGTATTGGCATGACGCCGGAGCAGATGGGGCGATTGTTCCGCCCTTTTGAGCAGGCCGATGCGGCTACCAGCTCCCGTTTTGGGGGGACGGGACTGGGATTGAGCATTGTTAAGGAGATGCTTGATTTGCAGGGGGGAAGTATTGCTGTGGAAAGTACCGTTGGGAAGGGCTCCCTTTTTAAGGTGGATCTGCCTTTGCTTGCTGTGGAACACCAGCCCGAGGAAGTGGAGCCGCCCGAAGCACCCCCTGCTGATTTTTATAAGCCGGCGCTGGTGTGGCTGGCCGATGACGATGCCTTGATTCGGAACCTGGGGGCGACAGTGCTGCTTAAGCATCATATTCCCCACGAAGTCTTTCCCAATGGGATGGCGCTGTTGAAGGCTTTTGATAAGGAGCGGCCCGAAGTAGTTTTTCTGGATATGCGCATGCCTGGTTTCAGTGGTTTGGAGGTCTGTGAACGCCTGCGGCACCGTGCGGGTGGGGAACTGCGCATTTATGCTTTAACGGCTCAGGTTCTGCCCGAGGAAGAGGAGCTGCTTTTAGCGGGCGGTTTCAACGGCGTGGTGCGTAAGCCTTTTAGGGAAGCCGATTTGCTTGCTTGTCTGCAGGTGGCTCCAGTGGTTTCGGGCAACATGGAGGTTGACCTTTCGGTATTGGAGCAGATGAGTGGCGGCGACCTTGCATTGTTGACCGAAATACTGGAAAGTGTTTTGGTTGAGATGCGTCACGATCTGGATGCCCTGCGTGCTTTATTGCCCGGTACCGAATGGGAAGAGATGGCCTTGCTGGTGCATCGGATGGCCGGTCGCGTGGGACAGGTCGGGGCCAGTGACTATGCCCGCGCCCTGCGCGATATGGAGCTGGAATTGCGACGTTGGAAAGAGGACATTGACAGGGAGGAGCTTACTTACCTCTTGGACCAGGGCGTGCTTTTTATGGCGGAAATAGGCGATCTGCTGGCCAGGCGCCGGGAGCAATAGCCGGTTTATTCCGGTCCGTCGTCTTTCAGGCCGTATTTTTCCATTTTGTTGTAGAGGGTTTTTCGGTCGATGTTGAGTAAGCGGGCGGCCTTTGATTTGTTGCCTCGTGCTTCTTGCAGTACCTTGGCAATTTGCTCCTTTTCGTTTAACTCCTGTAGGGCTTTAAGGTCGGACCCCACCCGTGCAGTGCCGGGGGAAGTGGAAAGACCACTGAGCATCTCTTCGGGCAGGGCCTGGAGGCCTGCCGATTTGCCCGGCGTCAGCAGCACCATACGCCGGATGGTATTGCGTAATTCACGGAGGTTGCCGGGCCAGTCGTATTTTTCGAAGAGCTGCAGGGCCTCGGGGGTGATTTCTTCGACCCCACGCTTGAGGTCCCGGTTGGCTTCGCTGATGAAGTGGTGGATGAAGAGCATGAGGTCTTCCGGACGCTGACGCAAAGGAGGTACCGCTATTTTAAATTCGTTGAGGCGGTGATAAAGGTCTTCCCGGAATTTTCCCTGGGCTACGCTTTCTGAAAGATTGTCGTTGGTGGCTACCAGCAGACGGAGGTCGACCCGAATCAGTTTGTCGCTGCCCAGGGGTTGAATCACTTTTTCCTGCAAGGCGCGCAAAAGTTTGACTTGTACATCGTAGGAGAGGTTGCCGATTTCATCCAGAAAGAGGGTGCCGCCTGAGGCCTGTTCAAACTGGCCTTTCTTGTCCTGCAGCGCACCGGTAAAGGCTCCTTTTACATAGCCGAAGAGCTCGCCTGCAGCCAGGTCGCGGGACAAAACGCCACAGTCGATGGCCACAAAGGGTTTTTGGCTTCGGGCGCTGGCATTATGGATGGCCCGGGCGGCGTATTCTTTACCTGTCCCGCTTTCGCCCTGAATGATGACCGACATGTCGGTAGGCGCTACCAGGCTGATGAATTCCTGCAGCTGTTGGGCACGTGGACTGCTTCCTGTGATGTATTTGCCTTGTGTGTTGGTTTGTTTGGGACGCGTCGCTTCGGTTGGGGTGGGGATTTCGTCTTCCTTTTCGGTGTTGCGCAGCAACATGAGTAATTCATCGGGGTTGACGGGTTTGGTGATGTAATCCGATGCGCCCATTTTCATGGCCTTAACGACGGTTCGTACGTCGCTGAAAGCGGTCATGATGATGATTTGCAGGCCCGGTGATTTTTCGCGCAGCTCCTGAAGCAGCTCCAGTCCGGTCCCGTCGGGCAGCCGATAGTCGAGCAGGCAATGCTTATAGGCATTTTCCGGTATAAGGCTGCGTGCCTCCTTCAGGCTGGAGGCGGTGTTTGTAGTGAATCCTTTTTTCTCGAGAAAGCCCTTCAGTATGCGTGAAAAGGCCAGGTCGTCTTCTACTATGAGTAAGTTATTCATGCACGGCTTAATTTTACGCTAAGATAGGAAAAAGGAAGCATGAAAAAAGCCGGAATCGTTATTCCGGCTTTACCCCAAAACTAAACTTGAATTTACCCCAATGTCAGACTAATTGGCTTTTTCGCCTTCCGGCGTGAATTTTACGGTTTGTGTTTCTTCGTCTTTGGTGAGTTTGATCACGTAGAGACTTTTTTGGGCATCCTGAATCAAGGCTGCTTCGGCAATGGCCCAGCCCTCAAATTCGGTGGCGGCAAGTGCATTTTTAACCGCATCGGGCAGGTCGGTGGCCTCCACGGTGGTTTTGGATACCTCTTGTTCGGCGGTTATTACCACTTCTTCATTCATTTTGGCCGTGTTGGCCATAAGCGAAACCGAACCGGCCGCCAGGGCCAGGGTCAGCATTAAAACATTTCTTTTTTTCATAACACTTCGTTTTTTAGAACAACAAATGTTTATTACTTGTGAGAGTACCCTAACCAAAGGGATAATTGTGCCAGAATGAAGGGATATGCGTAAAAGGCTGGTTGTCTGATGTTTGTTGTTGTTATTGGTGTGGATGTTTTTTAGGCAGCGACTGTGGCGATGGGGAAAAGCTCCACAGCAGGACCTGTGGAGGTGGGCGGAGCTGCCCGGGAAAGTCCTTGCAAAAAAAAGAGGAGCGCTGCTGCGCTCCTCTTTTTGATAAGTTATACCCCTTTGCTTATTCGGCTGGGGTGAATTGTTCCAGAAAACGTAGGTCGTTTTCGAAAAAGAGGCGGATGTCCTTCACCTGGTATTTGAGCATGGCGATGCGCTCGATGCCCATGCCAAAGGCAAAGCCGGAGTATTTTTTACTGTCGATGCCACAGGCATCGAGTACGTTGGGGTCGACCATGCCACAGCCCATGATTTCGAGCCAGCCGGTGTGCTTGCAAACGTTGCAGCCTTCTCCGCCGCAAATGGAGCAGCTGACATCCATCTCTGCCGAAGGCTCGGTAAAGGGGAAGTAGGAGGGACGCAGGCGAATTTCGCTGTTTTCGCCAAAAAACTCGCGGGCAAAATAGAGGAGGGTTTGCTTGAGGTCGGCAAAGGACACGTCCTCAGCCACGTAAAGTCCTTCTACCTGGTGAAAAATACAGTGCGCCCGTGCCGAGATGGCTTCGTTGCGGAATACCCTTCCCGGAAAGATGGCCCGGATGGGGGGCTGTTGTTGTTCCATGACCCGTACCTGCACCGATGAGGTGTGGGTGCGCAGCAGCACATCCGGATCCTTATTTATAAAGAAGGTGTCTTGCATGTCGCGGGCCGGGTGTTCGGGCGGAAAGTTGAGGGCCGAAAAAACGTGCCAGTCGTCCTCAATTTCAGGACCTTCGGCGACGGTAAAGCCCAGTCGTGCAAAAATATCGACAATTTGGTTGCGTACCAGCGAGAGGGGGTGGCGACTGCCCAGGGCAAAGGAGCTGCCCGGTGCGCTTAGGTCGGCCTGTGCTGCAGTGCCCGCACTGTTCTCGAATTGTTCCTTAAGGGCTTGAACAGCGACCTGTGCTTCATTTTTGAGTTGATTCAGCGCCATGCCTACTGCCTTCTTCTCGGCAGGGGCTACTTGTTTAAATTCGTCGAAGAGCAGGGAGACCAAGCCTTTTTTGCTGAGGTATTTGATGCGCAGTTCTTCGGCTTGCGCCGCGTTTTCTGCTTTAAGGTTGCGTACCTCGTCTTGTAACGCCGCTATTTTGTCGAGCATCTTGTCTGATTTTTGTTCCATTAACCCACAAAAATAGCAATTATCGCCCCCTTTTTAAAATTGCGGTCGATTTTTCTTTGTGCGGGCTTAGTCTGCCGTGTTGCGCCGGCGTTGGCGGTGCAAGAGGTCGATGCCTTTCAACAGCAGGTATTGGAGCGTCAGTACAAAAATGATGGCTGCCCCGGAGGGGATGTTCATGGCGTAGGCTACGTAGAGACCAATCAGGGCGCCACTCAGGGCAAAGATTGCGGCCAAAGCAACAATTCTTTTAAAGGAGTGGGTGTAGAGCAGGGCGGTGGTCTGAGGGATGGTAAAAAGGCTCAGTACCAGTATGATGCCCATGGCACGAATGCTGACCACGATGGCCAGGGCCACCAGAACGGCCATGCTGTAGCGATAAAAGGCCACTTTGATGCCATTGATGCTCGAAAATTCCGGGTCGAAGGCTGTGTAAATGATGGGGCGGTAAGCCAGTAAAAAGAAAAGCGCAGTCAGCAAGGTGAGTCCCCCAATAAGCAGCACGTCGCTGCGCCCCACCGACAAAATGCTGCCGAACAGGAAGCTCATTAAATTGGGTGCATAGCCGGGGGTCAGGAAAACGAAAATGATGCCCAGGGCCATGCCCAGCGACCAGAGGATGGCAATGGCACTGTCTTCGCGCATTTTGCCCTTATTGGTAATCCACTCAATGCTGGTGCCGGTCAGTACGGCAAATACCGCTGCACCTAAAAAGGGGTTCAGACCCAGGTAATAGGCAAGGCCGATGCCACCAAAAGAGGCGTGGGTAATGCCTCCGCTGATGAAGACGTTTTTTCGGGCTACAATATAGGTGCCGATGAGGGCCGACAGCAGACTGATGAGGATGGATGCCGCAAAGGCATTCTGAAAAAAGCTGTAGGCAAAGAGGTCGAAAAACTGTGGCATGCTGTTGTTTTATAGGAGTGGATTAGTGACGGTGTTCGCCCAGTACGCGGTGTGGAACCGGGCCGTGGGCAATGACGTCGATGGGACAGTTGTACACTTTCAATAGTTCGGCACTGAGTACGTTGGAGGGGTGGTAGTGCAGCTCCTGATTGACGCAGGCAATGGTCTTTACCATGGAGGAGATGGTGCCCACATCGTGGGACACCAGCAGAATGGCCATTTTTTTGTTGAGTTCTTGCAGCCAATGGTAGAGTTCCCCTTCAAAGGTTTTATCGACATAGGTGTTGGGCTCATCGAGTACCAGCAAATTGGGTTCTTTGATGAGTGCCCGTCCCAAAAGCGTGCGTTGAAGCTGACCGCCCGACAGTTCTCCAATGGCCCGGTGGGCATAGGCGCTCAGGCCCGTTTCGTGCAAGATTTGGGCGATTTGCTTTTTTTGCGCTTTGCCGGGGCCCGGTCGCCAAAATCGTCTGCCTTGCAGGCCCGATTCAACAAGCTCCTGCACGGTAATGGGGAAGCTGCGGTCGATTTGAGCGGCCTGGGGCAGGTAACCGATGCGGATGGGTCCACTGGGTTGACTCACCTTTCCTTTATAGGGGGTGAGGAGGCCCAGCAGGACCTTTACCATGGTGGTTTTTCCGCCGCCGTTGGGACCGATAACGCCGATGAAGTCGTGGTCGTGTATCTTCAGGGAGATGTTGCGTAAAACGGTCTCCCCGTTGTAGCCTGCACTAACCCTTTCTATGTTGGCCAATAGTTTGCTCATGGTTGTGTGGCTGTGCTTTTGAGATGTTGCTCTATCTGAGCCATCAGTTCGTGCATGGCAGCCACCCAGTCGTAGCGCATGGGGTTGATCTGGACCAGGGCAATTCCTGCTTCGCGACTGATGGTTTCGGCGTTGCGCAGGTCGTATTCCTTTTGGATGAAAATCACCGGTATGTTTTCTTCACGTGCCCGGTCGATAAGTCGGGCCAGGTAAGCCGGAGAGGGTTCCTTGCCGTCTTGTTCCACAGCAATTTGGGTGAGGCCGTAGTCGCGTGCCAGGTAGGTCAGTGCCGGGTGGAAAATCAAAAACTGCCGCTGGTCGAGCGAGGCGGCCAGGGCTTGCATGCGCTTGTGGGTGTCGCTGAGTTTTTCGAAGAGCGACGGATAATTCTTTTCGATGCTGTCGGCCAGGTGGGGATAATTTGCCTGGAGATTGGTTTTTATGTGAGGAAGCAGTTCCAGCATAACCTTTGGTGACATCCAAATGTGGGGATCTACGCCATGGTGGTGGGCTTCAGGGGCACCGTGAGCTTCGTGCTCCGCGTGTTCGTCGTGGGCGCAGGCTCCTTCGATCAGCTTGGTGTGGTCGGACAAAATCATCACTTGCATATCGGCATTGAGCTCTTCCAGGCGCGACATCCAGGTGGTTTCATAGCCCAGGTGACCGATGCCCATGTAAAGGGGCGACGCGCTCAGCTGTTGGAATTGCTGTGGAGTGGGCGAATAGGTGGCGTGACTGGAGCCGGGGGGTACCATCACGTTGACCCGGAGCTGTTCGTCGGTGAGTTGGTCGATAAAGTATTTCTGAGGCAGGATGCTGACCGAAACCAGGTTGGGGTCGCTGTTTTTTTCGGCACAGGCCGAAAAAATATACAGTAGGGGCAGCAGTAAAAGAAGTTTTCTTGTATTCATAAGTCTTTTATAAGAGCGGTTTTTGTTTACTGTGTGTCTTCGTTATTCGCCTTCGGAATCTTTTTGTTTGGTGGTAAGGGAGCAGTGGGGACAGAGGCCCTCCAGTAAGAGTTGCGCCGATTGCAGGGTGAAGCCCTCAGGCAGATCCTCGGTAGAGGGACTCAGTTGGGGCATGCAAATCATGCGTTGACAATGGGAGCACAGGAAGTGGGGATGATCACTTTTTTTGTGGTCCCCGGCCAGTTTGTATTTAACGGTTTGTGCATCAATGGTTATGGGGTGAATCACCTGTTTGTCGAGCAGGGTGCGTATGCTCCGGTAGAGGGTCACCCGGTCCACACTGTGGCCTTCGGAGCTCAGGCGCTCTTCCAGTTCTTTTTGGCTGAGCGCCGTCCCCGGCTCCAGCAGTAGCTGCAACAACTGCAGGCGAATGTCGGTAACATTCAGTCTTTTGCTGCGCAGCAACTGGATGACGGTGTCGTTTTTTGCAACCATGTTGCAAAAATAACTGCTTTTTTGGTCGCGACCAAACGTATTTAGAATTGTTTTAAATTAATGACTGTTTTTGTTTGGGCCTTCTTCTTGTTTGGTCGCTTTTTGAACAGTGGCCGACTGTTTACGGAAAGTGCTTGCTTTCAGTAAAGGAGAAGGCTTTATTGCACAAAATTTTGCAGTGCTTTGTTGGTGAACCTGAAAATTTTCTCTACTTTTGCAGTCCAAATCAATTTCGTGGGGTCAGAAGCGACAGACGCAGTGGTTTTGTCCACCTCCGGAAAGAAACAGTAAATAAAGACAGCATGTACGCAATTGTAACTATTGCAGGTCAGCAATTTAAGGTAGAAAAAGACCGTAAGGTTTTTGTTCACCGTCTGGGGGCAGAAGAAGGTGCCTCTGTGGAGTTTGATGAAGTTCTTTTGGTAGAGGACGAGAGTGGCATTAAAGTAGGTGCCCCTGTTTTGTCCGGAGCCAAAGTAACTGCCAAAGTTTTGTCGCACCTTAAGGGCGATAAGGTAATTGTTTTCAAGAAGAAGCGGCGCAAGGGCTACAAGAAGAAGAACGGACACCGTCAGTACCTGAGCCAGATTCAAATTGAGGACATCGTTATTGGTTAATTAAAAATATTTAAGTGATATGGCACATAAGAAAGGTGTAGGTAGTTCCAAAAACGGTCGTGAATCAGAAAGTAAGCGGCTTGGAGTGAAAATCTTTGGCGGTCAGTTCGCTAAAGCAGGAAACATTATCGTGCGTCAGCGTGGTACACAGCACCATCCCGGTGACAATGTAGGTGTGGGTAAAGACCATACCCTTTTTGCACTGACCGATGGCAACGTGGTATTTCGCAAGCGTAAGGACAATCGTTCTTTTGTTTCGGTTGAGCCTGTAGCTGCGGAATAAGTAAGCACTGAAAAAAGACCAAAAGTCTTCTGATTTTGTTACTTTCGTAGCAAATTCAGAAGACTTTTTAGTATACCTACGTTATGCTCACACTCAGACAAATTCAAGAGAATAAGGCAGGGGTTATAGAGCGCCTCCGCATCAAAAACTTTGATGCCACCGCTTTGGTGGATGAAATTATTGGCTTGGACCAGCGTCGAAAGGCGCAGCAGGCGGAGGCAGACGGCCTGCAGGCCGAGATGAATGCGCTTTCGAGGGCCATAGGCCAATTGTTTAAGGAAGGCAAGGCCGAGGAGGCCAATGCCGCCAAGGAAAAAACCGGCGGGATGAAGGAGCAGATCAAAGTCCTCACCACCGGTCTGGAAGAAACAGAACAGGCGCTGCAGCAACTCTTGGTGCAGTTACCCAATCTGCCCCATGCCTCGGTGCCTGCCGGAAAGGGCGCGGAGGACAATGAGGAAGTACGTTCGGGCGGGGATTTGCCACAATTAAAGGAGGCCCTGCCGCATTGGGAGTTGGCCAGAAAGTACGATTTGATCGACTTTGAACTGGGGGTGAAGCTCACCGGAGCCGGATTTCCCGTGTATAAGGGGAAGGGTGCCCGACTGCAGCGTGCCCTGATCAACTTCTTTTTGGACGAGGCCACCAAGGCGGGCTATGAAGAAGTGCTGCCGCCGCTGTTGGTTAATGAGGATTCCGGTTTTGGTACGGGACAGTTGCCCGATAAGGAGGGACAGATGTACCATGTGGGGGTGGACAATCTCTACCTTATTCCCACCGCCGAAGTGCCGGTGACCAATATTTATCGTGATGTCATTTTAAATGCAGCGCAGCTGCCCAAACGCAACTGTGCTTATTCGGCCTGTTTTCGCCGTGAGGCCGGTTCCTATGGCAAGGATGTACGGGGACTCAATCGTCTGCATCAGTTCGACAAGGTGGAAATTGTTCAGGTGGCCCACCCCGATGCTTCGTACAAGGTGCTCGACACCATGGTGGCTCATGTGCAATCACTGATCGAAAAACTGGGACTGCCCTGGCGCATCCTGCGCTTGTGTGGGGGCGACATGAGTTTTACTTCGGCCCTGACTTTCGATTTTGAAGTCTATTCTGCCGCCCAGGAGCGCTGGTTGGAGGTGAGCTCGGTCAGCAATTTTGAGAGCTTTCAGGCCAACCGTCTGAAACTGCGTTTTAAGGAGGAGGGGGAAAAGAAAACCCAACTGGCGCATACCCTGAATGGCAGTGCCCTGGCTCTGCCCCGGATTATGGCGGCCTTGCTGGAGAACAACCAGTCCGAAGCGGGTATTAAGGTGCCCGAGGTGCTGGTCCCCTTCTGTGGTTTCGATATGATTTCTTAAGTCTATGTTTGTTTTTAATACATCTTTTTACGTGCAGGACGCCGTGTTCAGCTTATGGCGGCAATGGGTAGAGCAGCAAATGCTGCCCGCTTTGGCTGCCGGCGGCTGGTCGCAGGTTGCGGAAGTCTTTGAGGTGGTTTCTGCGGTGCCCGACGCCGAGAGTCGTATTTTTTCGGTACAGTGGCGTTGCGGCAGCGACGAGCAGGTGGCACAACTCGATGAGGTATTGGTGCCTCAACTGGAGCAGTGTAGCTTAAAGTTTGGACAAAAGGCTACGCACTTCAGTACCCTTATGAAAAGCTGGTGATGATACAAGCCCCTAAGGAACGGATTATTTTGGGTATCGACCCGGGCACTACAGTCATGGGTTACGGGGTTTTACGCGTGGTGGGCTCTAAGCCCTCCATGGTAGCTATGGGGGTGCTGGAACTGAAGAAGTACAGCGATCACTACCTGAAATTAAAGCGGATATTTGAGCGGGTGGTGCAGCTCATTGATACTTATCACCCGGATGAATTGGCCATTGAAGCGCCTTTTTTTGGGAAAAATGTGCAGTCGATGCTTAAGTTGGGACGGGCGCAGGGTGTGGCTATGGCCGCAGCCTTGTCGCGTTCCCTGCCCATTTTTGAATATGCCCCCTTGCGCATTAAGCAGGCCATTACCGGGCGCGGCTCTGCCAGTAAGGAGCAGGTGGCCTTGTTTTTAAAGCAGTATTTGAACCTGAAAGAAGAGCACAAATATTTGGATGCTACCGACGGACTGGCCGCAGCAGTTTGCCATTATTTTCAGGCCAACAGACCCGATGCAGGTGGCGGGGCAAAAAGTTGGAAGGCTTTTATGTCGCAAAATCCCGATCGGGTGCGTAAGGCCAAATAGCTTTGTTCTAGAGTTGAGCTCTGATGGCTTCGGCCACAGCTTCCATTTCTTCCTTCGCGAGTTGCAGCTTAGGCTTGGCAAAACTGATGTCGGCTTCGCTTTGCAGGGGCACCAAATGCACATGAGCATGAGGAACTTCGAGTCCCAAAACCGCCACCCCAATGCGTTTGCAGGGGACGACTTTCTCAATGGCTCTGGCCACCTTCTTGGCAAAGACACTAAGTCCCCCCAGCAGCTCATCGTCCAAATCAAAAACATAGTCTGTCTCCTGTTTGGGCACCACCAGGGTATGCCCCTTGGCCAGTGGATTGATGTCGAGAAAGGCAAAGAAGTGCTCGTCTTCTGCAATTTTGTAGCAGGGGATTTCTCCGGCTATTATTTTTGAAAAGATGCTTGCCATATTTTTGCGTGTTTATGTTGCAGTACCACCAAAGATAAAAATTTTTTGCCACTATTTATTTTGGTCCGGGGCAGAATGCACACAAGGGGTTGCTCCACAGAACAACCCCTTGTGTGCTTGTCAAAGAAGAGTTTACAGGGATATTTCGAGCACTTCAAAGGGGATGATGCCCGAGGGAACCTGAATGTCGACTTTGTCGCCCACCTTATGTCCCAGCAGGCCTTTGGCAATGGGGGTAGAAATGGACAGTTTGCCGGCTTTGAGGTCGGCTTCACTTTCCGAAACCAGGGTGTAGGTCATTACCGCATTGTTTTTGAGGTTTTTGATCTTTACCTTATTCATGATCTGCACCTTGGAGGTGTCCAGTTTGGACTCGTCGATGATGCGGCTGCTGGCAATGGTTTCTTTCAGCTTGGCAATTTTCATTTCCAGCATACCTTGTGCCTCTTTGGCCGCATCGTATTCGGCATTTTCCGAGAGGTCGCCCTTGTCGCGTGCCTCAGCAATTTGCTTCGAGATGTTCGGTCTTTCCACCGATTCGAGATGAGCCAGTTCTTCTCGCAGTTTTTTCAGGCCCTCTTCTGTGATGTAGCTCACTTTTGACATGTTCATTTCCTCCTTATTCGTTATAGATACGTTTAATAAAATACAGAATCCCGAATGTTTCGGGACTCTTAGCTGTCCTAATCGGGACAGCATAAGTGCGTTGAGTAAAATTTCGTTGGTTTGTAAAGGGGTTGTAAGGGATTAAATGATTGGCCTTTTCAGTACTTCTGAGTAAATTACTGCCTTGCGCCAATCATAGCGCTCCTCTTGCAACCAGGAAGACGTGTTGTAGCTGTCGTCTTCGTCTTCCAGAATTTTGGTCTCCGGCCTTCGGGTAATCCTTGTGATTTGCTCCGCTCGTTTCAGGCTGTCCGACCTTTTGATGCTCTGGTAGTCCGGTTTTTTGTAGTTCAGCTTTTGAGGTTCCAGTTTCTCTGCCTTCATGGGCTGTGGGATGGCCTCACTGGTGTTTGTGGGTTGGGCTTGTGGGCGCCTTTCGTCTTCCAGCCACTCCCCAAAGGGCGGAAAGGCTTCTTCAGGGAAGGGACTGGCTTCGTTTTCGGGCATACCATCTCCTTGCTGCTCTTTGCTCCTGGATTTTTTGAGTACGCTCAAAACCAGGGCTCCGATCATTACGAGGATGTATAATATGTCTCCGAAATCTCCCATTGCGGTAAATAAATAATAGCTAATTTAGCCCGAACAAAACAAATAAACAAACAAAGCGACCCGAAAAAATGTCCGGTCGCTGATAGTCTGCAGGTTAAACAGTCGTGCTGCTGTTTTGTTTTATCTTGAACCTACTTTTTGCTATGCTGAAATATTCGCTCTTGGTCGCTTGTACGTTGCTTCTTCTTTTTGGTTGCAAAAAAGAAGAACATCCGGTGCCCAACTACCGCTTTAGCGCCTATGTTAATCTGGGCTTGCCCGATTACAACAAGCAGGTCTTTACCTTGCGCACAGATACTTATGGTGCCCGGGTGGGCGTGGCTGGTGTCATTGTTTATCGCGACCCCATGGATGAGTATTACGCCTTTGAATGCTACTGTCCCCACGACAAGGATCCGCAATGCAGGGTGGCTGTTGACAAGGAAGATCCCACTCTGGCGGTTTGTCCTTGCTGTGGCTCCCGGTTTTTATTGTTGTCCGGAATCGGGAACGTGGTGGAGGGTCCTTCTGCGTATTCCCTGAAGCGCTATAAGACGCGGGTGGATGGTTCCACTTTGATCATCTACAACTAGGGCTAAATGTAAGGAGATTACTTGATGGGTTTTCCGGGGTAAAGTAAAAAGAAAAGGGGGCTTCCGGCTTGTGCCACCCCCTCTTCTTGTGTCCCTTTGTTGCTCCTTTATTAGTAACGATAGTGCTCGGGCTTGTAGGGGCCTTCCTTGGCAATCCCTATATAAGCTGCCTGGGCGTCGGTGAGGGTGGTGAGCTTTACGCCCAGTTTGGCCAGGTGCAGGCGGGCCACTTCCTCGTCGAGGTGCTTAGGCAGGGTATAAACGCCCAATTCGTAATTGTTTTTCCACAACTCGAGCTGAGCCAGGGTTTGATTGGTGAAGGAGTTGCTCATGACAAAGCTGGGGTGACCGGTGGCATTGCCCAGGTTTACAAGGCGTCCGCGCGACAGCAGTATGATGCAGTGTCCGTCGGGAAATTCAAACTGGTCGACCTGCGGCTTGATGTTGATCTCCTTAATGCCGGGGGTCTTTTCCAGTTTCTCCACCTGAATCTCGTTGTCGAAGTGGCCAATGTTGCATACAATGGCGGTGTCCTTCATTTTTTGCATGTGCTCCACGGTAATTACGTCGCGGTTACCGGTGGCGGTGACATAAATGTCGGCTTGCGGCAAGGCTTCTTCAATGGTGGTTACTTCATAGCCTTCCATGGCGGCTTGCAGGGCACAAATGGGGTCGATTTCGGTTACGAGTACCCGGGCGCCGAAACCTCGCATGCTTTGCGCGCAGCCCTTGCCCACATCGCCATAGCCGCAAACCAGCACGGTTTTTCCGGCCACCATTACATCGGTGCCCCGCTTGATGCCGTCGGCAAGACTCTCGCGACAGCCGTATAGGTTGTCGAATTTGCTCTTGGTTACGGAGTCGTTGACATTGATGGCGGGGAAGAGGAGTTCGCCTTTTTCCATCATCTGGTAGAGGCGGTGCACCCCGGTGGTGGTTTCCTCGCTTACGCCCTTAATGCCGGCTGCGACCTTGGTCCAGCGTTCCTTATTTTGGGTATTTAATTTGGCCATCAATGCCATCAACTCGCGAAAATCTTCGCCTTCCTGGCTGTAGTCCTTCTGCAATACGGCAGGGTCTTTTTCCAGTTCCACCCCTTTGTGAATCATCAGGGTGGCGTCGCCACCATCGTCCACGATCAGGTCGGGTCCACTGCCTTCCCCAAAATCGAGGGCGCGCTCGGTACACCACCAGTACTCGGCCAGGGTTTCTCCTTTCCAGGCAAATACGGGTACGCCGGCTGCGGCAATGGCCGCTGCGGCATGGTCCTGGGTCGAATAGATGTTGCAGCTGGCCCAGCGCACATCGGCTCCCAGGTGCACAAGGGTTTCGATGAGCACGGCGGTCTGCACGGTCATGTGCAGCGAGCCCATTACTTTAGCCCCTTTCAGTGGTTGTTCTTTTCCGTATTTTTCACGCAGGGCCATCAAACCCGGCATTTCCTTTTCGGCCAGGGCGATTTCTTTTCTTCCGTAGTCGGCCAGACTCAGGTCGGCCACTTTATGTTCTTGTGATGGTTTATTCATGGTGCTGTTTTTAAATTATAGTGCTTTGATTTATCAGGTGGGAAGTCCATGCTTTTGCAGGAGCTTCCTGATCTCTGTTTCGTCTTTTCCCAATTGTGTTTTCAGTGCCTCCAGTCCCTCAAATTTCATTTCTTCCCGTGTTTTGTGCAAGAATTCCAGGCTTATTTCTTCGGAATAGATGTCCTCCTTAAAATCCAGGATGTGTACTTCTACGGAGCGATGATCCATTTGGGTGTTTACAGTTGGTTTAACGCCAATATTCACCATCCCTCCAAAAGTCTTTCCGGTGATGCGCACCCGGCAGGCGTATACGCCGTCGGGCGGCAGGAGTTTGGCCCTTTCGTTCACCTGTAAATTGGCGGTGGGATAGGAAAGACGTCGGCCCAGTTGTTGTCCCCCCACTACGCGTCCCGTTATGCTGTAGGCATAGCCCAGCAGCGCATTGGCTTCGGGAATCCTGCCTTCCAGCAGCAGTTGCCTTATGCGGGTAGAGCTGGGTCTTTGGCCGTCTATTTCCACCGCCTGGTAGCGACTGAGTCCGAAACCGAGCCTGGTGGCCAGGGCATCGAGCTCTTCCGATCGAACGCCGTCCTTGCCAAAACGGTGGTTGAAACCTACCAGAAGATGGCGGGTTTTAAGTTGTTCAGCCAGGATGCGGGTGGTGAATTCGCTTGCTGAAAGTCGGGCCAACTCAGTGGTAAACGGCAATACAACCAGGTGATCGACGCCGGTCTCGCTGAGGATGCGGGTTTTTTCTTCCAGGGTGTTGAGCAGGCGCAACTTTTCCGGATCGTGTCCCAATACCAGACGTGGGTGCGGCCAGAATGTGAGTACAAGCGAAACGGTGTTCAGCGCTTTGGCCAGGCGCACCAGCTCCCGAAGGAGAGCGAGGTGCCCGGGATGCACGCCGTCAAAGGTGCCCATGGTGAGCACGGGCGGGGGGCCGCTGTAGGTTTCGATGGAAGGGTGTATCTGCATGCGCTTTCCTCTGTTTTAGGCCTCTTTTTCAAATACGTCGTTGGCGCCGTACTCCATCAACCAGGCTTTGATAAAGCCCTCCAGTTCCCCGTCGAGCACCGCCTGCACGTTGCTGGTCTCGTGACCGGTGCGCACATCTTTTACCAATTTGTAGGGCTGCAGGACGTAGGAGCGGATTTGGGAGCCCCATTCGATCTTTTTCTTCTGGGATTCAATTTTGTTTTGCTCCTCCAGACGCTTTTGCAATTCCATTTCGTAGAGTTGCGACTTGAGGTTGCGCAGGGCGTTTTCCTTGTTGCCACCCTGCGAGCGCGATTCGGTGTTTTCAATCACGATGCCCGTTGGGGCGTGACGCAAACGTACTCCGGTTTCCACTTTGTTTACATTCTGGCCTCCTGCGCCGCTCGAGCGGAAGGTTTCCCAGGTGATGTCGGCGGGATTGATGTCGACTTCGATGGAGTCGTCGATGAGGGGAATTACATAGACGGAGGTGAAGGAGGTCATGCGTTTGTTGGCCGAGTTGAAGGGGGAGAGGCGCACCAGGCGGTGTACGCCGTTTTCGCCTTTCAGGTAGCCGTAGGCGTAGTCGCCCTCGAATTGCAGCGTGACGGTTTTTATACCCGCTTCTTCACCTTCCAGTATGTGATTTACCGAGACTTTGTACTTGTTTTGTTCGCCCCAGCGCACATACATACGCATCAGCATTTCTGCCCAATCCTGGCTTTCGGTGCCGCCGGCGCCGGCATTGATTTTGAGTAGGGCGCCCAGCTTATCCTCCTCCTTCTGCAGCATATTGCGCAACTCGAGGTCTTCTGTCTGCCTGAGGGCCTGCTTATAAGCTTCCTGAACGTCCGCCTCCTCCGCTTCGCCTTCTTTAAAGAAATCGTACAATACCTGCAGATCGGCTGTTGCTGTTTTTATGGCCTCGTAAGCATTAACCCAGCTCTTGAGCTCTTTTAATTTTTTCATCTGCTCTTCGGCCTTTTTGGCATCTTCCCAAAAATCCGGGGCCTGGGAGCGCAATTCTTCTTCTTCTATCTCAATCTTTTTACGATCGATGTCAAAGATACCTCCTCAGCGCCGCTTCGCGAACACTTAAGTCTTTAATTTGCTCTGGTGTTACCATAGAGATTTGTTTTTAAGCCGCAAAAGTACGAAAAAATATCGTACCTGCGGGGAGGGGGCTTTAGAAAGCCTGTAAAGTCTTGTTTTTTACATTGTTGCAGTGTCTTGATATGAGCCTGAATGCCTGAGTGTTGCCCAGGCGTCCGGCTGCACTCCAGTCGCTGCAGGCGCCTTCTTTGAGACCTGTATTGAAACGGGCCATCCCCCGCTGCATCAGGGCATGATCGTCGGCAGGATTGATCCTTAATGCACGATCGAAGTCCCCAATGGCCTTCAGATAATCGTTGCGCTGAAAATGAATGCTTCCAATAAGGGTATAGATGCCGGGGAGAAAGGGGTTCAGACGTGCCGCAGTTTCCAGATCGCTGAGTGCCACTTGTTGGTCGCTCGCGTATTGCATGCTTAAGCGTCCTCTTTCGTACCAGGCCATGGCCAGGAGACTGTCGAGCTCCAGGGCGTGCGAGAGGCTTGCGTAGGCCTTGCGGGTTTCTTTGCTGCCTTGTTGAATCTGCCCCAAAAGAAGAAAGCCTTCGGCCAGATTATCGTCGGTTCCCAATGCGGCGAGCAGGACCTCTTGTGCTTTTCCCGCTTGCTCATTTTGCAGCAAGAGCTTGCTTTGGGTGTAGGCAGTCACCGCTGCGGCTGATGGATCCCGGCTGCAGCGGTCCAGATCTTCCTGCGCGCCCAGGGTGTTGCCGTAACTGAGGCGACTGAGTGCCCGCCAGGCCAGGATTTGGGGATGTCCGGGCTGGATGCGCAGGGCTGTGCTGAAGGCACGTGCCGATTCGGTCCATTTTTCCATGGCCTGCAGGAGCAGTCCCTCACAGCAGTTGGGGTCGCAAAGTTGCAGGCGGTCGCTTCTCTTCTTAAAGGAGGACCAATCCTGGTCTACATTTTGCCAATTTTTATCGCCCAACAAATAAACGGGCAGCATTACCCACTGCGCGTCGAAATGCAAACGATGGCTGATGCCGATAAAGTGGCCGCTTTCGTTGAGTAGGGGAGCGCAACGCTCTCCGGAACTTGCCCGCAGGGACAGTACGGCGCTTCTGCCCAACCCAAAAACCTGAAGCATTTGTGTAATTGCAGTAATGCGGGACCTGTGTTGTTGGTCGTCGCGGGGAGCAATATGGAGGACTTCTCCCCAGGGATTGTAGGGTCTTCGCTCCGGGGTTAAAAAGCCATCGTCGCGGTTGCGGTAGCCCGCGAGCCGCACCAACGCCAGGTTGGCGTAGGGGTGAATGGCGATAACCCGATCGAGGGCGAGGTTTTTGTTGCGGTGATCGCTTACCACCAGCGTGTCGGCATTGCGCAGCAGCGCGGTCGAGGTGAGGGCCAGTCCGTTGGCGCCAATAAAGAAGCCTCTTGCCGTGTCGGTAGGCAGCTCCTGTTTGTTGTGGGCGGTGAGACTGAAAGTGGCCGATTCTGCTTTGGAAATTTCTTGCAAAAGATTGGTTTGGGCCACCAAGGGGGAGCCGAACAGGAGGCTCCACAGGAGCAGAAACACGTAAAAGAAACTGTTTTTACCTTGCATGAAAACGGGTTAATAGCCTAAAATTAGGGAAAACAGTTGCGCTGTGCCGACTTATTTGACGGATGTGTCTGTGGAGTAGATGGCGGAGGGTCGTGGAGGTGTAAAAGAAAAACCCGATGGCAGGCCATCGGGTTTCATCTGTTTTGCTGGGGTGAAAGACCGGATTCGAACCGGCGACCTCCAGAGCCACAATCTGGCGCTCTAACCGACTGAGCTACAATCACCATTTTTAAAGCGGTGCAAATATAAGGGTTTTTATTCTAAATTTGCAAGTGAATTTTGAAAAGGATCTTTCTTTTATTGTGATATTTTTGTGGATGAATCATTTAAACTTTTCGAATGAAGATTTTTGCCTTTGATGCCGGGCTGGATGAGCAGTTGAAAATGGTGCAGCGACGCATCAGAAAGTTGATGAACGGTGAGATTGCTGCACAGCTGAGGGCGGCCGGAATGGACTACGCCAAACTCTATGGTGTTTCTCTGGTGCACCTGCGACAGTTTTCGCAGGAACTTAAAGCGGGAAAGGATCTGGCCGATCGGTTGTGGCACCGTAATATTAGGGAAACCATGATTTTGGCGACCATGGTAGCCCCAAAAGAGGATTTTCCGGATGCTTTGCTGGCACAATGGGCCGACGGGGTGCAGCATCTTGAACTGGCTGAGCAGCTGGCTTTTAATTTTCTGGGAAAGCGGCCGGGTTCCGGCGCTCTGTTGGAGGAGTGGTTGTTGCATCCCGGGCAGTATGTCCGCTATTGTTCGTTGATGGCCCTGGGGTGGCAATTGCGCTTTGTGGGGATGGAGGTGGTGCCGGTCTTTAAGAGCAACCTGAGTACCATTGAGGCACTTGCTGCAGACGGTGGTGTGCGCCGTGCCGTGGTACATTGTTTAAAAATGGGGGGGCGTTTTTCCGCTGACCTGGCAGAGCCCGTGGAGGTCCTGGCCCGTAAATGGCAGGATGGGTCCGATCCGGTGCTGCAGGAAGCCGGGACTGAAATTTTGTTCGAGTTGGGGAAAAGTTAACTTTGTGCAGTCATTTTTTTTGTACTATAAATAGAACATTCCGTGAATATTGTACCTGTTAAAAGCAACAAGGATAAGCGGGCGTTTTTAGATGTGGTGGAACGTATCTATGCCATGGACCCGCATTACATTCGTCCCCTGGACGTTCAGGTAGAGGCTGTTTTTGATCCCGCAAGCAATGATTTTTTCAAGCATGGTCGGGCCAAACGCTTTCTGCTTCAGGACGAAACCGGGACAAGCCTGGGCCGGGTGGCCGCTTTCGTAAACGAAAAGAAGGCCTATGGTTTTGCCCAGCCTACCGGCGGGATGGGTTTTTTTGAGTGCATAGATAATCGTGATGCGGCTTTTCTCCTGTTCGATGCGGCCAAAGAATGGCTGAAGGGCGAGGGTATGGAGGCGATGGATGGACCCATTAACTTTGGTGAAAACGATAATTTCTGGGGGCTGCTTATTGAGGGTTTTACCAGTCCCGCTTTTGGTATGCAGTACAACCCGCCCTATTATCAGGGTTTTTTTGAGGACTATGGCTTTCATAAGTATTTTGAGCAGGTGACCAATCATCTGGATTTGGCCAAGCCCTTTCCGGAGCGCTTCTGGACCATTGCCAGTCGCGTGGTGAGTCGCCCCGACTATTCCTTTAAGCATTTTACTTTAAAGGAAACCGAGAAGTATGTGGCCGATTTTGTGGAGGTGTACAACGATGCCTGGCAGTACCACGAGAATTTTACACCCATGGATCCCGACACGCTGCGCAAGTCGTTGAAGGAGGCAGCACCCTTTATGGATGAAGAGTTTATTTGGTATGCCTATCACAAGGAGGAGCCCATTGCTTTTTTTGTGATGTTCCCCGATGTTAATCAGATCGTACGCCACTTCAGAGGGAAGATGAACTTCTTTAATAAGTTGCGCTTTGTATATTACAAATGGCGTCATGAAATGACCCGGGCCAGGGTGGTGATCATGGGGGTGAAGCCGCGTTATCAGCGCCTGGGTATCGAATCCGGTATTTTTTATCACCTTCGGGAGGTGGTGGCCCGTAAGCCCTGGTACAAGGAACTGGAGCTCTCGTGGGTGGGCGATTTTAATCCCAAGATGCGGGCTCTGCACGAATCGATGGGGGCCGACCTGGGCAAACGACACATTACTTATCGCTTTATTTTTGATGCAACCAAGCGTGCAGAGCAGCGTGCCGGAAGTATTCCGGTGGATACTAAGTATAAGGCCGAGTAGTCGCGCCGCTTGGGCTGCTTCCTTGGAAGGGGGGCGGGCCAAAAGTTTTTCAGGAATAAAAAAGAAGTAATTTCTTTGAGTTTTTGGACTTTATCTCTACCTTTGCAAACCGTTTTAGGGAATAAAAGAGAGTGTAATTAACTGTAGCGTTTCCGAAACGCCCTTAAAGTAGGGTGCCCGGAGACATAAAAAATTAATCATAAGTACAATGAAACAGGGAATTCATCCGGATAATTATCGTATGGTCGCTTTTAAGGACATGTCTAACGGCGATACCTTCATTACCCGTTCAACCGCCAATACCCGCGAGACTGAAGTAATCGACGGCGTAGAGTATCCATTGGTAAAGCTTGAAATTTCAAGCTCTTCACACCCGTTTTACACCGGTAAAATGAAGCTGGTGGATACTGCAGGACGTGTGGATAAGTTTATGAACAGATACCAAAAGCATTTCGACAACAGAAAGAAGTAATTCTTGGTTGTGCTTTAGGTTTAGAGATAGAAAGCTTCGGGATTCCGGAGCTTTTTTTTTGATTTATACCGACATATTTGCGGCATGGGCACACTTGGCACGGGTATTGACTACTTAAGACCGGCTCCTGGTTTGCAAATATTGGAGTCTGTAATGCGACATATTGGCAGAGAAAGGAAGGATGAATTATGGATAATGTTAAAGTGACCATTGGTCTGAGTGATATTATGGAGGGAGAAGGAGAATTTATACCGATTGTGGAGGAAGAGGATTTTCAACTGGGAAAGGACGATGCCGATTTACCGGAGGTCTTGCCGCTTTTGCCCTTGCGCAACATGGTGCTCTTTCCAGGCGTAATTGTGCCCATCTCCGTGGGGCGGGAGAAGTCGCTCAAGTTGGTACGTGACGTGCAAAAGCAGAAAGGCTACCTGGGTGCTTTGGCGCAGACTGACGATGGTATTGAAGATCCTGCAACGACGGATTTGTACACTGTCGGAACCCTTGCGCGGGTGCTGAAAATACTGGAGATGCCCGATGGTTCAACCACCGTCATTATTCAAGGTCGTACTCGTTTTAGGCGCCTGGATATTGTGGAGGAGGAGCCTTACTTTAAGGCCCGTTATCAGCTGTTGGAGGAACAGCTGCCTGAGGGAGATGATAAAAGGGAGTTTGAGGCTGTAGTGAGTTCGCTTAAGGATTTGTCAATAAGGCTGATAAAGGGGTCTTCGAACATTCCCCAGGAAGCCTCCTTTGCCCTGAAGAACATCAGCAGCGCCTCTTTTTTAATCAATTATATCGCTTCCAACACCGAACTGAAGGTGAATGAGAAGCAGAAGTTGCTGGAGACCGCGGGCTTGAAGGAAAGAGGGATGGCGCTTGTGGAGCATTTGGTGCAGGCTGTGCAGCTGCTTGAAATCAAGAACGACATCCAATCGAAGGTGAAGATGGATATCGACCAACAGCAGCGGGAGTATTTTTTGCATCAGCAAATCAAGACCATTCAGAATGAGCTGGGAGCCAGTCCCGTAGAGCAGGAAATAAAAGAAATGGAGCAGGCTGCTGCCCAAAAGAAGTGGAGTAAGGAGGTGGCCGGAGTCTTCAAAAAGGAGGTGGATAAGTTAAGGCGCCTTAATCCTGCCTCGGGTGAGTATTCCATTCAGCACAACTATTTGCAGACCATGCTTGATTTGCCCTGGAATGTTTATACCCGGGATAATTTTGATATGAAGCGGGCACGGAGAATTCTGGACCGGGATCATTATGGTTTGGATAATGTAAAGGAACGTATCCTGGAGCATTTGGCCGTATTGAAACTGAAAGGTGATTTGAAATCGCCCATTTTGTGCTTATATGGCCCTCCCGGAGTGGGCAAAACATCTCTGGGTAAGTCGGTGGCCGAAGCACTCGGCCGTCAATATGTCAGGGTTTCGCTGGGCGGCTTGCACGATGAGGCAGAAATCCGCGGGCACCGAAAAACTTACATCGGTGCTATGCCCGGTCGCATCATTCAAAGTATAAAAAAAGCCGGGGCGGCCAATCCGGTGTTTGTACTCGACGAACTGGATAAGATTGGCAACAGTTTTCACGGCGATCCTGCATCTGCCTTATTGGAGGTATTGGATCCGGAGCAGAACAGCACTTTTCATGATAATTTTCTGGAGGTGGATTTTGATCTGTCGAAGGTGATGTTTGTGGCTACCGCCAATACCCTGAGCAACATTTCCGCGCCCTTGCTCGATCGCATGGAATTGATCGATGTCAGTGGCTATATATTGGATGAGAAGATAGAAATTGCCCGGCGTCATTTATTGCCGCGTCAAATGGACCTGCATGGTGTTCCCAAAGGTACGGTTAGCCTTTCGAAGAAGGTGTTGGCCTATATCATAGAAAGTTATACACGCGAGTCGGGCGTTCGGAAACTGGACAAGGTGCTGGCCCAGATTTTCAGGAAGATAGCCTTGAAGTTGGCCTCCGAGGAAGCGGTTAAAAAGAACCTTTCTGTGTCGGATGTCCGCGGCTTGCTTGGCGTGGAACGTTTCAGCAAGGAAAGCTCGGAGAAGCTTACCGAGCCCGGGGTGGTTACCGGCCTGGCCTGGACCGCAGTGGGCGGGGAGATTCTGTTTGTAGAGAGCAGTCTCAGCAAGGGAAAGGGCAACCTGACCCTGACCGGGAATCTTGGAGAAGTGATGAAAGAATCGGCAGTGTTGGCTTTGGAGTACCTGAAATCGCATGCTGCCGAGTTGGAATTGGATGCAGATTGGATGGAAGAGCACAACATACACGTGCATGTTCCCGAAGGGGCCATTCCTAAGGACGGGCCCTCGGCTGGTATTACGATGGTTACTTCTATGGCTTCGCTGTTGATGAAGCGCTCGGTTAAGCCGCAGTTGGCTATGACGGGTGAGTTGACCCTGCGCGGGAAAGTGCTTCCGGTGGGGGGCATCAAGGAGAAGATTCTGGCTGCCAAGCGTGCCGGCATTGTGGACATCATTCTTTCTAAAGAGAATCGCAAAGATGTGGAGGAAATCAAGTCCCTTTACCTGGAGGGCCTGAGCTTTCATTTTGTGGAGAATGTTTTGGAGGTGCTGGATCTGGCACTAATGCCCAAGGCCTGATTGTTCAGGCCTTGGTGACACGCTCACTGAAGTAGTGTGCTTCAAAAGTATCCATCAGCTGTTCCATATCGGGTGTCAGGCGTGCCAGGGCTCTTTTGATAAAGGCTTTGGGAATGTGCTTGAAATAAGCTTCGGCCAGGGCCCCTGCAATGGAGGCAATGGTGTTGGCCGGTCCGCCCATATAAATGGCCAAACGGATGGCTTCCTCAAAATCAGACGCTTCGAGAAAGGCGGCAATGGCCGGAGGCACCGGCGTGGGCAAGGGTTTGCCGGCCTGGATGTGTGCTTTCCAGTGTTCGGTCTTTAGATTGAGGTCGTAGGCGAAATGTACCGAAACAAAGGCTTTTATTTCCTTGCGGGTGGCGCCGTTTTTAGCCATGTGCACCGCTACTGCAGTGGCGCGGGCTGCTTCCAGGCGAACAGGTACATTGTGGGTGATGAGGGCTGAGCGGCGGGCTTCCTCCAAAGCTTCCTCGATGGAAGCCGCGGCAAAACCAATGGGGCTGATTCGACGTGCGGCGCCGTCTCCATCGCTTATGTAGCTGCCTTTCCCGCCATTTTGCGCCCAAGTCAGGAAATCGCTCCGGTAACCGGCCTTAGGGAAGCGGGTGGTCCATTCAATCAGGCTGTCTTTATAGGGCTTCTGATGCAAAATGGAATCGGCTGTGGCCAGCGTCAGTACCGTGTCGTCGGTGAATGCTGAAGTCGGTTTAAATAACTGAAAGTCCACTGAGTCGACTTGCTCGTGGACAAAAGACGAGCCGATGATGTCGCCGATAATTGCTCCCTTCATACCATATAATTGTTTCCGCTTGGGGGACGAAGTTCTAAGTTTTTGGCATAAAAACAAATTTTTATCCGGCTGTTTTTGATGAAAGGTCTTGACTTTTGGGCCGATTGGAAAAGGTAAGGAGGGGTAGCTTGATGGATTTTGTGTGCCTTTTTGCTATATTTAGTGGAAAATTGAATGGTACAACTATGCAAAGTTTCGTTCGTTACCTGCTGTGGAGCGCTCTGGCGCTGGTGGGCCTGTTTCTTCTCTGGTACTTTCGCTCGGTATTTGTTTTTATTGCCCTGTCCGGAGTGCTCTCGCTCATTACGCGTCCGCTTTTCGATGTTTTTAAAAAACTGCACCTGGGGCGGGTGCGACCGGGAAACGGTGTGGCGGCTTTGCTGACCGTTTTGGTGATTTGGGTGTTTATCGTGCTCTTCTTTCGTTTTACGCTGCCCTTATTGGGAGGAGAGTTGCGCTATTTGTCGGAGGTGGACTATCCTGCCTTGTTTGACCAGGCGCAGCTGCTGCTGCAGGAGGTGCTGGCGCCGCTCCATCGAATAGATGCTGATTTTTTTGAACAGCTGGAAAAGCATTTGACTCTGGCTGTGGGTGGATTATTGGATGTTTCCCGCCTGAAAGGCGCATTTTCAGGGATGCTTGGTTTTTTGGGGAGTCTGGCTGTGACGGCTTTTTCTGTAACCTTCATCACTTTCTTTTTTCTGAAGGAAGAGGGTCTCTTTGTGCGGCTGCTGATGGTCCTTATTCCGGATGAGCACGAAAACGGGGTGCGGCATGTACTGCATTCGGTGAAGATTCTGTTGCGCCGCTATTTTATCGGCATATTGATACAGATTTTTCTGATTTGCTTTTTTGTTACCCTGGGCTTTTTGTTGTTGGGCTTAGAGTTTGAGCATGCCCTTACCATCGGTTTTGTAAGTGGCTTGTTTAATGTAATTCCCTACGTAGGTCCGGTATTGGGCGGGGCTTTTGGTGTTTTGACCGCTTCGGTGATTTATCTGCAGCTGTCTTTTGAGTTGGCCTTTCTCTCCTATCTGGGTTTTGCACTACTTATTTACGTAGTTGTTCAGCTGATGGATAACCTGCTTTTTCAACCGCTGATTTTCTCTACCAGCGTACGGGCGCACCCGCTGGAGATTTTTATCGTGATTTTGATGTCGGGCTACCTGTCGGGCATACTGGGGATGTTTCTGGCGATTCCGGTTTACACCATCGTACGGGTCATTGCCCGTGAATTCTTTTACAAATACAGGGTGGTTAAAAAGCTTACCGACGGCTTTGCCTAGGGCAGGGAGACTTCCTGCATGAAGACGCTGTCGGTTGCCTGCTGTTCCGTGGCCTGGGGGGACTGCAGTGCTTCAGGTTTGGGGGTGTTTTCCGGAGCAGCTGCTTTAAGCTTGCGGGCCTCATGGGCGGCAATGCGCTTGCCATGGAGGGTGGCTGTTACATAGGCATCTGTAAAGCCCATTTGTTGCAATAGGTCCCTGAAACTTCTTGCGCTTTCGAAGTCCACAAAAAGGCCTGCTGTAAATTGATTGATGTTTTCGTAATGATATTGTCGAAGGGAAAGCATGTTGAGGGCAAAGGGTTGCAGGTCTATGCCTGTGAAAGCGCCTATCTGAACCTGGAAAAGAATGCCGTTTTCGGGGATGGGAAAGGCCAGCCATTCTTCATCGTGAAGGTGCGAGAGATGGCTTTCGCCAGAGGTGTCGGTTGTGTCGGCGGGCAAGGTGAGGCTGTCGGCTTTTGGTGCAGTCAGGACGGGGTCGGCTGTCTGCTGCCCCCCGGAGGGCCAGCTGAGCAGGCCGTAGAAGGCCATCATGACCAGAAGGACCAGGAAGAAAATCAATAGAAAGAAACTGAATTTCTTGAGGCGACTGTATTTTTGCGATTGACGCGCAGAGACCGCCTTGAGGCGGGCAATTTCTTTTTCATAGGCACGTATGCGGGTAACTTCGCTTTTGTGCTGGTCGGGTGTCTGATGCATCTTATTGTTTTGCTTTTTCTTGGGCGCTTTAAAAATAGTGAAAGCTTTTAAAAATAAGGCATAACAGCCGCTTTAAATTTATGGCACGTGTTTTGGATTGTATCGTTCAAACCGGTTTTGTTCACGGAGTGTTTTACCAAAACTGAAAAGCCATGAAAACTTCAGCCTATATTCGCAGCTTTGTCGCCCTGGTTATTGTTTTATTGATTGGTGCGACGGCTTATGGCCAAGCTACACAGCGCGACCGCCATCAGCGACCGGAAAACAAGAAAGAACAGCCTGCCGTAAGGCACAGTAAGCCGGATAACCGTCCCCAGGCCCGCAGACCGGAGCATCAACGTCGGGATCATCAGCGACCACAACATCAGCGTCGGGAGTATCAAGGTCCACAACATCAGCGTCCACAGAACAAGGCAAGGGTCCATCATGCTCCTGCGCAGCACCACAGGTCTCCGGTCTACCATCGGCACCTGCCCACTCAAAGAGTGAATCGCTTTCACCACAGGGGGCACGATTATTACCATGCCAACCACCGCTTTTACCGTTACCATCCGGGCAGAGGCTATGTAGTGGTCGACGCGCCTTATACGCGTGTACGCTATTTGCCGGCTCGCTATCAGGTCAGGGTGTACAACGGGCATCGTTACCCTTATTACAACGGTTATTTTTTCCTGCCGGTGGAGTATGGTTATGTGATGGTGCCGGCGCCAGCTCGTCCGCGCGCCGCTTTTAATATTGTGTTGAATTTTTAGAGATTGGGATAGACTGGCAGCGCAACAAGCAAAAAGCCGGGGGCAGGGGCCTCCGGCTTTTTGCTTGCTTCCGGAGCAGCTCATCCTTCCAATTGGTTGTAGCGTTCAATGATGTTGAGGTAGGGGGCTACTCCAACGGCCGTAGCATCGGCATGAACGGCGGCTTGTTTGTAGTAATCCTCCCGTTCGGCCAGTTTTTGGCGGATAAAATCGAGTAATTCCTCGTCCGACTTCCCGGCCAGCAGGGGGCGGCTTTTGCGGGCAGGCAGCAGGCGTTCGTAAAGCACTTCGGGACTCAGTTGAAGGTAGATGGTGAGGCCTTTGCTGCGCATAAGTTGCATGTTTTTGTGGAAACAGGGTGCCCCGCCTCCGGTGGAGACAACCACCCGCTTGAGTGCTGCGACTTCCTTCAGGGCTTCGTGCTCCAGCAAGCGAAAACCGGCTTCCCCTATCTCGTCAAAGAGGGCAGTTATTGATTTGCCCTGGCTTTGTTCAATATAGTGGTCCAGGTCGATGAAGCGCCACTGGAGCGCACGCGCCAGCATTTGTCCCACCGTGGTTTTTCCACTGCCCATGAATCCGGTTAAAAATACGCTGTTTACCATCCGCTGCACTTAATCAAAAATGGACATCTGGCCATCGTTTGCTTCTCCGTCCTCCGGGTCGTTCCCATTTTCCTGCTCTTCCTCCCTGCTTGGTTCGGGCTGAATCAGCGGCTCCAGTTCATTGACCTTTGAAACCTGGTAGGTGGTCAGGCGCTTACCTCTGGCTTTGAATCCTTTAACACCAATAAACTCGGCCACCTCTACAATTTCCTTTTCCCTTTCCTTATCCTCTCCCCCAAATTTGATTTCGAGGCGGGGATAGTCCACCTTGGTCAGACGTACCAGGTGCGATTTGGGATGGCCGCCGATGAAACGCTGGGCCTGGCGTACCGGTTCGACCTGGAAGCGTTTGATGTAGTAGAACTTTTGCTCGGCGTCGTAATAAACGGCCGACCAAACGGTGTCGGGCCGGTATTTTTCGATCACCAGAATGTGGTCTTCGTAGTGGTTGCTTAAGTCGAAACTGGTTTGGTAAAACTGCCCGTCGCGCGTCATCACCAGGATTTGCTCGTCGCCATGAAATTCGCCCAGATAGTTGCCACGCCCGTCCACGTTGAGGCGGAGGGTTTCGGGTTCGAACCAGATTTTTCGGCCGCCCAGGGTCGATTCGCCTTTGCGCTTGAGCACCACCTTTTGGACTTCGTGCTTAGAGAGGATATTGCCCTGGGCACCGCGACCTTTTACCAGCAACTGGCCCATGTCGAAATCGAAAATCGGATTGCGGATTCTTGCTCTGGGGCGAAGGGTTACTTTTACGATTTCCGCTTCCCCATTGGGGTTGGCACTGAAATACAGGATTTGTGAGCCCTCGGTTCCTTTGGTCAGGTTGTATTCCTTGTCGCGCGTTATGCCGGTAACGGCAAAACGCTTCACATAGGCCGCGCCGTGCTTCCCGTCCCTGTAAGCCACATTGTAAATGGTGCGCTCGTCGTTTCTCTTAAATACGGCGGCATGGATGATGTCCTTACCCACAAAGGCTTTTTCCTGAACGCGGGTAATGATGTAGCGCCCGTCCTTATAAAAGAGGATGAGGTCGTCGATGTCGGAACAGTCGCAAAGGTACTCGTCCTTGCGCAGGGCCGTCCCGATGAAGCCTTCCTCGCGGTTGATGTACAGTTTCTCGTTTTTGACCACCACCTTGCTGGCTTCAATGCTTTCGAAGCTGCGCAGTTCTGTTTTACGCGGAAACCTACTGGCGTAGCCCTTCTTTAAGCGCTTAAAATAGTCGATGGAGTAGGGGATGATGTGCTCCAGGTTGTAGGCTACCTGCTCCAGTTCTTCCTCGATGGCCGCCATGTATTCATCGGCCTTTTTGGCATCGAAACGCGAAATCCGCTTGATTTTGATTTCGGTGAGCCGGATGATGTCGTCGCGGGTTACCTCCCGCTTCAATTTCGGCTTAAAGGGCTCCAGTCCGTGATCAATCGTCTGAATAATGGCTTCAAAAGTCTCACATTCTTCAATGCGCTGGTAAATCTTATTCTCGATGAATATTTTCTCCAGGGAGGCGTAGTGCCAGGCCTCTTCCAGCTCATCGCGACGGATTTCCAGCTCGCGGGTGAGCAGGTGCACCGTATGATCGGTGTTGGCCCTTAAAATCTCCGAAACACCTATAAAGCAAGGCTTGTTGTCGCGAATCACGCAGGCGTTGGGCGACAGCGACAACTCACAGTCGGTAAAGGCGTAGAGGGCGTCTATGGTCTTGTCGGGCGAAGCTCCAGCCGGCAAATGCACCTGAATCTCTACATTCTGGGCCGTGTTGTCGTCTATTTTTCGGATTTTGATCTTCCCCTTCTCTACGGCCTTGAGTATGGACTCAATCAGCGAGGTGGTGTTTTTGCTGAAGGGGATGTCGGATATCACCAGGGTGCGGGCATCCAGCTTGGAGATTTTGGCCCGTACTTTTATCTGTCCCCCCCGCAGGCCGTCGTTGTAACGCGAAACATCCAACATGCCTCCGGTGGGGAAGTCGGGATACAATTCAAAGCCTTCGCCCTTAAGGTGGGCAATGGAGGCATCGATCAACTCCTGAATGTTGTGCGGCAAAATCTTGGAAGCCAGTCCCACCGCAATCCCCTCCACGCCTTGAGCCAGCAGCAGGGGGAATTTTACCGGCAGGGTAATGGGTTCCTTGTTGCGGCCGTCGTACGAGGGTTTCCACTCCGTGGTTTTGGGATTGAAAACGACCTCCTGGGCAAACTTGGTCAGGCGTGCCTCTATGTAACGGGGCGCCGCACTGCCATCGCCCGTAAAGATGTTTCCCCAGTTTCCCTGGGTGTCGATCAGCAGATCTTTTTGTCCCAGCTGCACCAGGGCATCTCCGATGGAGGCGTCACCGTGGGGGTGAAACTGCATGGTGTGACCAATGATGTTGGCCACTTTATTGTAGCGGCCGTCGTCGAGCCGCTTCATGGCGTGCAAAATCCTGCGCTGCACCGGTTTCAGTCCGTCGTTGATGTGGGGTACGGCCCGCTCCAGTATCACATAGGAAGCATAGTCGAGAAACCACTCGCGGTACATCCCCTGCAGCGGGGTAATCACCGGCGCATCTTCGGGGGACGACCCTTCGTCCGGCTTGGGTTGTAAGGCCTTGTTTTCGTCCAGCATATCGTCTTTGTCCATAAGTCTCTTTTCCTTTTTTCGCCTACAACATTTCTTCGTCCACAATCAGGTTGTCGATGATGAAGTTCTGGCGGTCGGGGGTGTTCTTGCCCATGTAAAAGTCGAGCAATTCTTTGGCCGCATCGTCCTTCTTCATCCGCACCCGGTCCAGCCGGATGTCCTTGTTGATAAAGGCGCTGAACTCATCGGGAGAAATCTCTCCCAAACCCTTAAATCGGGTGATCTCCGGATTGGCTCCCAGGGCTTTCAGGGCCTGCAGACGCTCCTCCTCTGAGTAGCAATAACGGGTCTCCTTTTTGTTGCGTACCCTAAATAAGGGCGTTTGCAAAATGTAGAGGTGTCCGTTTTTGATCAGTTCCGGAAAAAACTGCAAAAAGAAGGTGATCAGCAGCAGGCGGATGTGCATGCCGTCCACGTCGGCATCGGTGGCTATGATGACGTGGTTGTAGCGCAGGGCTTCGATGCCCTCTTCAATATTGAGGGCCGCCTGCAAGAGATTGAATTCCTCGTTTTCATATACAATCTTACGGCTCAGGCCGTAAGAGTTCAGGGGCTTTCCCTTGAGTGAGAATACCGCCTGGGTCGCCACATCCCTGGCCTTGGTGATGGAACCGCTGGCCGAGTCGCCCTCGGTAATGAAAATCATGGTTTCCATTTTGCGCTCGGCATTGGAGTTGTAATGCACCCGGCAGTCGCGCAACTTTTTGTTGTGCAGACTCACCTTTTTGGCCCTTTCCCGGGCCAGTTTCTGAATGCCCGAAATGGCTTTGCGTTCCTTTTCCGACTCCAGAATTTTCTTGTGCATTATCTCCGCAATTTCGGCATGGCGGTGCAGATAATTGTCGAGTTGTTGTTTTAAAAAATCGCCGATGTAATTGCGCACCGAAGTGCCGTCGGGCCCCATGTCCTTAGAGCCCAGCTTGGTTTTGGTCTGTGATTCAAATACCGGCTCCTCAATTTTGATGCTGACGGCGGCCACAATGCCCTGACGAATATCGGCCACATCAAAGTTTTTGTTGTAAAACTCGCGGATGGTCCTGACCACCGATTCGCGAAAAGCAATCAGGTGCGTGCCGCCCTGGGTAGTGTGCTGGCCGTTGACAAAGGTATAGTACTCCTCGCCGTACTGGTTGGTGTGGGTCAAGGCAATCTCCAAATCGTCGTCCTTGAGTTGAATGGGCGCATAAAGACCCGGCTCGGTCATGTTCTCCTCCAGCAAATCGAGCAGTCCCCGCTTCGATTGAAAAACGCGGCCGTTGAAATGGATGGCCAGACCGGCATTCAGGTAGGTGTAATTCTTAAGCAGGTCCTCAATGAATTCGTCCTTAAAGGTAAAGGCATCGAAGATGGTGTCGTCGGGCCAAAACTCGATGAGGGTGCCGTTGGGGGCCTGGGTCGATTCTATCGGGTTTTCGGCCACCAGCTCCCCGCGCGAAAAGCTCACCAGCTTGGTTTCCCCTTCGCGAAAGGCCTGCACCTTAAAGTTGACCGACAAGGCATTTACCGCCTTCACCCCAACACCATTGAGTCCCACCGATTTTTTAAAAGCCTTACTGTCGTACTTGGCGCCCGTGTTCATTTTGGAGACCACATCCACCACCTTGCCCAGCGGAATACCACGGCCATAATCGCGCACACTCACCCGGTTTTCGTCTATACGGACTTCAATTTTTTTTCCGAAGCCCATCATGTATTCGTCGATCGAGTTGTCCATGACCTCCTTTAAAAGGACATAGATGCCGTCGTCGCCGTAGGTGCCGTCGCCCAATTTACCAATGTACATACCGGGGCGCCTGCGAATGTGCTCTTTCCAGTCGAGCGTTTGAATGGAGTCTTCTGAATAGTTCTGAATCATAGTTCGCTACAATTGTTGCCGTTGTTGTGTGGGTGGGAGGCGGTTTTAGAAAAACCTCCCAAATATAGCGAAAAGCACAAAACGAAAATAATTGATTTATGAACAGTCCTGTTAAGGGCCTTTAAAACACCGGCTTGTTAGGGTTGAAAGGGAGTTAATAATCCGCCATTTTTAACGAAGAATCCCCCTTTGCCCGGTTTTTATATTGTACTTTTGAGAAACAGGTGCTTGTTGCTTTGTCCTTCGTGCAGGGGACGTACCGGTTGGGAATGGTGCCGCCTAAGCGCTTTGTTTGCTGAGGATTAATATTTCCTTTGCAGATGTTATTTATCAGGCCGTATTGTTTTTTGTTTTACATTCGTTTTTTAACTTTGATTTTTGTTTTAATAAAAGTAATCAGTACTTTTATGGCCCTCTTCCCAAAGAAAGGAATATTGATTTTATACACCAACGATAGTTTGAAATTTGCAGACGCCGGGCGGCCTTTAATGGGTGTGAGTTGCTCGGTTTGAGCCCCTTAAAAATTTAGCATTATGTTTGAAAATTATGAAGTTTGGTTTGTTACCGGTGCTCAGCTACTTTATGGTGGCGACGCAGTGGTTGCAGTAGATGGTCATTCCAATGAAATGGTGGCCGGCTTGAATGCCTCCGGAAATCTTCCGGTTAAAGTGGTTTATAAAGGTACGGTTAATTCGGCCAAGGAAGTTACCGCTACGATGAAGGCGGCCAACAACGACGACAAATGTATCGGCATCATTACCTGGATGCATACTTTTTCGCCTGCAAAAATGTGGATTCATGGTCTGCAGGAACTCCGTAAGCCTTTGATGCATTTCCATACCCAGTTCAACAAGGAGATTCCCTGGAATGAGATCGATATGGATTTCATGAACCTGAATCAAAGTGCACATGGCGACCGTGAATTTGGTCACATCACCGCCCGTATGCGTCGCCCGCGCAAAGTGGTGGTAGGGCATTGGCAGGATCCCAAAGCGCAGGAGCGCATCTCTGTATGGATGCGCGTGGCAGCTGCCTGGGCAGATGCTCAGGATTTGCGCATCATTCGCTTTGGTGACCAAATGAACAATGTGGCTGTAACCGATGGCGACAAGGTAGATGCCGAGTTGCAGCTGGGTTACCACGTAGATTATTTTCCCATTGCCGATTTGGTAGCCGTTCAGGATAAAGTGAGCGCTGACGAGGTGGCTGCTTTGGTCAAGCAATATGAGTCGGACTACGATTTTGCAGACAATTGTAAGGCAGGTGGTGCTTTCCGTGGACAGGTAGAGCATGCTGCACGTATTGAAATTGCCCTGCGTCGCTTCCTGGAGGAAAAAGGCGCCAAGGCCTTTACCACCAATTTTGACGACCTGGCCGGTGTGGACCAGTTGCCCGGTCTCGCTTCGCAGCGCCTGATGGCCGATGGTTACGGTTTTGGTGCCGAAGGCGACTGGAAGACCGCGGCGCTTTACCGTGCCATGTGGGTAATGGGTTACGGTATGCCCAAGGGTTGTAGTTTCTTAGAAGATTATACGCTGCACTTCGATGGAGAGAAGAGCGCAATTTTGCAAGCGCACATGTTGGAGGTTTGTCCCCTTATCGCCGCTGAGAAACCCCGCCTGGAGGTGCATCCCCTGGGTATTGGTGGCAAAAACGATCCCGCGCGTTTGGTATTTACCAGTAAGCCCGGACAGGGTGTTGCAGCCACCGTGGTGGACATGGGCAGTCGCTTCCGCATGATTGTCAACGTTGTGGATTGCATCGACTCCAAGCCGCTGCCCAAGTTGCCGGTGGCCAGTGCGCTGTGGATTCCGCAGCCTAATTTTGAAGTGGGGGCTGCGGCATGGATTCTGGCCGGTGGAACGCACCATACCAGCTTCTCTTACGACCTCACGGCAGAGTATCTGGAGGACTTTGCGGAGATGGCAGGAATTGAGTTCTTGTTGATTGACGAGAAGACCACCATTCCGGAGTTTAAAAAGGAACTCCGCTTCAACGATGTGTACTACCATTTAAATAAAGGCTTCTAAAATTTATAAAAAGGCAGGCGGTTGTAACTAACTGCTTGCCTTTTGTTTTAATATTCACCACTAAACATTAAACTATGAATGCAGGATTTACGACCCTCGACTATATGATCTTTGTGGCTTATGCCCTGGTCATCATGTCCCTGGGGTTGTGGCTTTCGAGAACAAAAAAGGGAGAGGAAAAGAACTCTAAGGATTACTTTTTGGCTGGTGGTAAGCTTGCTTGGTGGGCCATCGGTGCTTCTCTTATTGCCGCGAATATTTCGGCCGAACACTTCATCGGTATGTCGGGTTCCGGCTTCCGTATTGGATTAGGTATTGCTGCTTATGAGTGGATTGCAGCCATTACCCTGATACTGGTAGCCAAGTATTTGTTGCCGCAGATGATCGATAAAAAGATTTACACCATGCCTCAGTTCGCCAAAGAACGTTACGGCAAGGGGGTGAGTTTCTTCTTTTCTTTTTTCTGGCTCTTGGTTTATGTCTTTGTAAACCTGACCTCTGTGGCCTGGCTGGGTGCTTTGGCCATGGAACAGATTCTTGGTTTTCCCAAAGAATACGGCGTGCCGGCCCTGCTTCTTTTCTCCGGCGTTTACTCCATCTACGGCGGTTTGAAGGCGGTAGCCTGGACCGATGTGATTCAGGTGGTTTTCCTGGTAGGTGGCGGACTCATCACGGCATGGTTTGCGCTGGATGCTGTGGGTGGCGATGCTGGCGGAGCCATTCAGGGCTTTGTGACCATTTTGCAAAAGGTGCGTGAGGTGCCTGAGGATTTGCATTTTAACATGATCATTGATCGTGACCTCAACGAAACTGTGTTTAAGGACCTGCCGGGACTGGCGGTTATTTTTGGTGCCATGTGGTTGACCAACCTGGGTTACTGGGGCTTTAACCAATACATCATTCAAAAGGGACTGGCCGCTAAGAACCTGAAGGAAGCCAAGAAGGGATTGATCTTTGGTGCTTATCTGAAGATTTTGATCCCCATCATTGTTATCATTCCCGGGATTACTGCCTATGTGTTGTTCAACCATCCCGACTTGCAGCATACGGTGAGCGGACTCCATGGTACCATTCAGGTGGCCGATGATGCCTACCCTTGGTTGCTTAGAAACTTTGCTCCGGCCGGTATCCGTGGTCTGGCCTTTGCTGCCCTGGTTGCTGCAGTGGTTTCCTCTTTGGCTTCTATGTTGAACTCCACTTCAACCATTTTCACTCTTGATATCTATAAGGATATGATGAATAAGAATGCCTCAGAAAGGCAACTGGTGAAGGTGGGTCGTATCACTGCTTTTGTGGCTTTGGTTATTGCCATTATTACGGCTAAGCCCCTGTTGGGTGGCCTCGATCAGGCCTTCCAGTACATTCAGGAATACACCGGCTTTATTTATCCGGGTGTGGTTGTGGTCTTTGGTATGGGTCTGTTGTGGAAGCGGGCGACCAATCGTGCGGCCTTGTGGACCACCATCGCAACCATTCCGGCCGGCATCATTATGAAGATTGCCTTGCCCGATCTGCCTTTCATTATCCGCATGGGCTATGTTTGTATTGTACTGATCGCCCTGGCCATTATTTTGGTGCTGACCGATAAGCACAAGGTGCCGGCCAAGCCCCTGTCCGATGCCAATCGTAAGATGCAGCAACGTGGCGGTCTCTTCTTCGCAGTTTTGGCTGGCGTGACTTTTGTGGCCGGTTTGATTTGGGGTACGCCCTTGTTCGATTTTAATTTGTTGAACCTTGGTTTCGATTCCATCTTCATGTTCTCGGCTTTGTTGACCTTCCTGTCTATTATTTTGTATACGAATGCCAACAGCGATAAGCAGGACGATAAGGCTTATGATTTTCAACCCGAAATTTTTGCTACCGACGGCAAGTTTGCAGTCGGTGCCATGGGTATTGTAATAATTATTGTAGCGCTTTACGCCTATTTCTGGTAGGCCTGAAAAATGGGGGGTGCTGTCGGCCCCGTGGTCGGCAGCACCCTTTTTCATTTTCGGTCTGTTTTATGGTGTTAAAATATTTAGCTGGTTAAGTTATGTTAGAATCATTAAAAGCAGAAGTTTGCCAGGCCAATCTGGACCTGGTGAAACACGGACTCGTCATCTTTACCTGGGGCAATGTGAGTGCCATCGACCGGGCTTCCGGTCTGGTGGTGATTAAACCCAGCGGGGTGGCCTACGACGGCATGCATGCCGGGCAAATGGTGGTGGTGGATCTCGAGGGCAAGGTGGTGGAAGGCAAGTTGAAACCTTCGTCCGATATGCCTACTCATGTGGCGCTTTACAAAGCCTTTCCTGAAATCGGGGGCGTGGTACATACGCACTCAACCTATGGTACGGCCTGGGCACAGGCGGGGATGGACTTGCCCATAGTGGGCACCACCCATGCCGATTATTTTGCGAGCGACATTCCCTGTACCCGCGATATGACAGAAGAAGAGGTGAAGGGTGCCTATGAAAAAGAGACCGGTACGGTCATTATTGAGCGCTTCAAGGACTTAAATCCCAACCATATTCCTGGTGTGCTGGTGAAGAATCATGCCCCCTTTACCTGGGGTAAGGATGCCCACGATGCTGTGCACAACAGTGTGGTGTTGGAGCAGGTGGCTAAAATGGCCTATATCGGCAAAATGTTGAATCCGGGTATGGACATGAATGCTCACCTGACTACCAAGCATTTTGAGCGGAAGCATGGGGCCAATGCTTATTATGGACAGTAAGCGCCCTTTGGGTGTATTAAACTAACCTGGGGCCATGTCTGTCCCCATAAATAAAATACCATGTCGGAAAAAAAATATGTAATCGGACTCGATTATGGCTCAGATTCTGCCCGGGCCGTTATCGTAGACGCCCTTACGGGCGAAGAGCTTGGCTCGGCAGTAAAGCATTATCCCCGTTGGATGGAGGGGAAGTATTGTGTGCCTGCCAGGGACCAGTACCGGCAACATCCGCAGGACTACATCGATGTGATGGAGTACATCATTAAGGAGTCGCTGGCGCAGGCCGGACCAGAGGTGGCTAAAAATGTGGTGGGCATGTCTTTCGACACCACGGGCAGTACCCCTGTTTTTGTGAATGAAGACGGGGTGCCCCTGGCCATGTTGCCTGAGTTTGCCGAGAATCCCAACGCGATGTTTGTGTTGTGGAAGGACCATACTGCGGTAAAAGAAGCTGCTGAGATCAATGAATTGGCAAGGAAGTATAAAATTGACTACACCCAGTACGAGGGCGGCATTTATTCTTCGGAATGGGTGTGGGCCAAAGCCTTACACGTATTGCGCAGCGACGAGGCGGTACGAAAGGCTGCTTATTCGTGGATAGAGCATTGCGACTGGATGCCCGCCTTGATTACCGGGACGCAAAAGCCTGCTGATGTGGTGCGCAGTCGCTGTGCCGCCGGACACAAAGCCATGTGGCTGGAGGCCTGGGGTGGTTTGCCCGAGGAGGAGTTTTTAACGACCTTGGATCCTTTGTTGAAGGGCTATCGCGACCGTTTGTATAAGGATACTTATACCAGCGACGTTAAGGTGGGCCACCTTACTGAGGAATGGGCCGGGCGCCTGGGCCTGAGCACTGAGGTGGCTGTGGGTGTTGGTGCTTTCGACTGTCACATGGGAGCCGTAGGGGGCGAAGTAAGCCCCAACGTTTTGGCACGTGCCATTGGTACCTCCACCTGCGACATCATGATTGCTCCTTATGAGCAGATTGGCGATAAGCTGATTGCCGGTATTTGTGGTCAGGTAGATGGTTCGGTTATTCCCGGCTACGTGGGTCTGGAGGCTGGCCAGTCGGCTTTTGGCGACTTATATGCCTGGTTCAAGCGGGTGATCGCCTGGCCTTTGGATAATATTTTGGCCAACACGACTCTGGTGGATGCGGAAACGCGTGCCAGGTTGATTGAAGAAACGGAAGCACAAATTATTCCCCTGCTCTCGGAGGCTGCCATGCAGATTCCGATGGAAGAATCGACCGTTCTTGCGGTCGACTGGATGAATGGTCGCCGTACCCCGGATGCCAGTCAGGAAGTGACCGGAACCATTGCGGGACTCAAACTGGGTACCGATGCGCCGCGTATTTTCAGAGCGCTGGTGGAGGCCACTGCCTTCGGTTCCAAAGCCATTGTAGATCGTTTTGCCCGTGAAGGGGTTCGTCTCGATGGCATCATTGGTCTGGGTGGGGTGGCCAAGAAGTCGCCTTTTGTCATGCAGACCCTGGCCGATGTGTTGAACATGCCCATTAAGGTGGCGCGCACCGTGGAGACCTGTGCCTTTGGTGCCGCTATGTTTGCTTCGGTGGCTGCCGGTGTGCATCAGCGCGTAGAGGATGCCCAAAAGGCGATGGGGCAGGGATTTGAAAAGGAATATACCCCCAATCCTGAGCGTGTAAAGGCTTATGCCGCCATTTATGAAAAGTACGCCAAGCTGGGTGCTTTTACCGAGCAGGAAAAATTGTAGTTTGTTTTCAGGAGGCGAAGCCTTTTGAGCGAATTTTTTGTTACCAGCAGCGCCAGGCTTTGCCTGGCGCTGTTTTTGTCTCTTTGTTTGTTAATCGTTCTGGCCCACATCAAAGGTTCTGCGGCGGAGAATAAAGTCGTCGCCCAGATACACCCGTCGCACATCCGGATCCTCGGCCAATTCCTCGGCACTGCCCGCTTTCATGATGTTGCCCTCGAACAGGAGGTAGGCGCGGTCGGTAATCGACAGGGTTTCGTGTACGTTGTGATCGGTAATCAATATGCCGATGTTCTTGTATTTGAGTTTGGCAACGATTTCCTGGATGTCGCGTACCGCAATGGGATCTACCCCGGCAAAGGGTTCATCGAGCAAAATGAATTTGGGGTTGATGGCCAGGGCACGGGCAATTTCGGTGCGCCGGCGCTCTCCCCCGGACAGCTGGATGCCCTTGCTCTTGCGGATGTGCGTGAGACTGAACTCTTCGAGCAGCTCTTCGGTCCGCCTTTTTTGGTATTCTTTGGGGTACTTGGTCATTTCCAACACCGCCTTAATGTTGTCTTCCACGCTCAGGTTACGGAAAACACTGGCTTCCTGGGCCAGATAGCCGACTCCTTTCTGGGCCCGCCGGTACACCGGTTCGTTGGTTATCACCTGGTCGTTCAGGTAAATCTCCCCCTCGTTGGGTGCTATGAGTCCCACCATCATATAAAAAGTCGTGGTTTTACCCGCTCCGTTGGGACCCAGCAGTCCCACAATTTCTCCTTGTCGCACCTCTACCGACACGCCTTTAACCACCGTGCGGTTTTTGTATCGCTTTACCAGGTTTTTGGTGTGCAGCAGCAAACCCTCTTCTTTCTCCATTTTATATGTGTTATGCGTTGCTTTCTTTGGCTCTTTTACGTTCCACTCTTGCTGCAATAATAATACCACCTTCGTACAGCAACAGGAGGGGCAGGCTAACCAGCAGCTGACTGATGACATCCGGTGGCGTAATAATGGCTGCCAGGACCAGGGTCAACACGATGGCGTGCCGCCGGTATTTTTTTAGGAAGCCGGTGCTGACGAGTCCCACCTTACTCAAAAAATAAATGAACACCGGCAGTTCAAACATAAAGCCGGTGGCCAGCACAATGGAACTTACGGTAGAAACGTAGGAGCCAAAGTTAATGATGTTTTCGACACGGGCACTCACCTGGTAGCTGCCCAGGAAGTAAACCGACAGGGGGGCAATGACGAAATAGGCAAAGAGTATGCCCACCGAAAACAGCAGACTGGCGGCCAGGATGGCGCCGCGGCTGTGGCGTACCTCATTCTCGTAGAGGGCCGGACGGATGAAACGCCAGAATTCGTAGAAGATGTAGGGGAAGGCCAGGGTCGCACCCGCTATAAAGGCCACCCAAATGTGCATGGTAAACTGACCGGCCAGCTGGATGTTTTGAAAGGACAACTGCACCGGGTTGATGCAGAGCACCGGCATTTGCGCCCAATCGGCCACGCGACAAAGTAAGCGGTTGGTCAGGAAGTCGGGGCGACTGGGTCCCAGAAGTACCGTGTCGAACACCAGGCCCTTGAATACAAAGGCCAGCACCGCCAAGACGAGTACCGCCATAAAGGAGCGGATGAGGTGCCACCGGAGTTCTTCGAGGTGGTCGAGAAAGGACATGTCTGAGTTGGTGTTCGCTGGCATACCGGCTGCAGAGTTGGAAAACCTTGCTAAAATAGTGAATGTGCAAAGATAAGGCCTAATTTCGAAGCAAAAAATGTTCCGGCACCCTGCGGGGATTTAATAAAATTTCACAAAGCGCTTGATTTCACTGGGTGAGCAGCTTATCTTGTTAAGTGTTTGTATTACAGCAAGGTGTTTGTTGTACACAGGCGGGTGCTTTCCTTGTGTACTCTGCTTTTAAACACCTAATAAGATGCTGTTAATGTGGAACAAAAGCCGTACTTTTGCCGGCTGTAAATTGTATTATAAAACAGTTACATTATGGCAGATAAATCAAATCAACCGCTGTTCAGCGATTTTGCTCCCGTAACAACGCAGGAGTGGATGGACAAGATAACAGCGGATCTCAAAGGGGCCGATTTTGAAAAGAAGCTCGTTTGGAGAACCAACGAAGGGTTCAGCGTACGTCCTTTTTACCGTGAGGAAGACCTGGAGCAGGTGAAGTACCTGGATACACTTCCGGGTGAGTATCCTTATGTGCGGGGAACCAAAACTTCGAACAAATGGCTGGTTCGTCAGGACCTTGTGGTGAGCGATGTGGCTGTTGCCAATGAGAAGGCGCTGACCTTGCTGACCAAAGGCGTGACTTCACTGGGTTTTCGCTTCGAGGACGAGGCGCTGATAAGCGAAGCCAATCTTCAAGTTTTGCTGAAGAATATTCTGTCGAACGAGGTGGAGCTGAATTTTTCCGCTGCGCACGGCAACGATAAGCTGTTAAAAGCTGTTGTGGCTGCATTTAAGGCACAGAATCGCGACCTGGCTGCCGTTCAGGGCTCATTCGACGTGGATCCGCTGGGTGCTTTGACCATCGACGGGCGCCTTTGCGAAAGCAGCGAGAAAACCATGGACTTTGTGGCTGACCTGGTGAAGGAAGCCAAAGTACTTCCCGCCTTTCAGGTGGTGAACGTTAATGGTAAGCATTTTGGCAACGCCGGTGCTACCATTGTGCAGGAGTTGGCCTTTGCCTTATCGGCCGGCAGCGAATACCTTTCGCAACTGACCGAGCGTGGATTGACGGTCAACGAAGCCGCTAAGAGTCTGCGTTTCACTTTAAGCGTAGGGTCCAATTACTTTATGGAAATTGCCAAGCTTCGCGCCGGTCGTTTGTTGTGGTCCAGTATCGTAAGCGCTTTTAAGCCTGCCGGTAATGAGGCCGCCAAAATGTTGGTGCATTGTGAGACTTCCGAGTTCAATAAGACGGTTTACGATCCTTATGTAAATATGCTGCGTACCCAAACAGAAGCCATGTCGGCCGTCATTGGCGCCTGTCATTCGCTTACGGTGCAGCCCTTCGATAAGGTGTTCCGCACCCCCAATGAGTTCAGCGAGCGCATCGCCCGCAACCAGCAATTGCTGTTGAAGGAAGAATCGTATCTGAGTATGATTGTTGATCCGGGTGCGGGCAGCTATTACATCGAAAACCTGACCGACAGCATTGCTTCTGAGGCCTGGAAGCTCTTCCTGGCTGTAGAAGAAAAGGGTGGTTATTTGAAGGCTTTGCAAGCCGGATTCATTCAAGGTGAGGTTAAGGCTTCGGCGGAACAGCGCGCCAAAGCGGTGGCCGCTCGCAAGGAGATTTTCCTGGGGACCAACCAGTATCCCAATGCTTCGGACAGCATGGCCGACTCGGTGGATGCTGCGGTAATGAGGTCCAAAGCACCTGAAGCCGGGGAGGTAGAACCCCTGCGTTTGTTCCGGGGAGCTGAGGCTTTTGAGGACTTGCGTATGGCTACCGAGAAGGCCGCCAAGCGTCCCAAGGTATTCATGCTCACCTACGGCAATCTGGCCATGCGTCTGGCCCGTTCGCAGTTTTCGGGCAACTTCTTTGGCTGTGCCGGTTACGAAATTATCGACAACCTTGGTTTTGCTGCGGTTAAAGAAGGAACGGATGCCGCACTGAAAGCCGGTGCCGATATTGTGGTCTTGTGCTCCTCGGACGAGGAATACAGCACTGCAGCTCCCGAAGCCTACGAAGCGCTTAAAGGTAAAGCCCACCTGGTGGTGGCCGGTGCTCCCGCCTGCATGGAGGAACTCAAAGCTAAGGGCATTGAGCACTTCATTCATGTGCGCAGCAATGTGCTGGAGACTTTGCAGGGATTTAACAAGGCACTGGGAATCTAAAAACACAAATGATTATGAAACCGGATTTTTCAAAAATAACTTTCAAAAAAGAGCCCTGTGCTGCTTCGGCGGGCGACTGGGCCAAGAAAAACGGGATTAAGAAGGATTGGGTAACCCCCGAACAGATTCCCGTTAAGCCTGTTTATACCAAGGAAGATTTGGCCGGCATGGAGCATTTGAACTATGCTGCCGGTCTGCCCCCCTTCCTGCGTGGTCCCTATTCGGGCATGTACGCCATGCGTCCCTGGACCATCCGTCAGTATGCCGGCTTTTCAACGGCTGAAGAGTCGAACGCCTTTTACCGGCGCAACCTGGCAGCGGGTCAAAAAGGCCTTTCAGTGGCTTTTGACCTGGCTACACACCGGGGCTACGACTCTGACCACGAGCGGGTAGTGGGTGATGTGGGTAAGGCCGGTGTGGCCATCGACTCCATCCTCGATATGAAGGTGCTCTTCGACGGTATTCCCCTCGACAAAATGTCGGTATCCATGACCATGAACGGCGCTGTGTTGCCCGTAATGGCTTTTTACATTGTGGCCGGATTGGAGCAGGGTTGTAAGTTGGAAGATATGGCCGGAACCATTCAGAACGACATTCTGAAGGAGTTTATGGTGCGGAACACCTACATCTATCCTCCGGAGTTCTCCATGAAGATCATCGCCGATATTTTTGAGTACACCTCTAAGAATATGCCGAAGTTCAACAGCATCTCTATTTCGGGTTACCACATGCAGGAGGCCGGAGCTACTGCCGACATTGAGTTGGCTTATACCCTGGCCGACGGTTTGGAGTACCTGCGTGCCGGTGTTAATGCCGGTATGAATGTGGATGCTTTTGCACCGCGCCTGTCCTTTTTCTGGGCCGTGGGCATGAACCACTTTATGGAAATTGCCAAGATGCGCGCTGCCCGTATGCTGTGGGCCAAGATTGTGAAGCAGTTTGGTCCCAAAAATCCCAAGTCGCTGGCTTTGCGTACGCACTCGCAGACTTCGGGCTGGTCGCTGACCGAGCAGGATCCTTTCAACAACGTAGGGCGTACCTGTATTGAGGCGATGGCCGCTGCCCTGGGACACACCCAGTCGCTGCACACCAATGCCCTCGATGAGGCGATTGCTTTGCCTACCGATTTCTCTGCGCGTATTGCCCGTAATACCCAGATTTACATTCAGGAGGAAACCCAGATTTGTAAGGCTATTGATCCCTGGGCCGGCTCTTATTATGTGGAGTCGTTGACCAAGGAACTGGCCGATAAGGCCTGGGCTTTGATTCAGGAAGTCGAAGAAATGGGTGGAATGGCCAAGGCCATAGAGACCGGTCTGCCCAAAATGCGTATCGAAGAGGCGGCTGCCCGTACTCAGGCGAAGATCGACAGTGGCAAGCAAATTATCGTGGGTACCAACCGTTACCGTCTGGAAAAGGAAGACCCCATCGATATTTTGGATGTGGACAACGCTGCAGTGCGTAAATCTCAGATTGAGCGTTTGAAGAAATTGCGTGCTGAACGCAATGAGGCAGACGTGCAGGCTGCTCTGGAAGCCATTACCGAGTGTGTGAAAACCGGTAAAGGCAACCTCCTGGAGCTGGCTGTGGATGCCGCTCAAAAGCGTGCCTCTTTGGGTGAGATTTCTTATGCATGTGAAAAAGAAGTAGGAAGATACAAGGCTGTGATACGATCTATCAATGGTGTTTACTCCTCGGAGGCAGGAGACGACAATGTGTTTGAGCAAGCTCAGGCACTGGCGCGCAAATTTGCCGAAGCAGAGGGCCGTCAGCCCCGCATTATGGTGGCCAAGATGGGCCAGGACGGACACGACCGCGGTGCCAAGGTGGTGGCTACAGGTTATGCCGACATTGGTTTCGACGTGGACATGGGTCCCTTGTTCCAAACCCCTGCCGAAGCAGCCAAGCAGGCTGTGGAAAACGATGTGCACGTATTGGGTGTTTCTTCCCTGGCTGCAGGTCACAAGACCCTGGTTCCCCAGGTGATTGCTGAGCTTAAGAAGCTGGGACGCGAAGACATCATGGTGATTGCCGGAGGGGTTATTCCTCACCAGGATTACCAGTTCCTGTACGATGCCGGCGTGGTGGGCATTTTTGGTCCCGGTACCTCTGTAGCTCAGGCAGCTGTTGATATTCTGAATCTTTTACTGCAAATGCGTGAGGCCTAGGCCTTCTGAGCAAAAACTAAAGGATAGGAAGTTCTTCAAGGGAAGGGAGCGAAATATTTGCTGCCTTCCCTTTGATTTTTGTTGCAGGGGAATATTTTTATGCTTAATTTTGCCCCGCATTTCCGCGGACGTGGCGTAATTGGTAGCCGCGCCAGACTTAGGATCTGGTGCCGAAAGGCGTGGGGGTTCGAGTCCCTTCGTCCGCACTAAAAAAAGAAGGAAAAACCGCCTTGCTAACGATTTTGATCGCGAGTAGGCGGTTTTTAAGTATTGGAGGCGCCGATGGAAAGAATGCAGCGCGGGATGTTGTTACATTCTAAATGCTTCATTATCTTTGCGCTCTCTTATTTCATTTATTATTTAACAGAACGCTGATGAACATCACAAGGGAAAACAACGACGAATTGAATGCAGTCATTAAGTTGACCATTGCCAAGGAGGATTATGAGCCTAAAGTGGCTGAGGTCCTTAAATCCTACCAAAAGAAAGCCAATATGCCCGGTTTTCGTCCCGGAAAAGTGCCTGCCGGTCTCGTTAAAAAGATGTATGGCAAGGCGGTGATGGCCGATGAGATAAACAAATTGGTTTCTGAGAACCTATCGAATTACCTGACCGAAAATAAGCTGAATATTTTGGGAGAGCCGCTGCCCAGCGAGCAGCAGCAAACCATTGATTTTGATACCCAGGACAGTTTTGAATTTGCTTTTGACATCGCCCTGGCGCCTGAGGTGGAGGTAAAGCTGACCAAGCGTGAAAAGCTGAACTATTATAAAATTGCTGTGAGCGACGATATGGTGGACGGACAAATCCGTAACCTGACCGGACGCTTTGGCAAAAACGAAACGGTGGAAGCAGTGACCGATAAGTCGCTGGCCAAAGGTTCGGTGGTGCAGATTGATAAGTCGGGCAATGTGGTAGAAGGCGGCATCAGTGCCGAAGACACCGTTATGTCTCTGGCCATTGTTAAAGATGAAAAGGAAAAGAAGAAGCTTTTGGGTAAGAAAGTGGGCGAAACCGTTGATTTCGATTTGAAGAAGGCCTTCCCCAACGACACCGAAATTTCTTACATTCTGAAGATCTCCAAGGAAGAAGCGGCTGCCGTTAAAGGTGCCTTCCGTTTCACCATTCAGGAAATCACCGAGTTCATCGATCCTGAGTTGACTCAGGAGCTGTTCGACCAGTTATTTGGTGCCGGCGTAGTGCAGTCGGAAGAGGAAATGAAGGCCAAGGTGAAAGAAGACCTGGCGCGCAATTTCGAAATGGAGTCGGAATACAAATTCTCAGTGGATGCGCGTGAGAAGCTGGTGTCGAAACTGGATGTGAACTTGCCTGAGGATTTTTTGAAGCGTTGGCTCAAGGCGACGGATCGGGGCGAAGAGAAAATGACCGATGAGCAAATCGAGAACGATTTGCCTAAGTTTTTGGAAGACTTGAAGTGGCAGCTCATTAAAAATGAGGTGGTACGTGCCAATGAGCTCAAGATCGAACAGGAAGATGTGGTCAACTATGCTAAAAAATCGGCCCGCATGCAGTTTATGCAGTATGGCTTGACCAATCTGCCCGATGAGCACATCGAAGGTTACGCTATGGACATGTTGAAGAACGAGGACCAGGGTCGTCGTATGGCCGAGGCAGCTGTTTCTGAAAAGGTGATGGCCTTTATTAAGGAAGCCGTTAAGGTGGAAGAGAAAGAGGTGAGCCGAGAGGAATTCAACAAGATGTTTGAGAATAATTAAGCAAGGCCCTCTTTTGTAACCCGGATTATTTCTTAAATTTAGGGTTGCTAATTTTTAAACATAGAAAAAATGAGTGATCCCAAGGATTTTTACAAATACGCTACCAAGCACGTAGGCATCAACAGTATGGTAATGGATAAGTACATGTCTGTTGCCAACAGTTACATTTCGCCGACAATTATTGAGGAGCGCCAGTTGAACATTGCCAGTATGGATGTGTTTTCCCGTTTGATGATGGACCGCATCATCTTTTTGGGCTTGCCCATCGACGATTATGTGGCCAACATCATTCAGGCGCAGCTGCTTTACCTCGATTCTACCGATCCCTCCAAGGATATTTCGATTTATTTCAATACCCCTGGGGGTTCGGTTTATGCCGGTTTGGGGATATACGATACCATGCAGTACATCACTTCCGATGTGGCCACCATTTGTACCGGTATGGCTGCTTCTATGGGTGCTGTGTTGTTGACGGCCGGTGCCAAAGGCAAGCGATCGGCTCTGCGTCATTCAAGGGTAATGATTCACCAGCCCATGGGCGGTGCCCAGGGCCAGTCGGTCGATATTGAAATCACCACGCGCGAAATTGTTAAGTTGCGTAAGGAGTTGTACACCATTATTGCCGACCATTCGGGCAATACCTTTAAGAAGGTGGAAAAGGACTCGGACCGGGACTTCTGGATGACTGCCGAAGAGGCCAAGGCCTACGGAATGATCGATGAGGTTTTGGTGCGCGAGAAGAAAAAGTAGGAAGGATAGAGGAAGCTGTATATGGATAAATGTTCGTTTTGCGGAAGAAGTCGCAAGGATACCAATTTGCTGATTGCCGGTGTTTCTGGTCACATCTGTGACAGTTGCATTGAGCAGGCCCACGGCATTTTGGAGGAGGAGTTTAAGAAGAAGTCTTCTTTCGATATGAAGGAGGTGAAGCTGCTTAAGCCTGCCGAGATCAAGAAGTTTCTGGATCAGTACGTGATTGGTCAGGATCAGGCTAAGAAGTATCTTTCGGTAGCGGTTTACAACCACTACAAAAGGCTGACTCAGCCCTCCGCCGATGAGGTGGAGATCGAAAAATCGAACATTGTTCTTGTGGGCGAGACCGGTACCGGCAAAACCTTGTTGGCCCGTACCATTGCCCGTATGTTGCACGTCCCTTTTACCATTGTGGACGCTACGGTGCTTACCGAAGCCGGCTATGTGGGCGAGGATATTGAAAGCATCCTGACGCGTCTTTTGCAGGCAGCCGATTACAATGTGGAGGCGGCTCAAAAGGGGATCGTTTTTATTGATGAAATTGATAAGATTGCACGTAAAGGCGACAATCCTTCCATTACCCGTGATGTGTCGGGCGAAGGGGTTCAGCAGGGCTTACTTAAGCTGCTTGAAGGCGCGGTGGTAAATGTGCCCCCGCAGGGTGGACGAAAGCATCCCGATCAGAAGATGATTGCTGTGGACACCAAGAATGTGCTGTTTATTTGCGGTGGTGCTTTTGATGGTATTGAGCGTAAGATTGGTCAGCGTTTGAACACCCGTGTGGTGGGTTACTCGGCCTCTCAGCAACGCGATGCGGTGGATCCCACCAACTTGTTGCAGTACATCTCCCCCCAGGATTTGAAATCGTTCGGACTCATTCCCGAGATCATTGGTCGTTTGCCCATCCTGACTTATCTGAATCCGCTGGATCGGTCGACCTTGCGTTTGATTCTTACCGAGCCTAAGAACTCCATTGTGCGACAGTACAAAAAGCTCTTCGAAATGGATAAAATTGAGCTGACCTTTACCGAGGAGGTTTTGGAGTACATCGTGGATAAGGCGGTAGAGTTTAAGCTGGGTGCACGTGGACTGCGTTCCATTTGCGAGACCATTATGATGGACTATATGTTTGAAAGTCCCGGTAAGCATAAGGGAAAACTGGAAATTACGCTGGATCTGGCCAAGGGAAAGTTGGAAAAGGCCAATATTGGACTGCTGAAGGCAGGTTGATGGCAAGGCCTTCTTCTTTTCTGGAATGGCTATAAACAAACAATAAAAAGCAAATAACGGTCGCTTCTTTGGAGCGGCCGTTATTTTTTTGCTATTTTTAAAATTGAATTTTTGAGAAAATAGACTAAAATAACCTAAATTCAATTCTTATGCTTAACTCGATTTTTGCGATTGTTCCTCTGATATCGCTATTGGCGTTGACCTTTGCCTATGTTTTTTTCAGGCAGATGATGAAAAGTTCGGAAGGTACCGATACCATGAAGCGGATAGCCCAACATGTGCGTACGGGTGCCGGTGCCTATTTGCGTCAGCAATACAAAATTGTTATTGTTGTCTTTATTGTCATTACCATCATCTTTTCGATTTTGGCTTACGGTCTGGGGGTGCAGAATAAGTGGGTCCCCTTTGCCTTTATTACCGGGGGTGCCTTTTCGGGACTGGCCGGTTTCTTTGGTATGAAGGCGGCAACCTTTGCCTCGGCACGGGTGGCCCATGCTTGTCGCACCTCTCTTAATGGGGGACTCAAGCTGGCTTTCCGCAGCGGTGCGGTGATGGGCCTGGTGGTTGTGGGTCTGGTGCTTATGGATATTTCCATTTGGTTCCTGATTCTGAATCATTTTATTGAAGATATGGCCGGGGGCTATAAGTTGATGACCATCACAGCCATTATGCTGACCTTTGGGATGGGCGCTTCTACCCAGGCCTTGTTTGCTCGTGTGGGCGGGGGGATCTATACCAAGGCTGCCGATGTGGGGGCCGACCTGGTGGGTAAGGTTGAAGCGGGGATTCCTGAGGACGATCCGCGCAATCCGGCAACCATTGCCGATAATGTGGGCGACAATGTAGGTGATGTGGCCGGGATGGGGGCCGACTTGTTTGAGTCTTTTGCTGCGTCGATTCTGGCTTCTGCCCTGCTGGGTGCTGCGGCCTTTATGAGTATGGAAGAGCTGCAGTTGAATGCCGTGCTGGCACCCATGCTTATTGCGGCTGTGGGTACCCTCCTTTCGATTGCCGGAGTGTTTATGGTGCGCACCCGGGAGGGGGCCACGCAAAAGCAATTGTTGAAATCACTCGGCCTTGGGGTTAATGTAAGTGCCCTGCTTATTGTTGTTGCTTCCTTCTTTATTCTAAAATATCTGGGTCTGCCCAATTATGTTGGTATTTGGGGCTCAATTGTGGTGGGACTGCTTGCGGGTATTGGTATTGGCCAGTCTACGGAGTATTTTACGGCTTCGGCTTACAAGCCCACCCAGAACATTGCGCGTTCCGGTGAGACAGGTCCCGCTACCGTTATCATTAGTGGTGTGGGTACGGGCTTGATTTCGGCTGCTGTTCCTCTGGTTATTATAGTGGTGGCCATTACGCTTTCCTTTGCTTTCGCTACCGGTTTTAAATTCGATATGGGTAGTCTCAATATTGGTCTCTATGGGATTGGTATTGCTGCAGTGGGTATGCTTTCCACTCTGGGGATTACCTTGGCCACCGATGCTTACGGCCCCATTGCCGACAATGCCGGCGGAAATGCCGAGATGAGTGGTCTGGGTGCCGAGGTGCGTCAACGTACCGATGCGCTCGATTCTTTGGGGAACACGACTGCCGCTACCGGTAAGGGCTTTGCCATTGGTAGTGCGGCTTTGACAGCCCTGGCGCTTTTGGCTTCTTACTTTGAGGAAGTGCGCATGATGTTTGTGAAGATTTTGGATGCCCCGGAAACATTGATCAATAATGTGCCGGCTATTGAGGCTTCGTTTTACGACTTTGTACAGCATTACGAAATCCATCTGATGAACCCCATGGTGATTGTGGGCATGTTTTTGGGTGTGATGTCGGTCTTTCTTTTTAGTGGCATGACCATGAATGCGGTGGGACGTGCAGCGCAGAAGATGGTGGATGAGGTGCGTCGCCAGTTTAAGTCGATTCCCGGCATTATGGAAGGTACTTCTGAGCCCGATTATGCCCGTTGTGTGGAGATCTCTACCAAAGGGGCGCAGCGCGAAATGATGACCCCTTCTTTGTTGGCGCTGTTGATCCCTGTCGTGGTGGGCGTGGTATTTGGCGTTCCGGGTATTGCCGGTCTGCTTTTGGGTACCATTACCAGTGGTTTTGCCCTGGCTATTTTTATGGCCAATGCGGGTGGCGCCTGGGACAATGCCAAGAAGTACGTGGAGGAAGGTCACCATGGTGGCAAGGGTTCCGAAACACACAAAGCTACGGTTATTGGCGATACTGTGGGCGATCCATTTAAGGATACTTCCGGTCCGAGCTTGAACATTCTGATTAAACTGATGGTGATGGCTTCGGTCGTGACGGTGGGCGTTGCGGTGTCGTATCACTTGTTTTAGGGCTGGGGTGTGCGGCGCTACGCTGTGGCGCACGCTGCTCCCTACGCTGCTCCCAGGGTTGAAACCCTGGGTTATGATTGGGAGGAAGTGGTCAGGCGCGGAGCGCCTGTTCTATAAAGCGGACTGAAGTCCGCGGTTACGGGGCACCTGTGCCCCGTAACTGTTTTATAGCAGGGGACTGACGAGGCGGGCGAAGGATTCTTTGATTTTTTCGGTTTTGGGGCGTTGGGGCCAGTCGTAGAGGGTGATTTCCCGGGAGTCTTTGAGGTCGTTGAGGAAGGTGCTTTGCAAGTCCTGAGCGGTTTCTTCATCAAAAATAAAGGCGGTTGTTTCGTAGTTTTGTTCAAAACTGCGGAAGTCCATGTTGGCAGAGCCAACGATGCCTACCTGGTCGTCGACCACCATGACCTTGGAGTGCAGGAAGCCTTTTTGGTAAAAGTAGAAGCGCACCTGGGCATCGAGCATTTCGCGGATGAAGGAGCGGGAGGAGAGCAGGGTGATGTGGGCGTCGCTGCGTTCTGGAATGAGGATGCGCACATCTACTCCGCCCAGCGCGGCTGTCTTCAGTGCCATCAATACGCTCTCGCTGGGCATAAAATAGGGGGTGGCGATGTAAACATAGCGACGGGCTGCAACGATGGCGTGAAATATGCCCATCATAATGCCGGGCCAATCGGAATCGGGTCCGCTGGCTACGATTTGCACCATTTTTTGACCTTGTGCTTCCATAGTGGGGAAGTATTTGCGGTCGTGCAGCTCGTGCTGACTCACAAAAAACCAGTCGGTTAAGAATACGGTCTGGAGGGTCTTTACGGCATCACCGCTGATGCGCATGTGGGTGTCGCGCCAGATGCCGTAGTCCTTGCTTCCTTTTTCGTAGCGGTCGGCAATGTTGATGCCGCCTAAGAAACCGGTATGTCCGTCGATGATTACAATCTTTCGGTGGTTGCGGTAGTTGACCTTGCTGGTGAGGTTGGGGAAGCGGACTTGCAAAAAGGAATAGGCCTGGATGCCGGCGTTCCACATTTCGCGGAAAAAGGGCTTTTTCAGCTCCCAGCTGCCTACGTCGTCTACAATCAGACGAACCTCCACGCCCTGAGCAGCTTTGCGCTTGAGCATGGCTTTTATTTTTCCGCCGATTTCGTCGTCGGCAAAGATGTAGTATTCGAGGTGGATGAACTTCTCGGCAGCCTCGAGTGCTTCCAGTATGGCCTCAAAAGTGGGGCCCCCGTTCTGGAGGATTTGAAGCTGGTTGCCTACGGTAACTACGGCATTGCTGTTGTTGAGCAGCAGCTGGATGAGGGTCCGCTTTTCTTCCAGAGCCTGATTGTCGAACATATGGCCCTCCGACAGACGGTGAATCTGGGCGTGGGCCAGATTGGAGAGCAGGTCCACATTGCGGAGCCCCTTGCGGGCAATGATTTTTTCCTTGCGAAAATTTTGTCCGAAGAAGATGAAAAAGACGAAGCCGAGTACCGGCAGCATCAGGAGCACCAGGACCCAGGATATGGTTTTCAGCGGATTGCGGTTTTCGAGCACGGTGAAAACCACCACCACCAGAATGCTGATGATGTAGGCGACCAACAACAGGGGGTTGACAACGTCGATTATGGCTTGCAGGCTATCCATGGGCAGATCTGAAGGCTTTGTGGCATTAAGGTACTAAATATTCCGAAAGTAGTAGAGGGTGCTGTTGCCAAAATCCTGTTGTTGGGTTGGAAAACCTTGCAATTGGGGTGCGCGCACGCCTTTTTGAAACCAGGTCTTGCCGGTAAACACCCGGGCTTCATCCCAGAGGCCCGCATCAATAAAGGCCTGGAGCAAGCGGGCTCCGCCTTCCACGATGAGGGACAGGATGTCTCTTTGATGGAGGTCCTTAAGCAGCTCGCTCAGCGGCTCTGCCCCGGCTTGTAAAAGTATGCGTTCGGCCTGCTTGTTGTCGCGCTGTTCCTTTTGCGTATAGAGCAGGGTGGGACAAGTCCCGTCGAAGAGGTCGAGGTAGTCGGGCAGTCTCCCGCCACGGTCCAGCACCAGGCGCAGGGGATGGGGGCCATGCCAGTCGCGCACCGTCAGCGAGGGGTTGTCTTTAAGGGCCGTTTCGGAACCCACTAAAATGGCTTGTTCGCGACTGCGCCAAAGGTGTACGGCGCGGCGGGCATGCGCGTTGGTGATCCAGGTGGGGCGCCCGCCTTTTTGTGCTTCCCGGTCGATGTCGATAAAGCCATCGGTGGTCTGGGCCCACTTGAGCAGAATGTAGGGGCGTTTTTTCTCGTGAAAGGTGAAAAAGCGGCGGTTGAGTTCGCGACTTTCTTTTTCCAGAACACCTGAGATGACTTCGGTGCCCGTGCTCCTGAGATGCGCAATGCCCTTGCCGGCCACCTCTGAAAAGCTGTCGACGCAGCCTACCACTACGCGTGGAATTTTCTTTTGACTGATGAGCAGGGAGCAGGGCGGGGTTTTGCCAAAATGAGCGCAGGGCTCCAGATTTACATAGAGGGTCGCTTCGCGCAGCAGGTCCTGGTTTTTAACGGCGTTGATGGCGTGGACTTCGGCATGGGGGCCGCCCGCCTGCCTGTGGTAGCCTTCGCCGATGATTTTTCCCTGGTGCACAATCACCGAACCCACCATGGGGTTGGGGTAGGTGAGTCCCTCAGCGCTCTGTGCCAGTTCCAGGCAGCGACGCATCCAGTGTTCATGACTTATGCTTACTGTACTCATGATGCCTTTGGTCCTTGTGTGGTTGCTAAGATAATGTTTATTTTTGTGGCTACATTTTTCTTTTTTCCCTCAGCGACTATTTTATGGATACGGTAAAGAGTGGGCGTGCGTACATCAGAGAGCGATTGACCCCTGTGGTGGGTGAGCAGGAGGTGCAGCAATTTGTCCGCCTGATTTTTGAACACCTGCGCGGCTACAGTTGGACCGAGCTCCTGCTGAAGGGAGAGGAGCCGCTGCAGCCGGAAGAATGCGCCTTTGTGGAAGAGGTCGTGGCGCGCCTGCAGCGGCACGAGCCGCTGCAGTATGTGCTGGGAAGCACGGAGTTTCTGGGACTTCAACTGGACGTGGGTCCCGGGGTGCTGATTCCCCGTCCCGAAACCGAGGAGTTGGTACAGTGGATTTTGGAGGAACAAGACGAACGAAGGCTGCGGCTTTTGGAGGTGGGGACAGGCAGTGGCTGTATTCCCATCGCGTTGAAGCACGCAATGCCCCGGTGGGAAGTCGTCGCCTGGGACGTGTCGGAAATCGCCATTGAGCAGGCCCGCGGGAATGCCCGGAAAAACAATGTGGAGGTGACTTTTCAAATGCAGGATGTGTTGACTTATCAGGCCGAGAAAGCGCGTTGGGAGGTGGTGGTGAGCAATCCTCCTTATGTGACCCACAAGGAGGCCGCTTTGATGGCTGCCAATGTGCTGCAGTATGAGCCGCATTTGGCACTTTTTGTGGCCGATCACGATCCGCTCTTGTTTTACCGCTGCATAGCGCAGGTGGCGCTGCAGGAGCTGGTGCCTGGAGGTCGCCTTTACTTCGAAATTAATGAGGCCTATGGTGCCGAGACAACAGCCCTGCTTACAAGTATGGGTTTTGTTGACGTGAGTCTGCGGAAGGACCTGTCGGGCCGCGACCGGATGCTTCGGGCGCAGAAACCCTGAGTACTTAAATCGCCTTTTGGCTGGGGGCCTGGTCGTTCTCCAGGAAGCTGCTGCTCATGTGCTGCACCTCCTCAAAAAAACTTTCGAATTGTTGCGTGAGGATTTCGTAATGGTCCTGGATTTGCACCACGGCCCAGCCGGCATGGTCGGGCAGGGAAGAATAGTGTGCCATAATTTGGAGGGTGCGTTCCACGCCATGGAGACTGCGGTAGTGTTCCATACGGCGACTCTTAATGAGGAAGGGCAGAAATTGTTTTACGGGGCGCGGCAAAATAAAGTAGTGCTGCAACAAGGTGCGGTGCGCTGCCGATACAAAGCGATGCAGCGATTGGGTGGCATGGCGGCTCCAGTTCAAGGCCAGCAAATGGTCGTACACAATGTCGATCACCACGCCTGCATAGCGGCCGTAGTAGGGCTTAAAAAGGCTTGCACTCTCCCTGGTCAGCGGGTGGGCATCCATAAAGCTGTCGATTTGGCGGTGCAGCAAAATGCCTTTCTGTACATCCGGAGCATAGCGCTGGTAGCGGCGCCCCTTAACATGGTCGCCAATGAAATTGCCCACCCTGACTTCTTCGTTAGGGCCCGACAGGTATAAGTGCGCCAGATAGTTCATAAGTCCTGAATGTACAAAAAAAACCAGTCGCTCCCAAAAAAGGAAGCGACCGGTTCACTCGACTCTCTCTCTCAATTTTTATCCTCTTACAGGGTAACCCCTGTTTTAAATATCGCAATTTCTTTGAAGCCGCTTTTCTCGTGCTGCAGTTTTTCTCCACTGGCTACAGCACATACAAAGGCGATGAATTCTTCGAGCAGTGCGTCCATATCTTTCCCTTCCAGCAACTCACCGGCATTGAAATCGATCCAATTGCGCTTTTTGTTGAACAGCTGACTGTTGGTAGATATTTTCATGGTCGGCACAAAGCTTCCGAAGGGTGTGCCCCTTCCGGTGGTAAAGAGGACCAGCTGACAGCCGCTGAAGCCCAGGGCCGATGCTGCCACCAGGTCGTTGCCCGGCGCAGAAAGCAGGTTCAGGCCGTTCTTTTTCAAGGGCTCGGCGTATTGCAGTACATCTACCACCGTAGCTGTGCCCCCCTTTTGGGTACATCCCAGCGATTTGTCCTCCAAAGTGGAAATGCCCCCGTCCTTATTTCCCGGTGAAGGATTCTCGTAGATGGGCAACTGATGCCTGTTGTAGTAGTCCTTGAAGTCGTTGATCAGGTGCACCGTTTTTTCAAATACTTCCTGATTTTGTGCCCGTTCCATTAGGCGGGTTTCTGCACCAAACATTTCCGGCACCTCAGTCAGGATGGTGGTGCCCCCCTGGGCCACCAAAAAGTCGGAGAACACGCCCACCAGGGGATTGGCTGTGATGCCCGAGAAGCCATCCGAGCCGCCACACTTGAGTCCCACTTTTAACTCCGAAAGCGGCAGCGCTTCGCGCCGGTCGTTACGCATCAGGGCATAAATTTCCTTCAGCATGGCCAGACCCGCTTCCACCTCGTCTTCTACGTCCTGAGCCACCAGGTAACGGATGCGTTGCTCGTCGTACGAACCAATGAACTTTTTGAGGTGGGCAATCTGGTTGTTTTCGCAGCCCAGGCCGATGACCAGTACGCCGCCGGCGTTGGGGTGGTTGATGAGGTCGGCCAGTGCTTTTTGGGTATTCACATGGTCGTCGCCCAGCTGTGAGCAGCCGTAACTGTGCTTGAATACTTCTACGGCATCGATATCGTCGGGCTGCATTTCCAGCTTAAACCGATCGACAATTTGCTGGGCCTGCCCGTTGACGCAACCCACGGTAGGAACGATCCAGAGCTCGTTGCGAATGCCGGTTTTACCGTTGCTGCGGCGGTAACCCTGAAAAGTCAGGTCCCGCTTTTCGAAGCGAGGGGCATGCAGCTTTTGCTCAAAAGTGTAGGACAGGTTGTCGTGCAGATTCGTCTTCAGGTTGTGGGTATGTACGTGACTGCCTGTTGCTATGTCGCTCAGCGCATGGCCAATGGCTGCGCCGTATTTTATGATGTTTTCCCCTGCTTTGAGGTCCCTGAGCGCCACTTTGTGGCCCACCGGCACGTCGTTCAACAGCTGCAAACTCAAGGGGCCCACTTCCACTTGCTGGCCAGCTTTGGCGGCTTCGAGGCAGACCGCCACATTGTCGTCGGGGTGAATCAATAAAAATTTTGACATGGTATTGTGTTTATGGGGTGTTACGACATTTGCATCAATGGGTTGTTCTTATGCAGGACTGCTTTTACTGCCTTGCGCATGCCCACTTGCTGAATAAGGAAGAGGTAATGGCTGACCGAAATGGTGAGGTTGGGCACTTCATTGAGGTCGCGTTTCCATACCTTTTCGAGGCGCAGCACTTTCTCTACCAGCTGGTAAATTGAAATGGGGCGACCGTCGCATTCGGCCCAGGCTTCTTTATAGAAATCCATGATCCATTTATCGTCCTGTATCTGGTAATGCTGGCCGTTGGCCTCTCCTTTAAAATAGGCAATCATAGCCGCCAGCGAAAAAACCAGTTTTTGTGGCAGCATGCCGTTGTTTTCGTAGTAGTGGAGCAGACTGGGCAGGTTGCGGGTTTCCCATTTACTCATGGCGTTGAGTGCAATGCTTTGCCATTGGTGACGGATGTAGGGATTGCGGAAGCGCTCCAGAATTTTCTTGGCAAAGGACTTCAGCTCCTTGTCCGGTCCGTCCAATACCGGCAGCACCTCATCGTAAACCAGGTCGCGCATAAATTCTCCGGTCTCCAGGTTCTCAAAGGCTTCGCGAACGGTATCTATGCCGCTCAAAAAGGAAACGGCATAGCTTCCGGTGTGACAGCCGTTGAGTACCTGCACCTTTTGCTCGCGGTAGCGGGTCATGTCCTTTACAAACTTAACATCCAGTCCCGCTTTTTTCGCCGGAAACTCTTTTTCGACCCACTCGGGGGCTTCGATTACCCAAAAGTGGAAGTATTCCCCTACTACGACCAGCTTGTCTTCAAAGCCCAATTCTTCCTGAATGGCCTGGATGTCGTCTTTGGGGAAGCCCGGTACAATGCGGTCGACCAGCGTGTTGCAAAAGCAGCAGGCGTTTTCAATCCAATCGAAGAAGTCTGCTTCCAGTTCCCATTTGCGCGCATGCTGCAGCACGTATTTCTTCAGAATGTCCCCGTTGCGGTCGATGAGTTCGCAGGGGAAGAAAATCAGGCCCTTGGAAGGGTCGCCCTGGAAAGCCTTATAGCGTTGATGCAAGAGGGCCGCTACTTTTCCCGGAAAAGAGTTTTGGGGCTTCATGTCCAGGCGGTCGTTCTCGTCCCACGATATGCCCGCCTCGGTGGTGTTGGAAACCACAAAGCGCAGCTCGGGATTGAGAATGGCATTTTGGTATTGTTCGTAGTGGGTGTAAGGATTGATCCCTTTGTTGATGCAGTCGATGAGACTGTATTCCTGTATGGGCTCGCCATCCTTAATGCCCTTGAGGTAAACATGGTAAAGGCCATCCTGGTCGTTAAGCATGTCTACCATGCCAGTGGGCAGGGGTTGAACCACATCGATTCCGCTGTTGAAGTCGATCTCCTGGTTCATCTTATTCACAATCCAGTCGGTAAAGGCGCGTAGAAAATTGCCCTCTCCAAATTGCAGGATTCTGCTGGGGTAGGATTTGGCCTGGCTGGCTGTCTCGCGGTTCAGTTTCATGGTTCTTGTGGTTTGTGGTTGAGCTGATTGCTGTGGTGTTTTGAATGCCGTGTATTTTACCGTTACCGAAAACGGTTTTCTTTGTTTGTTTGTGCTTTGGGGTACAAGGCTTTGGTTGAGTGCTTTCTGTACTTCATTTCGTCGCTGCAAAGATAGGGTGGATTTATGGATAATGGAAGCTTTATCCGTGTGTTTTTTGTGCTTTAATGATTTTTAAATATTGAGTTTTTGCTATATAGCTGAAGAATAGGTCTTTGTTCGGTGAAGTGCGTTTCGTTAACGAACACGGAGAGTGCGATTTTTATGTTGTAAAACAGCAAAGCCCCCCTGCCAGAGACAGGAGGGCCTTGAATAAAATAGGACCTGAGGATAAAGAGGCGCCCAGCCTGCTTTATTCCTCAGGTCTTCGTAACAGACCATTTATGAATATTCCGGGCTAAATGGAGAGGATATCTATAAGCTCTAATTGCTTGGGTGGCAGCGGTTTTTTGTTCTTCAAGGCTTGATTAAAGGGCACGTAAACAATTTCTCCGTTCACCATTCCAATCATTACGCTCTTTTGGTCGTCGAGTAAGGCGTCAATGGCCGATACGCCCATACGAGAAGCCATTACCCGGTCCATACCGCTGGGCGAGCCGCCCCTTTGGATGTGTCCCAGTATGGTTACCCGGGCGTCGTAATCGGGATGCTCCTTATTGACCCGCTCCGCAATTTTAATAGCGCCGCCGCTGAGTTTGTCGCCCTCGGCCACCAGCACAATACTTGACGATTTTTGCTTCTTGAAGCTGTTTTTGAGAAATTCGTCGAGCTTTTTATAGCCGGTGTTGATTTCCGGGACCAAAACGGTTTCGGCTCCTGAGGCAATGGCACTGCTTAGGGCCAGAAAGCCGGCATCGCGACCCATTACCTCGATAAAAAAGAGGCGGCTGTGGGCACTGGCGGTGTCACGGATTTTATCTACGGCCTCCACCACGGTGTTTAAAGCCGTGTCGTAGCCAATGGTGTAGTCGGTGCCATAAAGGTCGTTGTCGATGGTTCCCGGAATGCCCACAATGGGGATGTTGTGCTCGCCACTGAAAACCCTGGCTCCGGTAAAGGTGCCGTCTCCCCCGATAACCACCAGGGCGTCAATTTTATTCTTTTGGAGGTTGTCGTAGGCTATTTGTCGCCCTTCCGGGGTGAGAAATTGCTTGCTGCGGGCCGACTTTAAAATGGTGCCGCCTTGTTGAATGATGTTGCTGACCGACTGCGAATCCATAGGTACCAGATTGTTGTCAATCAGTCCCTGGTAGCCTCTGATGCTGCCCATAACTTCGAGTTTGTTGAAGATGGCGCCGCGAACGGCTGCCCGTATGGCTGCATTCATCCCAGGGGCATCGCCGCCCGAAGTCAGAATCGCAATTTTCTTTATTGGACTCATGGTATAAAATTTAAGTTGTTTGCTGAATCAACAAACAATCCCTGTTTGTGTTACGGAAAGCGGGTAAAAAGAGCTGCCGTGGCGGCAGCTACCTGTTCCATCAGCCACTGGGGCGTAGAGGTAGCACCACAAATCCCTATGGAAGCCGGAAGTGGCTCAAACCAGGGCTTTTGCAGTTCTTCAGGTGACGAAATGAAGAAGGTTCTGGGATTGTTTGCACGGCAGACTTCGAAAAGAACCTTGCCGTTGCTGCTTTCTTTCCCGGCTACAAAAATAAGCAGATCGTGCTTATTTGCAAATTTTTTTAAATGTGGAACACGATTCCCCACCTGGGCGCAGATGGTTCGGTGACTCTTCAGCAAGTCCGGATGCTCCAGGTGCTCGCGCAAAGCCGCTTCTATTTGCTCCAGTCCTGAACGACTCATGGTGGTTTGCGAAAACAGGACGGTTTTTTTATGCCGGTCCACCGCCTTCACCTCCTCGGGAAACTGAAGCACCAGTGCTTCGTTGTTGGTTTGCCCAAGCAGGCCTGCCACTTCGGCATGCCCCTTTTTTCCGAAAATGAGCACCTGACCTCCTTCGGCCTTCATTTCTTCCCAGGCTTTATGTACTCTTTCCTGGAGCTTGCGTACAACGGGACAGGTGGCATCAATGAGTTTTCTTCCTTCCTGTTTTACTTGTTGGTAGGAGGAAGGCGGTTCTCCATGGGCTCTGAAAAGCAGGGTTTGTTCTTTGTCCTCCGGCAGCTTGTCGAGTTGGGCCGAATGGAGCCCCAGGCGTTTTAGGCGCTTAAATTCTTCCTCGTTGTGTACGATGGCGCCAATACTGGTGAGTGTAGCTCCCTGTTCCAGATGTTCCTCGGCCAGTTTTACGGCGCGAGAAACGCCAAAACAAAAACCCGATTTTTGGTCAATTTCGATATGGGGGCCTTGTGCAGTGGTCATACGGCCCAAGATCTGTCTTTCAACTGTTGCATTACCCAGGCCAATTGTGCCTGGCGGTCGAGCCGACTGTTGTCGAGCACCAGCGCGTCGTCGGCTTTGCGCAGAGGGCTTTCGGCACGGGTGCTGTCGATGTGGTCGCGAGACTTTACATTTTCGAGTACGGCTTCGAAACTGACTTTTTCGCCCTTGGCCTGCATTTCGTCGTAGCGCCGTTGTGCGCGAATTTCGGGGGAGGCGGTCATGAACAACTTCAAGTCGGCCTGCGGAAAAACCACGGTGCCAATATCGCGGCCGTCGAGTACCACCCCGCCATTTTTTCCCATCTCCTGTTGCAGTTCCACCATGCGTTTTCGAACAAAGGCCAGGGCACTGACCTCGCTGACTTTAGTGCTGACTTCCAGACTGCGGATGCGGTCTTCGACCAATTCCTGGTTGAGCCAGGTTTCTACCTGTCCGCTTTCCTTGTTTTTGCGCAAGGCGATTTGTATATGGGGCAGTGCTTTTTCGAGTTCGGCAACCAGCAGGCCATGGGGACTGTAGAGGCCCTGTTCAATGGCGTAGAGCGTTACGGCACGGTACATGGCACCGGTATCGATGTAGGTCAGTCCGAAAGCCTGGGCCAGATCTTTGGCGACAGTGCTTTTGCCACAGGAAGAGTGACCGTCAATGGCTATGGTAATTTTTTGTAAGTCTTTTGGCATAATGATCAGCGGTACGAATGCAGGTTGGTGGTAATGGAAAAATGATTGGAGGTGCCGCCCAAATGGTAGCGGGCCGAACCGTAGGCAAAATGAAAGTGGGCAATGCGAAAACCAAAACCCCAGGACAGTCCAGTAGTGGAGGCCTTGTTGTTCATTTTGAGTTCGGAGCGGCGCCGTGGATTAAAACCTCCGGCTACATAAAAGTTGTCGGACGGCACAAACTCCAGGCCCAGCACAAAGTGTTTGATTACTTTGTCAAAACCGCTCTCTTCTTCCTGGTGGATGGTGGTGCCACTTTCGGACGACTCGGGCAGGGTATAGCTGAGTGAGCCGGAAAAGAGGTCCTGGGCCGTAAGGGAAACACGAAAGGGGGCGTGGGCCAGTTTTTGCGAGATACCCAGTTGTATATAGCCGGGTAGGGATTCGGTGGGGGCCGAGCTGTAGGAGCTAAACTGACGACCAAAATTCCGGTAAACCAGTCCCCCGTTAAACAAGCCATCGTCGCTGCGATAAAACAAGCCGGCATCTGCAGCCAGTCCCCACGACTTATAGGCTTCCAGTCGACTGAATACCGGTTTAAGCGACAGTCCTGCGGTCCACCGCGTACTTAGGGGGCGACTGTAAGTCGCCTGAATTACGGTCTCCCCGGCATTGAAATAGCCCGTGCGGGTCCCGTCGATCTCAGCCGCAATAAAGTCGCCGTAAGCGGTGTGCTGAAAGCCCAGGGCCATGGTGCCAAGTCCTTCAAAGTGCCAGGCAAGGCCGCCAAAGCCATAGTTGATTCCGGCCATGTAGTTGACGTAGCTAAGGGAGACTTGGCGGGTATGCACGGAGTCGAGTACGGCAGGATTGTGCTGCAGAATGCTCAGATTGCGATCGTGCAGACCGGCCTGCGAGCCGCCCAGAGCAGTGACCCTGGCCGATTGCGTCAGGTGGAGCAGTCCGTACAGACTTTCTCCGCCTCTTTGCGCCGAAATCCACTGACTCATAAAAAGGAGCATCAGCAACCAGCCGTATTTTTTTGAGAGTCTCCCCACGCCTTTTTTCTTGATGATATTTAAAGGTCAAAAATAAGCTTTCCTTGTCATTCGACCATAGTCTCTACGGTTTTATTGGCGGTAATGTTGCTTCAGTCCCTCCACCACCTCCAGTACAGCGGGACAAACCAGGGTGTTTTTGTAGCTCAGTTTTAAGAGCTGATGGAAGCGTTTGCGGTCGGTATGCGGGTACTCCCTGCAAGCCCGCGGACGGTCTTCGTACACCATGCAATAATTGTCGCCCATTAAAAAGGGGCAGGGGCTTTCCCTGAAAACGTAATCCCCTTCCTCGTCCACTTTTAAATAGGTCTCCACCACCTGTGAGGGTTTCATCTTTAAGCGCCTGGCCAAGCGGTCGATGTCGCGGTCGATGAGCAGGGGACTGGTTGTTTTGCAGCAGTTGGCACAGGTCAGGCAGTCGATGTGCGCAAAGGCCTCGTGATGCAGGTCCAGCGTTACCTGGTCGAGATCGGCCGGTTTGCGTTTGCGCAGTTTCTCTAAAAACTGCTTGTTTTCCCTGGCCTGATTTTTTGCCTGTTCCTTGAAACGATCTAAATCCACGTCATGTTATTTGTCGGTGCAGCATTAGCCGGAGGCTAAAATAAAGTTTTTTTAGCAGTCGCCTTGTTGTGATTACTTAAAAGTTTTTCTAACTTCATATTTATCTGTTACAACTGCCGGGATGGGTGAATTGTTATCCAGGGCTTACAAAAATGCATAATTCTGCTATCTTTGTTTGTTTATTCCGGTCCGATGCCATGGTGTATGGCGCGAGCAAGAGCTAATAATTTGGGAACAACGCAAGTTCTGTTATGACAAAGCACATTGATTTAAATGCGTATCTGAAACGGCACTTTGGTTTTGATGCCTTTAAGGGCAATCAGGAAGACATTATCCGCAATGTATTGGCGGGTAACGATACTTTTGTCCTTATGCCGACCGGTGGGGGGAAATCGCTTTGCTACCAGTTGCCGGCCCTTATCTTAGAGGGTACGGCCATTGTTATTTCGCCGCTGATTGCCCTGATGAAGAACCAGGTGGATGCCATGCGGGCTTTTAGCGAAGAGGAGGGCGTGGCCCATTTCCTGAATTCTTCGCTGACCAAAGCCGCTGTTACCCAGGTGAAGGAGGATGTGCTGTCGGGCAAGACCCGCCTTTTGTATGTAGCACCGGAATCCTTGACTAAGGAGGACAATGTTCAGTTTCTGAAACAGGTTAAAATATCCTTTTATGCCGTAGATGAGGCCCACTGTATTTCGGAGTGGGGGCATGATTTTCGTCCCGAGTACCGGCGCATACGGCCCATTATCAACGAGATTGGGGAGGCCCCCGTCATTGCGCTTACCGCAACGGCTACGCCCAAGGTGCAGCACGACATTCAAAAGACTCTGGGCATGTTGCAGTCCTACGTTTTTAAGTCGTCTTTTAACCGGCCCAATCTTTATTACGAAGTGCGGCCCAAGGTCAATGCTTCGCGAGAAATCATTCGCATTTTAAAGGACAGTCCCGGCAAGTCGGCCATTATTTACTGTCTGAGTCGCAAAAAGGTGGAGGAGTTGGCCGAAATGCTTGTGGTGAACGGCATCAAGGCCCTGGCCTACCATGCCGGCATGGATGCTTCCACCCGTTCGGGCAATCAGGATAAATTTTTGCATGAGGAGGTAGATGTTATTGTGGCCACCATAGCCTTTGGGATGGGCATAGATAAACCCGATGTTCGCATTGTGATGCACTACGACATTCCCAAGAGTCTCGAAGGCTATTACCAGGAAACCGGTCGCGCCGGTCGCGATGGCGGCGAGGGACGCTGCATCGCTTTTTACAGTTACAAAGACATTCAGAAGCTCGAAAAGTTTATGCAGGGCAAGCCCCTGGCCGAGCAGGAGATTGGTCGCCAGCTGCTGTTCGAGACGGTCGCTTATGCCGAAACCTCCCTTTGTCGACGCAAACTGCTCTTGCACTATTTTGGGGAACAGTTTAAGGAAGACAACTGCGACTCGTGTGACAACTGTCTGCACCCTAAGGAGCAATTTGAGGGACAGGAAGCGATTGTGAAAATGTTGCAGGTTGTTGCGGCCATTAAGGAGAAATTTAAGGCCGACCATGTGGTGGATGTGCTGGTGGGCAAAGCCACTACTTCGGTGAAGTCCTACACCCACGAAGAGCTCGATGTGTTTGGGGTGGGTAAGGACGAGGATGCCAAGTATTGGAATGCCGTTATCCGTCACAGTCTGGTAGAGGGACTCATCATCAAAGAAATTGAGAACTACGGTTTGCTGCGCATCAGTGAAAAGGGACAGGCCTATCAAAAGGACCCCTATCCCATTTGGTTGACCCGCAATCACGATTACGATGAGCTGGAGGAGGAGAATCGCTCCGGAGCCACTACGGCGGCTGTCGATCCCCAGCTCTTTACGATGCTGAAGGATTTACGCAGGAAGATTGCCAAAAAGATGAACCTGCCGCCTTTCATTATTTTTCAGGATCCTTCGCTCGAGGCCATGTCGACTTACTATCCGGTTACAATGGATGAGTTGCAGAATATGCCGGGTGTGGGGGCCGGAAAGGCCAAGCGTTTTGGTGCCGAGTTTCTGAAGCTGATAGAGCAGCATGTGTCCGACAATGAGCTGGATCGCCCCATTGATTTGGTGGTGAAATCGGTGGCCAATAAATCGAAGTTGAAGATCTCCATCATACAGAGCATCGACCGCAAGGTGCCGCTCGACGACATTGCCGAAAGCAAAGGCATAGAGATGAACGATTTGCTGAAGGAGCTGGAGTCCATCGTTTACAGCGGGACGCGTGTAAACATCGATTACCATATTGATCAGGTGATGGATGAGGACCACCGCGACGATATCTTCCTTTATTTCAAGGAGGACGCCGAGACCGACGATATAGCCACCGCTCTGGAGGAGTTGGGTGAGGACGAGTACGCTGAGGAGGATGTGCGCATGGTGCGCATAAAATTCATTTCTGAGGTGGGCAACTGATCAAAAGCGCTTGCGCAGCTGCAGCTTTATTTCTCTGTTTTTGTCGCCCCGGATTTCGGCGTAGCCGCTGCCGATGCTTTCGCGTCCGGGATAGTGCCAACGGCTGAAACGCAGCCAAAGGTCGAGCCCCTTTAGCGGGGTCCATTTTCCCAGAACGACCAAACGATTGCCCTTGCCGTAATGGGCAGGCGTACTCATGCTGTAAAGCACGTCGGGCTCATAGGCAAAAATGCGGGTGGCGTACTCTTCCGCATCAAAGACGGCATAGCGCAGCGTAACATTCCACTTTTTGCTGTTCGAGGTATAGCGCAGGTCCTGCGACAGAAAGAAGCCGGGACTCGATCGCTCTCCGCCACTTTTCTGCACCGTTTGCCAGTCGCCCCTCAGGGTCAGCATCCAGTTTTTGCCCGGTGTAAAGCGACTCTGCCAGCGCAGCTGATTTTGATTCTGTTCCCCCAGGACCGTTTCCGGCTCCTCACTTTCCCGATCCACTCCCTTTGTGCGGTGTCTGAAACGCAGCGTGTTCTCCCAGTCGCTGCTCGTCTGGTGGTGCAGTGTCAGCAGCAGGTCAAAGCCTTTTGCCGGTCCACTTACCCCATAGCGGGCTGCCCTATGGCTGTAAGCATCGAGGTAGCCCGAAGCGGTTAAAGCAGCGGGCAGCGGCAGTTCGAGACCGACGTAGAATCCGGTTTCGCCGGCGGGGACGGAGGCCTCGCTCAGGGCCCCACCCAGGGGGGCATAATAATCGAGCGGAAAGTGTCGAAATCCCAGTGCCAGCTCTGCCGTTTGTTTCAGGAGACTTTGCAGGCCGGCCCACAGGGCGGGATGCGCACTTTCGTTGAAGGCTGTTTCTGCAAACCAATGCATGTTGGCCACGCTGCCCGAACCGGCCAGCCAAAAGTTGTGCGTGCTTCTGCCCTGCCAGTAATGTTGGTTGTAGGTCGTGGGCAGTGCCTGTAGCGGGTGTTCCAGTTGGTAGTGCAACAGACCTGCTTCCAGTGTCATCCGGGGCAGCAGGTATTTGCCGGTCAGTCCCACCACCCACTCCTCCGTATTCTTTCTTTGGGCCCGCTCAGTCTCCGTACGGTGGTAGCCGTCGGACTTTAAGCTGCGCAGCACCACCCCGTCTTGTTCCAGGGTGTCGAGTCTCCCGTCGCGCTGTACCCGGGAGAAAAAGGGCAGCAGCTGCCAGGCTTCCCCACCCAGATCGACCAGCACGCCAGAGCATCCGCCCCCTTCGTTGACCGATAGGGAGGGTGCGTAAGATGCTTGGCGGTTGCGGATGGAGGTGGTGGCACTGCTTTTGAGCGTGGCATGACCGGTTTGCAGGGCCAGGCCCTGACCGCTGCTCAGTTTGTAGCTGCCCACGATTACTTTTCGGAGAGTGTGGTCGGTCTGAAACTGGAGATAGCCCGAAAGGTAATCGGGACCAGGTTGTTGGGCGGTGAAGAGGGGTTCGCCCTGGTCTTTTTCGGCCACGAGGCCCAGGGAGACTTGCTTCAGCGCCTTTATTTCCAGTCGCGTATAAGCCTTGATGGGCGAGCCTTGAAAGGGAATGCTGCCGTCGGGGCGCGCCCGATAACCATTTTGGGTTTGCAGTTGCGATTGTCCCCTGATAAAGAGGTCGGCCTGCGGTCGAAACGTCCTTTTGGAGGTTTGGACTTCCCAGTCGAAACGCAGCAGGGGCGCCAGCATTTTGAGGCTTGCCGCATCCATGCCTTCGATGGCCTGCATTTCGTAAATAGAGTAAAAAGCCTTGTTCTGAAAGCGCTGAAACAATAAGGCTTCGATTTGCAAGTCGCTCAGAAAGAATATTTTTTGCAGATCCTCCCGTGTGGCGGTATTGATGTTGATGGGGTTTTGGTAAAGCTGGAGGAGCTGTTCCATCAGGATCTGTTGTGCGTCTTCGGCACCTTCTTCCATTTCGGCCGCCAGGACTTCGGCCCATTCGTTCAGGAGTTCTTGGTCGGGCTGCGGTTCAGACGGCAGGTTTTGGGTCCACAGATTGTGTGCAAAAAGCAAAAAATAGAGGAGGGCAGACTGTTTTTTCATGGCGAAGGTTCTGTTTGGTATAGGGGTGAAAGCAGGTATTAGCTGCTGGTCGTTTGTTGGGGTTTATGTGGCAAGCGCCAGGCCAGTCCCACCACCGACGACCAGCCCAGGACTTGATGGTGTTGCAGTTGAAGGTGGATGTAAAAAGCCTGCACTTGAAATTGTGTGCCCAGCGAAAGGCGTAAGGGGGTGCCGGACAGTGCCCCGCGTAGGGCCAGTCGTGGGTGGAGTTCGACCTG
>DUOK01000216.1 GCA_012838865.1 Bacteroidales bacterium | reverse complement strand
CTGGGAAAAGAAAACCACTAAGCACTAAAAAGAGGGTGTCTCCTATGGGACACCCTCTTTCTATATTGTTTTACGTCTTCCGCAAAAATTTTCAAATATTCAACACTCAGCCGTTTTTACTTGCTTTCCAGACAGCCCCCCTTTATTACTGCGCAGTATTGTTGAGCAGCCTTACTGCACGAGCAGCAGAGAATAGTTCTTCTTGCCCTTTTGTACCAGCAAATATTTCCCGTTGAGCAGGGAGCTGGCATCTACCAGCTGGTCCGGGGTGGCCACCTTCTCCTTGTTGATGCTGACACCGCCTCCGGCAATGGTGCGACGTGCCTCACCCTTGGAGGGGAAGATGGCCGCTGCCTCACTGAGCAGGTCGATGGCGGGCAGACCCGCCTCGAGGGTGCTGAGGGCGACTTCAAAAACAGGAACACCTTCGAAGACTGAAAGCAGCGTTTTCTCATCCATCTTTTGAAGCGTTTCGGTAGCCCCCTTGCCAAACAGGATTTGAGAAGCTTCTACGGCAAAATCGTAGGCTTCGCGACCGTGTACCATTAGGGTGACTTCCTCGGCCAGGCGCTTTTGCAAGGCGCGGGCGTGGGGGGCCTGGGCGTGCTCGTCGACCAAAGCAGCCACTTCCTGACGACTTAAAAGGGTAAATATCTTGATGTATTTCTCGGCATCGGCATCGGAAGTGTTGAGCCAGAACTGGTAAAACTGGTAGGGACTGGTGCGCTCGGGGTCGAGCCAGACGTTGCCCGACTCGGTTTTACCAAATTTGCCGCCGTCGGCCTTGGTAATAAGCGGACAAGTCAAGGCATAAGCCTCGCCGCCGGCTACCCGGCGAATCAGCTCCGTTCCGGTAGTGATGTTGCCCCACTGATCGGACCCGCCCATTTGCAGGCGACAGTTGTTGTGCTGAAACAAATGCAAAAAGTCGAAGCCCTGCACCAACTGATAGGTAAACTCGGTAAAGGAAAGCCCCTCACGGGCATCGCCGCTCAAACGCTTCTTTACCGAATCCTTGGCCATCATATAATTAACGGTAATGTGCTTGCCGATATCGCGAATAAAATCCAAAAAGGTAATGCCCTTCATCCAGTCGTAGTTGTTCACCATCTCTGCCCGATTGGGCAGCGTACTGCTGAAATCGAGAAAACTACTCAGTTGCTGTTTGATGCACTCCTGATTGTGCCGCAGGGTGGCCTCATCGAGCAAATTGCGCTCGGCATTTTTCATCGAGGGGTCGCCAATCATCCCGGTAGCCCCACCTACCAACACAATGGGCTTGTGACCGGCTACCTGAAAATGCTTCAACATCATCACGCTCACCAGGTGTCCGATGTGCAAAGAATCGGCCGTAGGGTCGATGCCCACATAGGCCGCCGTCATTTCTTTTTCCAACATCTCTTCCGTTCCGGGCATGATGTCGTGAATCATCCCGCGCCACTTGAGTTCCTCAACAAAGTTCATTCGATATATCCTTAATGATTAATTTTTCCGATTTGAGCGGCGACAAAGATACAAAAATCAAACACTCAAACCACTACATCCTGAGCTTGAACAGCCTCCTGCAAGGCTGGCAAAAGGTGGTCTATCGATACATTAAGCCACTCCATAACCCGGGGGGCAAACTGCGACAGCGGTTTGTACAGCAGGGAAGATGCTTGGGTTTCCGGTGAAAAAAGCCAGAGGCTGAGGCCAAAAGCATCCAGCAGCAAGAGCAGGGCGCTCAACAAGAAGGCGCCCTTAAGCAGACCAAAAAACGCCCCAACCAGGCGATTGAGCCAGCCCAGGGCCACTGCCTTCAAGAGTCGGTCGATGCCCCTTGCCACCAGGTGGACCGCCAGTACAACCAGCACAAACACCAAGACGAAGGCCATTACAGAAAGGTACTGCGACTGAAAATATCCCGAAAGCCATTGCGCGGCCAAATCTGAAAACTTAACCGCTCCTACCAGTCCCAACACCAGTGCTGCCAAAGAAGCCAGCTCAATAACAAAACCGTTTTTGAGTCCCTTTAAAAAAAGAAGCAGCAGAATAATTCCGGCCACAATATCAAATACCGACATACACGGGAGATTAATTGAAGGCTAAAAGTAAGAGAATTCTTGTTTAATGCAAAGCCTGTGCGCGGCTTGCGCACAGCTTCGCTAAACTATAGCGGCGTTTCATGTGTTTACCTGCCGTCAATTTTTCCTATATTTGAACAAAGAAAAAAGCAGGACTTTTATGCCCATTTTTAACGATATCTTTTCTTTCATCAACAGCAAACGCCTAAGTCAGCTGGAAAGAATGCGCCGAGAGCCCGAAGCCATGCAGGAAGAGCAGTTCCGCTACCTGATAGGCAAAGCGGCCGCAACGGTCATCGGAAAGAACTACGATTTTGCCGGTATCCGATCGGTAGCTGCCTTTAAGGAAAGAGTGCCCGTGCGGGATTACGACGCCATGATGCCCGACATTATTCGGATGCGCCAGGGCGAAAAAAACATCCTTTGGCCGGGAGACATCAAATGGTACGCCAAGAGCTCGGGCACCACCTCCTCCCGCAGCAAGTTCATTCCCATCTCTAAGGAGGCCCTGAACGATTGCCACTACCAGGGGGGAAAGGACAGCCTGGTAATATACAACCAGTTGCGGCCCGACAACCAACTGATGGGCGGCAAAACGCTGACCCTGGGCGGCAGTCACCAAATCAACAACTTCTCGGACCATTCGCTCTACGGCGACCTCTCGGCCATCCTGATCGAAAACCTGCCCTTCTGGACCAGCTTTGTGCGTACCCCAGAGCGGGAAATTGCGCTGATTGACGAATGGGAAAAAAAGATGAAACTGATTACCGAGACCACCATCAAAGAAAATGTGACGGCCATGGCCGGGGTGCCCTCCTGGTTTTTGGTGCTGCTGAAAAACGTACTGCAACACACGGGCAAACAAAACCTTCTGGAAGTCTGGCCCAATCTCGAGCTTTTCATCCACGGCGGCGTCAGCTTCACACCTTATCGCGAGCAATACCGTGAATTGATTCCTTCAGACCAAATGGCCTATCTGGAGACCTACAATGCCTCGGAGGGTTTCTTTGCCGTACAGGACGATCTCAAGGACCCGGGAATGCTGCTGATGCTCGATTACGGGGTGTTCTTCGAATTTATGCCGCTTTCGGAGCTGGGTGAAACACATCCCCACACCCTGCAATTGAACGAAGTGGAAAAAGATAAGGACTATGCCTTAATCATCAGCACCAATGGCGGCCTCTGGCGCTACATGATTGGCGATACAGTACGCTTTACCTCCTTGCGACCCTATAAAATCATCATATCGGGAAGGACCAAACATTACATCAATGCCTTTGGCGAAGAATTGATGATTGAAAATGCCGAAAAGGGTTTGCAAAAAGCCTGTGAAGCGACAGGTGCGAGGATAAAGGAATACACGGCTGCCCCCATCTATATGGGTGCAGAGGCCAAAGGCTCGCACCAGTGGCTCATCGAATTTGAAAGGGTACCCGACGACAACAGAAAGTTTATGAAGGTACTGGATACCACTTTAAGGGAGGTAAACAGCGATTACGATGCCAAGCGCTACAAAGACATCACCCTGGAACCGCCGCATCTGGAAGTGGCCCGACCCGGCCTGTTCTTTGTGTGGTTGAAGCAGAAAAAGAAATTGGGGGGACAGAACAAGGTACCCCGCTTGGCCAATACGCGCGAATACATTGAACAATTACTTGAATTAAACAGAGTCAAATAATAATTAATCATGCACATAGCTATCGCAGGTAATATTGGGTCGGGCAAAACAACACTGGCGGGACTCCTGGCCAAACACTACGGCTGGGAGGCGCATTTTGAAGAGGTGGACGAAAACCCTTATCTGCCCGATTTTTATGAGGACATGAAGCGCTGGTCCTTTAACCTGCAGGTTTATTTTCTCAACAGCCGCTTTTCACAGATCGTCAAATTCAGGCAATTGGAGCACACCGTGGTGCAAGACCGTACCATATATGAGGATGCCTACATCTTTGCGACCAACCTTTACGATATGGGGCTGATGAGCAAGCGCGATTTCGACAATTATCTTTCACTTTTTGAGTTGATGACCAGTCTTATTCAACCGCCGGATTTGTTGATTTATTTAAGGGCTTCGGTGCCTACCCTGGTGCGACAGATTGAACTGCGTGGGCGTTCGTATGAGGCGGGCATTCGCCTCGACTACCTGAAGCGACTGAACGAACGCTACGAGGGCTGGATGATGAAATACCAGGCGGGCAATGTGCTGACGGTAAATGTAGACGACAATGATTTTATAAAGGATCCGGCGGCCTTGAGTGCCATCTTTGACAAAGTAGATGCCAAGCTGCATGGTTTATTTTAAGTATAAAATTAAATAACAGACCTATGAGGCTGATTGGAAATATAATATGGCTTGTATTCGGAGGATTTATTACCGCGATGGAGTACTTTGCTGCTGGTGTGGCTATGATGATCACCATCATTGGTATCCCCTTCGGCATACAGTCCTTTAAACTCGGGTTGTTGGCCTTGTGGCCCTTTGGCACCAAAGTTTTGCCATCGACCGACCTTCCGGGAGGCTGCCTCCTGACCCTTTTCAATCTGATATGGCTGTTGCTTTTTGGTTTTTGGATTGCGCTGACGCATTTACTTTTCGGAGTATTGTTGTTCCTCACCATCCTGGGCATTCCCTTTGCCAAGCAGCACTTTAAACTGGCGGGACTGGCGCTGTGGCCCTTTGGTAAAAATCGTTTGATTTAAAACTGTGCGTGCATGAAAACACTGCTGAAAAAAATCTTCCAACAAGTCGCCCAATTTATTTTAAGATATGGTTTAGGTGTTGTTCTTATTTGGTTGGGGCTTATGAAGTTTAAAAACTCGGAAGCGCTGCAAATAGAGCAGGCCATGACGCAGACCGTACTCTTCGCCTGGCTCTTGAAATACCTGACGGTTTATGCCCTGAGTATGGTTATTGCATGGATTCAAATAGTTGCAGGTATACTGCTGATGCTGAAACCTGTATCCAGGAAACTATCGACCTGGGGAGGGGCCATGGCCATGGTGATTTTCCTGGCGGGTATTTTGGTCTTCTTTACTTCAGGCCTGGTTTGGCAGACCGGCTACGGCTTTCCTGAATTATCCCGGGCAGGCCATGCCTTCCTCAAAGATTTTATTTTATTTGGTGCCGCGGCCTGGTGTTTCAGCGACGCACTCTGACTTTAAACCTCACTTAAGAATTAAACATGCAGCAGATAACGATTTATTGCGCCTCGAGTCCCGCCATCCCTCAAAAATACTTTGAAGCTGCCGCCGCAGCCACCCGCATTGCGGTAGAAGCGGGCTACGGCGTGCTGTACGGAGGGGGCGCTACGGGACTCATGGGCTGTGTGGCCGACACGGTACTCGAATGTGGCGGGTACATTAAAGGCATCATCCCACGCTTTATGATTGAAGTAGAGTGGGAACACAAGGGGGTGAAAGACATGGTGCATGTCAGCACCATGCATGCCCGTAAAGAATTGCTGATTAAAGACACCTCAGCCGTACTGGCCCTACCGGGAGGAAACGGCACCCTGGAGGAACTCTACGAGGTGCTTTCCCTCAAGAAACTGGGCCAATTTCCACATCCCATTGTCCTGCTCAATACCGACGGCTACTACGATCCGCTGGTGGCCATGGCAGAGAGAATGGCAGAAGAAAATTTCATGCGTCGTGAGCACCTGGACCTTTGGCGGGTCATTGAAAAACCGGAAGATTTGCTGCAGGCACTGGCCGACCAGCAGCCATGGGGACCGGAGTCCATTGGGTTTGCTGCGGTTAAGAACGGGGAGGCAAAAGAATAGGACAAAGCATTTAGAAAGAGATCAGGAAAATGGAGGAATGGAACCAGCATCTACAAACCCAGAGGGCCGACACCCTTAGTCCTGCTTTACGGGTACCGGAGATAAGCGCACCAAGGCTGGGCGGCAGTGTGGATCTGCAGCTGAACCTGCCGGTTCGCCGCGTAGAGCTGGTGGAGCAGGAGCCGGTTCAACGACCGGCGCCTACACGCCCTGCTCCACGTCCCACCCCTCCTCCTCCACCCGAGTTAACGGCCAGGGACTCGGCGGACTTGTATCTGGGAGAACTTCCGCCAGCCGCTATCAACTGGGAACTGGAGGGGAAGGATGAGCTGGGCTTTGACCCGGATGCCTTCAGCAGCAGCGCAGCGGATTTGCTTCCACTTGAGGCCGACAGTATGGTGGTGGACAGTCTGAGTCAGGCGGACAAATCAGATGGGTCGGACAAAAAAGTGCTTAAAACCACCACGGAAGAAAGCACGCACGAAGGACCGGCACTGCAGCGGGTGGACAAGCACGAACTGCAGGCCGACTGGATGATTGGCTTGTTGGCGCTGGCGGTTTTGCTGGGGGGACTGATTCGAATGAACTGGTACCGTTACCTGAAAGAAGTTTTTCTAAGTCTGCTCTACCCATCCTTTTCGGAGAAAATCGAAGGAAACAATGCCTCCAATGCGCTGCCTTCCTTTATAATGAACGTCTTGTTCTATGCGACATCAAGCATTTTCATTTATCAGACCCTGGTCCTCTTCGAAAAGCCGTTTGCAGGAATGGAAGGCCCCATTCGCCTGCCTCTTATAGCTGCACTCCTAATTGTGCTGCTGACGGCCAAATCTCTGGTTTATCATCTCGTGGCCCTGATTTTTGATGTCCGCACGGCCACCCGGCGCTACCTGTCCTATGCCGGGGTCGCCAACAAAGTTTTTGGGGTGCTCCTCCTGCCCCTTATTGTGCTGCTCCCTTTTGTCGACAACACCCTTCAAATCTACCTCATCAAAGGCGGAATTGGCCTGTTCTCAGCGCTCTACCTCCTTCAACTGAGCCACAGCATCCGTACGAATTTCCGCAGTCTTGTTTCGGGTTATTATATTATTTTGTATCTTTGCAGTCTGGAAATTTTACCCTTAGCCTTACTTTTTAAGGTACTGTTCAAATAGAAAATGGAGTAGTTCCTATTTTTGTTGAACTAAAACTGAAGCACTTTGAAGATCAAAAAAATTCTGGTTTCACAACCCAAGCCAAGCACGCCCAAATCGCCTTACTTTGACCTGGCCGAAAAAAACAATGTGAAAATTGACTTTCGACAGTTCATTCAGGTAGAAGGAATTACTGCCAAGGATTTTCGTCAACAGAAGATCAACATTCTTGATCACAGCGCCGTCGTTTTTACCAGTCGCACGGCCATCGACCACTTCTTTCGGATCAGCGAAGAAAACCGCACTGTTATTCCTGACGATATGAAATACTTCTGCATTTCAGAGGCTACAGCCTTTTATCTGCAGAAATACATCGTATATCGCAAGCGGAAAATCTTCCATTCTACCGGAAAATTTGCCGACCTGGTGGATGTTATGAAAAAGCACAAGGACGAAAAGTTTCTGGTGCCGCTCTCCGACATTCACAAGCAGGAAATTCCGGACTTGCTGAACAAATCCAAACTGAAATATACCAAGGCCACCTTCTACCGCACCGTAAGCAGCGACTTAAGCGACATTAAGGCCGTAGATTACGACATGCTGGTGTTCTTCAGTCCCTCAGGAATTGCCTCACTTTTCCAGAACTTCCCGGACTTTAAGCAAAATGAAATAGTGATTGCTTCTTTTGGTCCGGCAACGGCCAAGGCCGTTACCGAAGCAGGCCTGCGTCTCGATTTGCAGGCACCCATGCCCCAGGCGCCTTCCATGACGGCCGCCCTGGAAATGTACATCAAGCAACACAATAAGAAATAAGTGCGCGTAAACGCCTTCTCTTAGTAATACAAACACCCCTCGGTTCTTCCGTTTGGGGTGTTTTTTTTGTAGGTTTGGAGACTGAATCGCTAAGTGGCATGACAAGCAGCGGGTATACATTAAAAAAAGACGAACGCCTTTATCTTAAAAAGCAAATCGGGGCCTTGTTCGAGGACGGCAAGGCCTTTCTGGCCCATCCGCTGCGGGTGCAGTACCTTTGGGTGGATGACGACGGTGGGGCACCGGTGGCGGTACTCTTTTCGGTTCCCAAGAAACGTTTTAAAAGGGCGGTTAAACGCAACTTACTGCGCCGACGCATGCGGGAAGCTTATCGACTCAACAAAGTACGATTGCAGGCACAGGTTCCGGAAGGAAGAAAATTACTGCTGGCCCTGGTCTATATAGACAAGGAAGTCTTGCCTTACAGTCAGATAGAAAAGGGCCTTCTGAAGGCCCTGGACAAGGCTGCTGCAACCCTTTCGAAAAACGAAATACCGCGCGAATGAGAACCATTTGGATGCTTTTAAAAAAAGGACTGGTTGCCCTGCTGATATTGCCTGTCAAGCTGTACCAGTACGTTCTTTCGCCCATGATCGGACCCTCGTGCCGCTATACCCCCACCTGCAGCCAGTACACCGTTGAGGCCTTACGTAAGCACGGTCCCTTTAAGGGCCTTTGGCTGTCGCTCAAGCGCATCGTGTCGTGCAACCCCTGGGGGGGCCATGGGCACGACCCGGTTCCTTAACTTGCAACATACACCCTCAAATACCAGCACCATGAAAAAGTTCCTTAACACCCCGCTTTCCGCAGTCCTCCTCCTTTTAATAATCCTGCCGGCCTGCAAAAGCAGCAACGACAGTCCACTGAGCCACTCCGGCTATCATCAGCGGGTAGCGGCCTTCACTTCGGCCCTGCTGCCGACCAACGGCAGCATTACGGTAGAGTTTACCGACAGTGTGCCCACTGCGGTGCCCGGCATGGCGGCGCCTTCTTCCCTGGCCTCCATACAGCCCGCTGCAAAGGGCGACTGGCTGTGGTTGAATGAGCGTACCCTGCAGTTTAAACCCTCAGAAAACTTCGAGGCGGGGAGGCTTTACAAAATCACCCTGCATTTAAAAAAATTATTTCCCGATGAAAAAGAGGACTTCTTTTTCAACATTTCTACCCTGCCACAGAACTACCGTCTGAAGTTGAATCCCCTGGAACTGGAAACGGCAGAAAGCGGAAGCGCCTACCGCTTAAGCGGCAGTCTGCAACTGGCCAATGCAGCCGTCCTCGCCCAGGTAAAGGACCTTTTAAAGGCCCAGACAGAGGCGGGCCCACAGGAAATACGCTGGCAACAAAGCGACGAGCAAAACTACCACTTTGAAATAGGTCCCCTGCAGCGAGGAGAAACAGAAAGCACCCTGACCCTGGAGCATAACGGCGCTGTACTTGGCAGCGAAAACAAGGGCAAAGAAAAGATTCCCATCCCAGCGAAAGGACAATTTGTAGTTCAGCACTTTCAGTCTCACCAACACCCGCGTCAACTGATTCAGGTGGTCTTTTCAGACCCCCTGGATGCAGAGCAGAATTTTGACGGCCTGGTACAAGTGGACAGCGAGACAAGGCTGTCGTTTTTGGTGCGGGACAATGTGCTTGAAATCTATCCTTCCTCGCCGGTCTATGGCGACTTTGAGCTGCGCCTGACTGCCGGAATTTCCAGCTCCGGCGGTCCTTCTTTAGGCTCCACCGAACGTTTTCAATTCTCCTTCTCGAGTCTGGCCCCCGCGGTGGAATTTGTAGGCAAGGGCAACATCATGCCCTACTCCGACCAGTTGCACCTGCCCTTTAGGGCCGTGGCCCTAAAATCGGTTTTGGTACGCGTTGTTCGCATCTACGAAAACAACTTGCCCGCCTTTCTCCAGATCAACACCCTGGAGGGCAGCCAGCAGCTCAAACGAGCCGGCCGCCTGGTGCACCAATCGCTCCTTCCCCTCAATACCGATGCCACGCTTAACCTAAACGACTGGAATACCTTCAGTTTGGATCTTTCTAAAATGATCCAGGCCGAACCGGGTGCCCTCTATCGGGTGGAACTGGGCTTTGAGCGGGCCGATGCGGCCTTTGCCTGCGGAGACGAAGTTCCGGAAGCCCGGCGCAACACCCCCGAAGACGGAGATTTTTGGGATGAACCAGAGGGCTACTACCAGAACTACCCGTATCAGTACCAGGAATGGGACTGGTACGAAAGAGACAATCCCTGTTCCGACTCCTACTACCGACGCAACCGCTGGGCCAGCACCAATATTCTGGCTTCCAACCTGGGATTGCTTGCTAAAAAGGGCGATGCCAGGGAACTCCTGGTCTTTGCCAACGACCTGCGGAGTACAGCTCCTCTGGCTGAGGTGGAATTGGAAGTGCTGAATTTTCAACTTCAATCACTGGCCAAAGGGCGCAGCGATACGGAAGGCAAGGCGCTTCTCCAACTGAAAGGAAGCGGACAACCATTTCTGCTGCTGGCCAGTCAGGGCAAGCAAAAAGCCTATCTGCGACTGGACGAGGGGCACAGTCTTTCCCTGAGTCGCTTCGATGTGGACGGACAACAGCTGCAGGAGGGACTCAAGGGCTACCTCTATGGAGAACGCGGGGTTTGGCGACCGGGCGACTCCTTATTTGTATCCCTGATGGTGGAGGACAAAAACGGACAGTTACCGCCCAACCAAGCGGCCACTTTCGAGCTTATCAATCCAAGAGGACAAATTCAGCAGCGCCTGGTCGCCCGCCATCCGCAAAACCGACTTTACAGTTTTCGTGCCGCTACTCCGGAGGATGCCCCTACCGGATTCTGGTTGGCCCGCGTGTCGGTGGGTCCGGCGGTCTTTGAGCAAGACCTGCGCATAGAGACCATCAAACCCAACCGCCTGCGCATCGACCTGCTTTTTGAGCAGGAGCGTTTGCAAGCCCGTCAAAGCACGAAGTTGCAACTGCAGGCCGAGTGGCTGCATGGAGCTGTGGCCGGGGGCCTAAAAGCCGACCTTAAACTGAGCTTCAGCACCGTACCAACACGCTTTACACAACATCCTGCTTTCGTGTTCGACGATGCCCTGAGAAAATTGGAGCAAAGAGAAGAAACACTTTTTGAAGGACGACTCGACGAACAGGGGAAGGCCAGTATAAATTTCGATGCCCGAAGCTCCACCAGGGCACCCGGTATGATGCTGGCACGTTTCAGCTCGAGAGTTTACGAGGAAGGCGGGTCTTTCAGCATGGCGCAACATTCGCGCCCCTTCTCGCCCTATCCGCGTTATGTGGGCCTGCGGGCGCCGGAAACGGACCAAAAAGGCTATTTACTGACCGACGAAACGCACCCCGTTGAGGTGGTGTGGGTGGATGAGCAAGGCGAAGCCAGCGGCGACACCCACCTAAAATACCGCATTTACAAACTCGACTGGCGCTGGTGGTGGGACAAAACCGAAGACGATTTGGCGCGCTACGTCAGCTCCGGCTCGGCCAGTCAGATTAAGGAAGGCAGCGTAAAAATTACGCAGGGAAAGGGCAGCTTGCCCTTCCGCATCGATCAACCGGACTGGGGCCGCTACCTGATTCGCGTGGAGGACCCGGTTAACGGACACGCGGCGACCACGACCGTGTTGGTGGACTGGCCGGGCTGGGCCCAAAAAGCCAGCCGGGGCGGCAGCGATGGAGCAACCATGCTCCAATTCAACAGCGATAAGCGCAGTTATGCGCCTGGAGAAAAAGCCCTGATCACCTTCCCTTCAGCCGGTCAGGGACGTGCCCTGGTAAGTGTCGAAAACGGCAGTCGCGTCCTTCAAAGCTGGTGGGTGGAGACCCAGGCTGAAAGCACCCGCTTTGAATTTACACTAACAGAAGAGATGATTCCGGGTATTTATGTGTCCGTCACCCTATTGCAACCACACTTAAGAGCTGACAATGATTTGCCCATACGCCTGTTTGGGGTGCTTCCTTTAGAGGTCAATCATGCCGCATCGCGACTGCAACCCCAAATAAAAGCAGCAGAAGAATGGCGCCCTCAGCAAAGGGTTGAGGTGGAAGTGAGTGAGGCGAAAGGGCGCGCCCTCAGTTATACCCTGGCCATAGTGGACGATGGCTTGCTGGATTTGACGGCCTTTAAAACCCCGGATGCCTGGCCCCATTTTAATGCCCGGGAGGCCCTGGGTGTTAAAACCTGGGACTTATACGACCAGGTACTCGGCGCCTTTGGGGGGCGCATTGAGCAGGTTTTTGGCATTGGTGGTGGAGACGAACTCTCCACTTCGGGCACACAAAACCAGGCAAGACGCTTTGAACCTATGGTTCGTTTTTTAGGGCCTTTTGACCTGAAAGCCAAAGATAAAAACAAGCATCATATACTTCTGCCAAACTATACAGGCTCAGTACGGATAATGTTGGTTGCCAGCGACGGAGAAGCCACCGGCGCTGCAGATAAAAGAGTAAAGATTCGCCAGCCCCTGATGGTCTGGAGTTCCCTGCCCAGGGTAATGGGACCGGGCGAAGAACTGCTGCTGCCGGTAACCCTGTTTGCTTCGGGCAAGGCAGTGGGACCGGTTCAACTGCAAATTACGGGCGACGATTTACTGCGACCGGAAGGCCCTGCGGCACAAACCGTACATTTTGAACAGGAAGGAGAACAAACCGTATATTTTAAACTGCGGGCAGCTAAGGCTACAGGGAGCGCACGCATTGAGATAAAAGCCACAGCCGGCGGGGAGACCGCCAGCCAGACGGTTCATTTGCCGGTACGCAACCCCAATCCACCCCAAACCAGGGTAAGCAGTCTGGAACTGGCCCCCGGGGCCGAAGCGCTGATGGACTATGAACTCTTTGGTGCTTTGGGAACAAACAGTGCAACCCTCGAAGTCAGCAGCATTCCTCCCATTGATTTTGGTCGCCGCTTGAAATTTCTGCTGCAATACCCGCACGGCTGCATCGAACAAATCAGTTCCGGCGCCTTCCCGCAACTCTACCTGCCCCAACTGGCGCAGTTGTCGGACGAGGCCCAAAGGCAGGCCCGATCCAATGTGCAAAGTGTCCTCAACCGATTGCTGCGCTACCAGACCAACGACGGGGGCTTTGCTTACTGGCCGGGAGGCACCAGGGCCGATGAATGGGCCAGCAGCTATGCCGGTCACTTGCTGCTGGAGGCAGAAAACAAGGGCTATCCACTGCCCCCTCAGCTTAAGGAGCGCTGGTTGAATTTTCAAAGCAGCAGGGCACGCAGCTGGACACCGGGTGCCCCATACGAGGGTCAGGATTTCATTCAGGCCTATCGCCTCTTTACCCTGGCACTGGCAGGCAGTAATGAAAGCGGCAGTATGAATCGCCTGCGCCGGCAGGAAAACCTGAGTGCAGCAGCAAGATGGCGACTGGCGGCCGCCTATGCCTTAACAGGCCTGCCCGAAGTGGCCCGGGAACTCAGCAGTCAACTGCCCGAAAATGCAGCGGAAGGTCATTTCGATGCCACCTATGGTTCGGAAGAGCGGGATATGGCCATGCTTATTGAGAGTCTGGTTTTAATGAACCGTCGCACAGAGGCTGCTCCACTGGTACGTGAGCTGTCTCACCGATTGAACAGATCCACCTGGATGAGTACCCAGACCACCGCCTATGCCCTGCTGGCTGTAAGCGCTTATGTGGGTGAAGGAACCACGGCCAGCCGGAATTCCCGCTTCAACTACCGCATCAACCAGGCCGCTGCGGAAAAAATAACTTTTGAAAAAGCCCTCTTACAGGAAAGGCTCGAGTTGGAAAAAGAGCCTGCTGGACAAATTAGGCTACAAAACGAATCGCCCCACCCCCTCTTTGTCCAATTGATTCTAAACGGTCAGCCGCTGGAAGATTCGCTGCGTGCGCGTTCGGCAAGCGGATTGGGCATGCGCATCACTTATACCGATTTGGACAACCGGCCACTGGATATAACACGCCTGGAACAGGGAACGGATTTTAAAGCAGTGGTCACCCTGAGCAATCAGCAAAGCCAGACCCTCAGCAATCTGGCACTGACTCAAATTTTCCCCTCAGGCTGGGAAATCCGAAACACGCGCATGGAAGAAAGCCTGCAACAGTACGAACTGGACTTGCCCACTTATCGGGATGTGCGCGACGACCGCGCCTATTCCTACCTGGATTTAAGGCGGGGACAAAGTCAAAGTCTGGTGTTGGTCTTGCACGCCTCTTACGCCGGCCGTTTCTGGCTGCCGGCGGTCAGTTGCGCCGCCATGTACGATCACAACATACAGGCGTTGGAACCCGGCCTCTGGGTGGAGGTGCTGGCGCCCGGTGAAAATAAATGAAGTACATTGATTTACATACCCATCAGCCAACTGCCAACCCGGAGGTCTTGTTCGTATACAACCTCCGGGCGGGCAGTCAAAGGCCCGCAGACCTTAGGGGACCGTACAGCTACGGACTGCATCCCTGGGACAGCATGCAAAGGGAATTAATTGAATTAATTATTCAGTTAAAAACTGATAATCAACTCTTTTTCATTGGAGAATGTGGCTTAGATAAGTTTCGGGGAGCCGCCCTTACAGCGCAAAAACAAATACTTGAAATCCAGCTCCGGAAGGCCGAAGAACTGAAACGACCGGTATTGCTGCATTGCGTGGGCTGCCACAACGAACTGCTGCAAATGAAACAGGCCTTTCATCCGAAACAATACTGGGTGCTGCATGGCTTTAGGGGGCATCCCAGGCTGGCGGAACAATTGCTGAAGGCCGGCTTCCTCTTTTCCTTTGGCACTGCCCTGTTCGAAAAAGGAGGAAAGGCCGGTCAATCCTTACAGATTTTGCCACAGGGCTCCTGGTTTTTGGAAAGCGACGACAGCGCACTGCCGATACAGGAAGTATATCGGCAAGCGGCCGCCCTGCTTCACTGCAAAGAAGCAGAGTTAAAATCGCGCCTCTACCAAAATTTTATGCTTAAATTTGCGCCCTCAAAATAAAAAACAAATCGGCATGGAATGGCTCAGCAGAACGGCCTTGCTTTTGGGGGAGGAGAAACTGGAAAAATTAAAAAAAACCCACGTATTGGTGGCCGGGGTGGGCGGGGTAGGATCCTTTGCGGCCGAAATGCTGGTGCGTGCGGGCATAGGCAGCCTCAGTATTGTAGATGCAGACGTAGTTAAACCTTCGAACCGCAACCGGCAACTGCCGGCCCTAAGCAGCACGGAGGATAAACTAAAGGTGGAAGTAATGGCACAAAGATTACTGGACATCAATCCTCAACTGAAAATTTATACCCACCCAATTTTCCTGAAGGATGAGGGCATCCCCGCCTTGCTCAACAGTGCCAACTACGATTACGTGGTGGATGCCATCGACTCACTGACACCAAAAGTTTTTCTTATTGTACATACAATGAATAAGAAGATACCACTTATCTCAAGTATGGGTGCAGGTGGAAAACTGGATCCTTCGCAAGTGCGCATTACAGATGTTTCCAAATCCTACAACTGCAAACTGGCACGGATGCTGCGGAAGCGCTTGAGCAAATTCCAGCTGAAAAAGGGCTTCGATGTAGTGTTCAGTCCCGAAGAGGTTGACAAGGCCCATGTGGTATTTGTAGAGGACGAGCAAAACAAAAAAACCACGGGAGGAACCATCAGCTATATGCCGGCGCTCTTTGGTCTGCTCGCCGCCTCGCAGGTGATACGCAATTTGAGCGAGTAGGCCAAAACATGATGCTGCGCAATTTGTTGTCGAATGCCATCAAATTTTCACCCCTGCACCAAAAAGTGGAAGTTGAGTTGAGCGAACTTCCCGGAAAAGTATGCCTGCAGGTGAAAGATTATGGGCTAGGCATTCCGCACGAGACCCTTCGTCGCTTGGTTAAATCGGACAAACAGTCCAGCACACCGGGCACTGCGGGGGAAACCGGTACCGGCTTTGGGCTTCGCCTGTGCTGCGACATGGCCCAACTGATGGGGGCAGCATTCGCGTAGAAAGCGTAGCCGAACAGGGCAGCGGCTTTTATTTGTTGCTGCCTGCCTTACCGGAAGCATAAAAAGACTTAAAGCGAAGCTGCTCTACTCCCTTTTTCACTTTCTTTGCAGTTATGATGCAGACTTTCTTCAATCCTCTTGAAGTAAACTTACTCGTTTGGCTGGGCACCTTTTCGTGCGCCTTCATCAATGGGCTGTCGAAGGGGGGACTAAAGGGTCTGGGTATGGTAACGGTGCCGCTTATGGTTTTTATGTACGGGGGTATGGCCTCTACGGGCTTACTGCTGCCGATTCTGATTTTCTCTGATTTTATGGCTTTTAGGGTGTACCGCAAGAGCGCCCAATGGCATCAGGTGAAAAAACTATTGCCCTGGGTGCTGCCGGGTCTGCTTATTGCCGTGGCGGTGGGTAAGTTTATTCACGACGGCACTTTCCGCGACATTATTGCCATCCTCATCATTGTTAGTCTGGGCATCATTTTGGTCTTCGACTTTTTTGGAAAAAAAGTGAACCTTTCGCAATCCCCTACTTTGTCGGCCTTCACCGGACTGCTGGGTGGCTTTGCTTCAATGATAGGCAATGCAGCGGGACCTCTGTTTAATCTGTATCTGCTTTCGACACGGATTCCGAAAAACAGCTTTATTGCGACCGGGGCCATTTTTTATGGCACCATGAACCTAATCAAAGTCCCCTTCCATGTTTTTGCCTGGCACTCCATTACCTGGAACAGCTTTCATATGAACCTGTTGATGATTCCTGCTGTCATTGCCGGGGTATATACGGGCAAAAAAATAGCTTCCTACATTCCCGAAAAGGCATTTCGGATGCTGGTGCTGACCATCATCGCGCTTTCGGCCCTCCTGTTGCTAATAAAATAGAGCCCTCCTGTCGACCAATTCCACTTTGCAGGTCCCCTTTGCAAGGTCCCGTTTGCTGCTCCCAACCTCGCCCCACCATCTCTTTTTTCGGTCCAAAGCAGCTATTATCAAAAGGTTTGGCGTACAACTTGGCGAAGAAAATCGTAACTTTAACCCTTGAACAGACACTTCGTAACCTAATTTCTTATGACTGGCGAAATCGATTGGGGTAAATTGTCATTTACCTACATCAAAACCGACTACAACGTTCGTTGCTACTATCGGGATGGAAAATGGGGGGAGTTGGAAATCAGCTCCTCGGAAAGCATTAATTTGCATATGGCAGCGACCTGCCTGCACTACGGACAAGAGGCTTTTGAAGGCCTCAAGGCCTTCAAAGGGAAAGACGGTAAGGTCCGCATCTTCCGCATGGCCGACAATGCCAAGCGCATGCAGGATACAGCCGATGGCATTCTGATGCAGCGTGTTCCCGATGAAATCTTCCTGAATGCCTGCATTAAAGCGGTGCAACTGAACAGCCGCTTTGTGCCGCCCTACGAGAGTGGCGCAGCCCTCTACATTCGTCCCCTCCTGATTGGTTCGGGCCCCAAGGTGGGCGTTTCTCCGGCCGATGAGTACCTGTTTATGGTCTTTGTAACCCCCGTTGGCCCCTACTTTAAGGAAGGCTTTAAGTGCACCAACCTGATGATTACCAGGCAGCACGACCGGGCAGCGCCCAACGGCACAGGTCCCTACAAGGTGGGCGGCAACTATGCGGCCAGTCTCGGTTCCGGCAAAATTGCCAAAGAAAAAGGCTACTCGGCCGTATTGTACCTCGACAGCCGGGAGAAAAAATATATCGACGAATGCGGTCCTGCTAATTTCTTCGGAATAAAGAACAACACCTACATCACGCCCGAATCGAAATCAATTCTGCCCTCCATCACCAATAAGAGTCTGCTTCAGCTGGCCCAGGACATGGGCATGAAGACCGAGCGACGTCAGGTGCCCTTGGAGGAGCTGGAAACTTTTGAGGAAGTGGGTGCCTGTGGCACTGCCGCTGTAATCAGTCCCATTGGTCGCATCGACGACCTGGATACCGGCAAGCAGTACCTCATCAGTAAAAACGGGGAACCCGGACCTACTTGTGTTAAACTCTACAACAAGCTGCGCGCCATTCAATACGGTGACGAGCCCGATGCGCACGGCTGGACAACCATCGTCTCTGAATAATATACTGCGTTTTAAAGCACAGCGGGATTCGCCCTCAGTGGGCGAATCCCGCTGTGGCGTTTTTGCTCCCGATTTTTTCGAACAAGAGCGAAGACCTGCTTGCAGCGCTGCGCTTGCTCCCATCTGGTCTTTTCAAAGGCTTTATTTCAGCAGCTCTTCATTTTTTAACTAAAATTTAACAGTGGCTAAGGTGCTGCTAATCAGACCTCAGGCAATATTTTTGACCAATACACCCCGAAGGCACTGGCACACAGCAGCTACAATCGCTTAAATTACACTAATTTTGCACCCCAATTTGGAAGACATCTGTATGCAAAACATTAGAAACATCGCAATAATTGCGCACGTTGACCACGGCAAAACCACCATTGTGGATAAAATGCTGATGGCCGGCAAACTCTTTAAGGAACACCAACATGCCGGTGAGTTGGTGATGGACAACAACGACCTGGAACGCGAACGCGGCATCACCATCTTGTCCAAGAACGTATCCATAACCTGGAAGGGAACTAAAATTAACATCATTGATACCCCGGGTCACTCCGACTTTGGTGGAGAGGTAGAGCGGGTACTCAATATGGCCGACGGCGTATTGTTGCTGGTAGATGCCTTTGAGGGCCCCATGCCCCAAACGCGCTTTGTTTTGCAGAAGGCTTTGGCCATTGGCCTCAAGCCCATTGTTGTAATCAATAAGGTGGACAAGCCCAACTGTCGCCCCGAAGAGGTGCAGGAGGCGGTGTTCGACCTGATGTTTAACCTCGAAGCGACAGAGCATCAGCTCGATTTTATTACGGTGTACGGTTCGGCACGCGACAACTGGATGTCGAACGACTGGAAGGAGCAAACCAGCGACATCAGTGTGCTGATGGACGCCATTGTAGAACATATTCCGGCCCCCAAGGTGAATGAGGGCACGCCCCAGATGTTGATTACTTCGCTCGACTACTCGTCGTACGTGGGCCGGATTGCCATTGGTCGCGTACACCGGGGCGTACTCAAAACAGGAATGGAGATTGCCCTGGTCGACCGCCACGGAGGCATGTACAAGACGCGCATCAAAGAACTGAATATTTTTGACGGACTGGGTCGCACAAAGACCGATACGGTAGCTGCCGGAGAACTCTGCGCCATTATCGGACTCGATCGCTTTGACATTGGGGATTCCGTATGTGATCCGGAAAATCCCGAGCCACTCGACCCCATTGCCATCGACGAGCCCACCATGAGCATGCTCTTCACCATCAACAACTCACCCTTCTTCGGTAAGGAAGGTAAATTGGTTACCTCGCGCCACATCAAGGACCGCCTCGATAAGGAATTGGAAAAAAACCTGGCACTTCGTGTAGAGGCCACCGACTCGGCCGATGCCTGGAACGTTTACGGCCGCGGCGTTCTGCACTTGTCGGTGCTCATCGAAACCATGCGTCGCGAAGGCTACGAATTGCAGGTGGGTCAGCCCCGTGTAATCATTAAGGAAGTAGCCGGTGAAAAGCACGAGCCCATTGAAGAGCTTACCATCGACCTGCCCGATGAAGCATCCGGAAAGGCCATTGAACTGGTGACCCAGCGCAAGGGCGAACTCCGGGGCATGGAGCGCAAGGGCGAGCGCGTACACCTCGAGTTCATCATTCCTTCACGGGGCATCATTGGTCTGCGTAACAGCATCCTGACCGCCACTGCCGGGGAAGCCGTTATGGCCCATCGCTTCATCGAATTTCAACCCTGGCGTGGGCACATCGAAAAGCGCCAAAACGGCTCCCTCATCAGCATGGAAGCCGGCACCGCCTTCGCTTACGCCATTGATAAGTTGCAGGACCGCGGCAAATTTTTCATCTCTCCCCAGGAAGAGGTGTACATGGGTCAGGTCATCGGCGAAAACAACCGCGATGGCGACCTCGTGATCAACGTTACCAAGAGTAAGAAACTAACCAATATGCGCGCCTCCGGTTCCGACGACAAGGTGCGCATCGTTACCCCCATCACCTTCAGTCTGGAAGAAGCCCTCGAATACATCCAGGGCGACGAATACGTGGAGGTCACCCCAAAATCCATCCGTCTGCGCAAAATCCTCCTGCAGGAACACGAACGCAAACGCTTGTCCAAGCAATAAAAAAAGGCGGCCCTTCGGCCGCCTTTTTTTTTGCCTGGACCCCAGGACCTGCACACAAGGCCACCCGGGACTGAAGTCCTGGGCGACCTCTTTATCACTGGCCTGCACGCAAGGCAACCCAGGACTGAAGTCCTGGGCTATGATTAGGGCAGAAGTGGTGCGCCCTTTGGGCGCGGGTAGGTAAGCGGACTGAAGTCCGCGGGCTTGGGGCACCTGTGCCCCGAGCCTGTGGGGCGTCAAAGAAGGAAATCTCTATGACCAGATCTATCGAGGCTCTGCCTCGAGCGGACTTCAGTCCGCTTATAAAAACGCGCCCACAGGGCGCACAAATTCTGCTCCAATAATAACCCAGGGTTTCAACCCTGGGATGTCTGGTCACAACCATCCCCTTCTCTGGCGACCCCAACCTTGGGACACGGGTGCCCCAAGGCCGGGACAACCCGGGACTGAAGTCCCGGGTTATGATTGGGAAACAGCGGTGTGCCCCCGACAGGGGCGCGATCAATAAACGGGACTGAAGTCCCGGCCGCGGACTTCAGTCCGCTTATAAAAACG
>DUOK01000215.1 GCA_012838865.1 Bacteroidales bacterium | reverse complement strand
GGTCGATGTAATCCATATTCTCCACCTCGGCCACTGATTTTTTTACGCCCATTTTTTTGGCCAGCTGGCAGGCCAGGATGTTTACCTCCGAGTTGTCGGTTACGGCAATAAAAGCATCGGTCTTGGCTATGCCTTCGTCCTTAAGCAGGTCGAGGTTGCGGCCGTCGCCGTTAATTACCAGCGTGTTTTCGAGGAAGTCGGCCAGTCGGGCGCTTTTCTCCTTGTTGATCTCGATAAGCTTAATGTGGTACTGGTGCTCCAGCTCCTTAGCCACCTTTTTTCCGATGCGTGAGCCTCCCAGAATCATAACATTCCGCACCTCATATTGAACTTTTCCGGCATCGGCCAAAAGTTGCGCGGCCCCTTCTTTGGTAGTTACTACATAGGCCAGGTCGTTGTGCTGAAAGCTGTCCTTCCCCCTTGGGATAATGGTCTTGCCGTCGCGATTGATGGCTACTGTAAAATAGGCGTTTTTTTCGTGCATGGCCGAAGCCTGTGAGAGGGTTAGTCCCACAATGGGCGCATTGTTGCGCAGTTTAACCGCATAAAGCAGCAGTTTGCCGTCGCTGAACTGGAACATTTGTCGAATGCCGACCTGTTTTAAGGAGGCCATAATTTCCTGAGCCGCCAGGTGCTCGGGATAAATGACTTCATCGACCCCCAGCTGCCTGAAGTATTCCAGATTTTCGGGAAGCAGGTATTCGTAGTTGTTGATGCGGGCAATGGTTTTTTTCGCGCCCAATTTGGTGGCCAGCATGGCAGAGAGTATGCTGACTTCTTCGTAGGGCGGAACAGCAATAAACAAATCGCAGCTGCCCACCTGGGCGTCCCGAAGATCGTCAATGGAGGTCACTGAGCCCACTACGGTCATCAGGTCAAAATGAGCTTCAGCTTTACGCAGCTTTTCTTCATCACTGTCCATCAAGATCACATCATGATCTTCGTTGCAAAAGAGTTTTGCCAGATGGTTGCCCACTTCGCCGGCGCCGGCAATCAAAATCTTCATTCTGGTTTATATGATTTGGTCGGGGACAAAATAAGCTAATAATTTGCACTTGACGAAAAAATCAGGACTTTATCGATGGCTGTTGCCGGGGTTTTACGGAAAGACGAAGGCCCCCTTGTGACGGACACTGTGAAAGGAGATTTTTGTGCTGTCCAGTGCGGCGGTCCACTCCCGAATCAACCAGGGTGGACAATCGGGCCCTGCCACTACTTGTCGGCAGCTTTCGTTTTTAAGTAGAGACGGCATATCCACCCGAAGGTTGCCGTTAAGCAACACGGTGGGTATGTGGGTGTCGTCGGGAATCAGTAAAGGTGTCCGACTGCTGCCATGGTACAGCAGAATTGGCTGTGTCTTTGGGGCAAGGATTTGAATATGCAGCAGCGAATCGGGAGGCAGCAGGCTTTCTTTTAAATGGACTTTGGAAAGGAGACTGCGTCGCAAAAGTCCGCTTCGGGCAAAGTCGGCGTCGGCGTCGCTCACCTTAGGACTGCGAAGGGCGAATACCTTGCCGCCCGAGCGTCCTTCAAGCAAAAGCCCTTTACGGGTTTGGTAAAGAACGAGGGTCTGATTCTGCAATTTGATATGTTGTTGCGCCAGAAAACCTGCCATAAGCAAACACAATAGGGCAAGTGCTTGCAGCCAGTGGGTGCCGCGGGGACGGGTACACAGTCGGTAGACTTGCAACAGCAGGGGGTACAGCAGCAGAAGCAGGGGGGCCGAAAGCCATAAATTGTCGGGATAGCTGCCTGGAAGCGCTTCAATGCTTTGGGTCAGCTGTGCCATAAACAGAAGGAGGTCGTTGAGTGGACCGGCTGTTAGGGCAGCCAGTGTGGGGTTAAAGCTGAGGGCCAGACTGGCCAATGCCAGGAGCAGAATGGGTGTGAGCAGGGGCAGCAACAGGAGATTGCTGAGCAGGAACCAGCTTGGGAAAGCGCCGAAGAGGTAGAGCGAAAGAGGCAGGGTAGTGCTTTGCGCTGCAAGCGAAACGGCAAGCAGCGACCACAGTTTACGGGCAGGAGTAAAGCGAAGGGTACAACAGTTGTTGATGAGGGGGTAGAAGGCCAGGATACCCACTACAGCCAGGTGACTCAGCCAGAAACCGGCATGGTAGATGAGCAGGGGGCGCCAGAGCAGTTGCAGTAAGGCCGATGCACATAAGAGGTTGTAGCGGTTGACGGGGCGTCGACTGAGTTGCCCCATTTGCAGGAGAGACAGCATAAGCACGGCCCGCACTACCGATGGTTCCAGTCCGGTTACCACAGCATAGGCCAGCAGACTGCTGATTATAAGGAAGACGCTCAGGGGATGGGTGCTGCGTATAAATAGGGACAGCAGTGAAGCCACCAGAATGTAAATAATGCCTGTATGCAGGCCGGAGACGGCCAGCAGATGAATGGCGCCGCTTTTTACGAAGTTTTGGTTGATTTCCCGGTCGAGTTCACTCCTGTTTCCCAGTAAGAGTGCCTGAATCAGGGCCAAAGCTTCCGGTTCCAGTTTGTTTTGTGCCAGTTTTGCGCGGCACCAGCGGTTGATGGCATCGGGAAGTGCCAGGTGGCTTGCAGGGGGCAGAGGCAGGCTCTTCCAGGATCCGGCCGAGAGAAAGGCTTGAGAAGAATAGCCCTTGCGCCGAAGGAAAAGCCCATAGTCGAAAGCGTGGGGATTGGTGTTGACGGGAAGGGCCTGCAGTTTTGTTTGCAGCAAAAGTCGCTCGCCTCTTTGCAGGTCGGACAAACTGCTGTCGCTGCTGGTCAGTAAAACCCTGCTTCCCTTAAGCAGAGCTGCACCGGAGGAAGGGGCTGCTGCATCCACCCGGAGGGTCAGTTGCCACCAGCCGCTGTCGTTTTGTTTTATTTCT
>DUOK01000025.1 GCA_012838865.1 Bacteroidales bacterium | reverse complement strand
TTGACGACCAGTCGGAGGTGACCTGGTACCGCTGCAGCGATGCCGGTGGCAGCGATGCGATTAAGGTGGCTGTTTCTCGGGCTAATGTGCCCTTGCGGAGGTATGAGCTCTCGGCGGGGGACGTAGGGTGGTACCTGATGGCTTCGGTGTCCCCGAAGCATCAGCGCAGTGATGGGGGCACACCCGTTCGTGTTTTTAGCTCAGAAAGGATTTCCGCCAAGCGGGTAAAGGCTGCCTTGCAGTTTTTACATACAGATTTTCAAAATTTTCCTACCGACGATCAGCCAAAGATTCTGCCGGGTTTCTGGTCGCTCGGAAGTTTTGACCCAAATTTTAGCGGGCGCAGCAGACCTGAACTTAAGGGGGATGCCTGGTTTTATGGCGAAGGGTCCGATGGGGCCAAAGGCTTGGAGGGCTTGCTGCCGGCCACTTATGCTTATCTGTATTACACGCCGCCCTTAGGCCATAAGGGGGCCACTAAACTGGCGCTGGAAGTGGCTCCTTTTAAGACGGCTGGCCAGGGCTTTAGCATAGCGCCCTTGTACATGGATGTGCTGATCAATTTTGACGCGCAGAGCCTGACGGGTTATGCTTTGCGCTTTATACGAACCACCAAGTTCCACAATGCGGTGGATTGTCTTATTGTGAAGTATGAGAAGGGGAAAGTAAAGGAAGTGAGTGCCCCGGTGTCTACCTCGGCTTTCCGCACGCCTTGTTTGATTACTTTGGAGCTGAGGGGTAAGCGGCTTATTGCGAAAGTGGGGACCAGGGCCGAGGCTCGCACGAGTTCGGAGGTAGCGCAGGAGGTTAATATCGCTATCGATATTAACCCGGTTTCTGCAGGCGGGTTTGGTCTTCGCTATGCCGGTGGATCTCCTACGCTGATAAAGTGGCTGAGGGCCGAATGAGAAGTTCCTGCCGGCATTGGGTAAAACGGTTCAAAATGTGCCGCTAATTCCGGCCAAAATGTTTTGGTTTAGAGCCTGGTAGTATTATATTTTATGTATATTAGAAGTCGATTCATACTTTTTTGAATAAAAGTGCTAAACCTTAAACTAAATCCGATGAAAACAAAAGTGAAGCTCCTTGCCCTTGGTTTATTCGCAGCATTTATTACCTCGTGTGCACCTCAAACCTATTTTCAGGTATACAAAGCCTCGCCAACCCACGAAATGGAGGCCAATAGCGCATCCCTGGTTTATGAAGATGATCATTGCATGGTATTTTATAATCTTTGGGCGGATGGTGGTAATATGGGATTCCGGTTTTATAATAAAACGGATCAAAATATTTACCTGTATTTGGATCAGAGTTTTTTTGTAATTAACGGCATGGCCCATGATTATTATAAAAACAGAGTATTTACGAACTCCTCCAACTTAGCCTCATCAGTAACACGCTCCGGAGTTGCATCAGCATCTTTGTCTGGAATTACAGCATTAGGCCTTTTGCAGACCAATAGTTTGACAACTGCTAAAAGTGCTGTTGCATCCACATCCTCCGGATCTGCCGTATCCTACCACGAAGCTCCTGTTGTTTGCATCCCTTCCAAGACTTCGAAGATTTTTGTTGAATACAGTATCAACAATGTCCCTTATCGAAGTTGTGACTTGTTCAGGTATCCCAATAGAAAGCAAATGTCAACACAAACATTCACCAAGGAGGACAGTCCTTTTGTTTTTAGCAATAGGCTGTTATACACAGTGGGAGAAGGAAGTATTCCGATCGGGTTTACCAATGAGTTCTATGTCACAGAAATTACCAATTTGCCTGAAAGGGAGATGTTTGATGCCCATAATGAAGAGTTTTGTGGGCAAAAAAGTATGACGCCAACCCGAGTATACACCAAGGTGTCTCCTGCCAGGTTCTTTATTAAGTACACCAAAGGAGGTGATATCTGGAAGCATTGATGGCTTCGGTGACATTAACCCCCAAATCCCCTTCCCATGTTCCCCATAAAAGTTACTTGTGCAATAATTTTATTCGGTTCCAAAACGCTGGTGGTGCAGCGTGGTGCAGCAATGAGTATGCCCTTGAAATGGGAGTTTCCGGGCGGGAAGTTGGAGGCCGGGGAAACGGAGGAGGCTTGCATTAAGCGGGAGATTAGGGAGGAGCTGAACATTGAAATTGAGCTGCTGGCACGACTGACGCCTGCGCTGCATCATTATCCTGATTTTTCGGTGGAGTTGCTGCCTTTTTTGGCGCGGCACAAGGCTGGCGATTTAAAGCTGCTGGAGCACAAGCAGTATTTGTTGCTCGATATTAACGAACTGAGCGCTTTGGATTGGGCGGAGGCGGATGTGCCTATTGTTGAGGAATACCTAAAATTGCCATTATGAGGGAGGGTATTTATGAGGAGCTGGTTACCCAACTGGTGGCCCAGAAAATCAGGGAGATCGACAGGGACAAGCTTTTATTGCGGATGTCGTTGTCCTTAATGGCGGACTGTTGTATCTTTGAGCTGTTGGTTACGATCTGAAAAGGAGGTGGATATGAAGTGGATACACGACACGAAGGGCTTTGTTCCCTTTGATCCCGATTATTATGGGAACTTAGAAAAATTGGTGGGACAGTCCTGCAAAATCAACTATTTTGATGCCGACGGCATGGTGGCCGATGCATCGGGGTGGTTAACGGGCTTCCTGCGTCCCGATGATTTTGCACATTTT
>DUOK01000214.1 GCA_012838865.1 Bacteroidales bacterium | reverse complement strand
TTGATGCTGGTGAACTCCATCGTATTTGCCTTGTTGGCGGCCATTTGTGCTTTGCTTATATCGCCCAGGGCAGGGAGTTTTATGGGCAGCTGCTGGGCGCGTGTTACTTGCTGGATTACCCCGGTCAGCGTCAGCGTGGAAGGTTTGGGTAACATTGATCCCCAAAAATCGTATGTAATTGTGGCCAATCACCAAACAGTTTGGGATATTTTTTTGCTGTATGGTTATTTGCCTATTGATTTCAGGTGGATCATGAAAAAGGAATTGCGTCGGGTTCCTTTCATTGGCTTTGCCAGCGAAAAGGTGGGACATATATTTATAGATCGCTCTTCACCCAGGGCGGCCTTGCAATCGCTCGAAGACGCTAAGTTGAAATTGGTCGATGGCATTTCGGTTCTGATTTTTCCGGAAGGGACCCGCAGCCGTGGATCACAGATGCGGCCTTTTAAAAGAGGTGCTTTTAAACTGGCTTTTGAACTGGACCTTGACATACTGCCCATAACCCTCGTTAATAGTGATAAAATCCATAGAAAAGGCTTTTTCAATATCCGGCCCGGAAGAACCGGACTGGTGGCGCACCCGGTTGTTAAAACCGCTTTGTTTCAGGACGATTTGAATGGTCTTATGGAACATACGCGTGAGCAAATTGCATCGGCTTTATAATCTTTAGCATTTATGTACAGACTGATTTTGTGGAGTTGGGTGTTTTTAGGCTGTGTGGTTTTTAGTTTGCAGGCGCAGCAGCGTCCCCTCAGTTCGAAGAACCGGGGGGCTGTTCGCTTGTATGAGCAGGCCATTGGTGCCTACAGTGCCGGGAGGAGCAAGGAGGCCCTGGACTTGCTGAATAAGGCGACCGAACGGGATCCTGCCTTTGTGGAGGCTTTTTTGGTTCAGGGCGACATTTTCAACGAGCAGGGCGAACACCTTAAGGAGTTGGAAATGCTTAAGCAGGCTGTGGCGTTGGACTCCACTTTTCATCCTGTGGCGCTGTTTCACATTGGGGTAGCTGCTGTTAAATCGGGACTTTACGAGGAAGGACTGGAATGGCTGGAGCGTTACAAATGGCAGTTTAGTGACGACAGGGATGCCGAAAGGGTGGCCGCCTGGATGGATCGCGCGCGTTTTGGTTTGAAAGTACGGGGCGAATCCTACGATGTTCAATTGCGGTCGCTGGGTGAGGGGGTCAACAGTGCTTACGACGAATACTGGCCGAGCTTAACTGCCGATGAACAAACGCTGGTTTTTACTGTGCTGGTTCCGAGGGACGAGGCATTGTTTCAGGAGCGCATTTTACCTAAAACCTTTCTGTATTTTCAGGAAGATTTTTACCAGTCGACCCGCAACAGCGATGGCAGCTGGTCACAACGCGAGCCTTTGCCGGGCAGCATCAATACCGACGGCAATGAGGGGGCGCAAAGTCTCTCAGCCGACGGCAACTGGATGTTTTTTACGGCTTGTGGACGAGACGACGGACGGGGAAGTTGTGACATCTATTTTGCACAAAAAACCGATGCGGGTTGGAGTGAGCCCGTTAACCTGGGCATGCCGGTCAACTCCCCTTACTGGGAGAGTCAGCCTTCCTTTTCTTCCGACGGGCAAACTTTGTATTTTGTAAGCAACCGGCCGGGGGGCAGAGGGGGAAAGGACATATGGCGGACCAGAATTATCCGTCTCACCAATGAGGGGGTGCCGGTTTTTGGGGAGGTGAGTAATCTGGGCTCAGAAATCAATACACCCGGTGACGAGGCTTCTCCTTTTATTCACCACGACAATAAAACCTTGTATTTTGCTTCGGATGGTCATCAGGGGATGGGCGGGATGGACTTGTTCTTCAGCAGACGCATGCCTAATGGAAACTGGCGCAAGGCGGCGACACTGGGCTATCCCATCAATACGCCCGGTGACGAATCGGGTCTTGTTATAAATGCGCGTGGAAATCGTGCCTATTTCTCGAGCTCGGGCAGGGTGCCTGAGCGCGATGACGTGGATATTTATGTTTTCGACCTGCCCGGACCCTTGCAACCCGATCCGGTTTTGTATGTGAAGGGACGTGTTTATGATATTGAAACGGGTGCAACGCTTCCGGCCGATTTTGAACTGAAGAGTTTGGAAAGTGGAGAATTGCTGGTGAGCACAAGAAGCAATCGCTTTTCGGGAGAGTTTTTAGTTTGTTTGCCTGTTGGTGGACGCTATGCTTTTAAAGCCTCTCACCCCGGCTATATGTTTTATTCCGGGCATTTTGATTTGCCCGATGATCACCCGCTTGAAAGGCCCTACCTCCTGGATATCGGTTTGCACCCGGTACGGACTGGTGCAAAAATGACCCTCGAAAACATTTTCTTTGAAACCAATTCCTATGAATTGGAACAGCAATCAAAGGTGGAGTTGAATGGTTTGGTGGATTTTATGAATGAAAATCCCAAAGTGCGCATCGAAATTGGCGGACATACCGATAATGTCGGACAGGCTGCCTACAATCAGGTATTGTCTGAAAACCGTGCCCGTTCGGTACACAGCTACCTGGTTGAAATGGGGGTGGACAAAGAGCGTCTGCTTTACAAGGGCTTTGGTATGACCCAACCGGTGGCCGATAACGCTACCGAAGCGGGAAGAGCCAGGAACAGAAGAACGGAAATTACCATATTATAGAACGGGAAAAGCGCTGAAATCAAATTTAAAAAGACTGGCCAATTCGGTGCCAGTCTTTTTAAGCTATAATGTTGTTTCAGTCGTTCAGGTACTTGGACAGGGTGTCGATGAGTAATTGCAGGCGTATGGGTTTGGCCAGATAGTCGTTGCAGCCGGCCTCCATGCACTTTTCTCTTTCGCCCGACATCACGTGAGCGGTTTGGGCAATAATAGGAACCTCCGGATTGATTTTCTTAATTTCTCTGGTTGCGGTATAGCCGTCCATAATGGGCAATTGAAGGTCCATTAAAACCAGGTCTATTCGATTGGCCTTAAACATATCAATAGCCTCCTGACCATCTTTTGCCCAAAGAATTTTCGCTTTTGTTCGGCGCAAGGCAGCGTCGAAGAAGATCTTATTGGTATCTACATCCTCAACCACCAGAATGTTCTTTGTCTCCCAGTTCTGGTTTAAGGCATTGCTTAAATTTTCCGGCATGGCTTATCTTTTCATTTCAACTCAGTTCAACACACATTTTCAAAAATAAGACTTCTTTTTGATATTTTTAGCTTTAATAAAAAAAAAGTCCCTTTTTGCGCCAAAGGCCTGCACGACTCAGTTATATGTTCTATTTTTGTAGTTGTTGAAGAAGAATCTTCGAATTTTATTTTAGTCCGCGTTGGTATGAATCGAGTTTGCGGGGCTGTTCTGCTTTTTCTGTTTTCCTTTTTTTTGGTGGGTGCGCAATCCGTAGAAAATGGGCACTTTACCCGTGAGGCCAAATTGTGGGCCGATTCGGTATATGCCGTGCTGGACCTGGAGATGAAATTGGCCCAGATTATGGTGGTACGCCATTATGAGGAAGGAAAAGGAAGTGGTGCTGAGCCAACTCTGCCTCCTCCCGGTTTTATTTTGGGAGAACCGGCTGAGCTGGAGAAAGCCCGGGCAGCTCATCCCATTCCTCTGGCTGCTCAATATGTGGTAGATATGCGTTCGGGTTTTGAGCACGAGCTTTTCGAATGGCCTTTTCCTGATGAAAAAACGATGCGACTTTCCGGTAACGACGTTCAACGGGAACTTACCCGTGCCCTGGTGCAGGAGTGGGGCCGTGAATCCGGAGTGGCTGCCTTCTATAATTCCGATATATTTGATACCCACCCTTTGGTGTCGTCCGCAGCTTCGACGGTGCGCTCGGTATCGGTGCATAAAATCTGGACACCCATATCGCTGCAGGGAGATTCGGTGCTTTTGACGCATTTGGGGGTGCATGGCATTCCACGACAAATTGCGCGTTTATTGCCTGCTCGCTTGCCGCAAATGAGTGATGGGGAAGGACAGCCCCGGGTTCCGGCCACCGAACTGTCGCTCGAGCAAGTCTTACGCGATGGCTGGATGCTTGAGAGCTCCTCTTATGCCAGTGATCATCAACGCCTGTTGCAGGTATTCAGGAGCCGTTGGCTGAAAGAGGAGCTGCTGGAAGTATCCGTGAAAAACGCCCTGGCCTATAAGTATATGTTGGTAAAGGAGCTGAGAGCGGAGCACACAAGGCCTTCGTCTCGTTTGTCGCTTTCGATACGGAAGGCTTATGAACAAAGCATCTCTGCCTTTTCTGCTGCTGGCTCGTCCCTGCTTCCACTGACAGCGCTCGATTTGAACATGGGTTTTTATCATCTGGGCGAAACGCCCCCTGCCAGTTTTCGTGAAATGGTGCTCCGTTACCTGCCGGAGGCTTCTGAAACGCGTGATCCGAAAGCCTTTGATCTTATTTTACTGACTGCAGATAAGCGAGGGGCGGCGGAAGGAGATTTAAAGCAGGTGTTGCATGATTTGCGGCAGCGCTTTTCGCAAGCGGCCATTGTGCTTTTCTGGACCGGCAGGCCCTCCGATTTGCCTTTTCAGCAGTGGCCCGAAGCGCTGGATGCTTTTTTTACCGCTCCGGCAGATTTGCCGTTGACCTGGTCGCTGCTGGCCCAGGCCTTTTTTAATGGCATTGCGGTAGGGGAGCGTTCCAGCCATGACTTTTACGGTCCTGCCCTGGAGGCAAAAAGACGGGTTATGCCGGCCACGCGGCTAAAGTACGGTTTGCCGGAGGAGGTCAATATGAGTCCCGATTCGCTTAAGGAAATAGATCGCTTGTTGGCTGCTGCCCTTAAAGAGCAAGCTACACCGGGCGCGCAAGTTCTGGTTGCCCGTAAAGGCGTGGTTGTTTTTCAGCGCAACTATGGCTGGCATCGTTACGACAAAGAACAGCCTGTAGGCGATAACGATTTGTACGATTTGGCCTCGGTAAGCAAAATTGCTGCTACCATGGCGGTGGCTATGAAAAATTACGATGCGGGACTTTGGCGTTTGGGCGACCAGCTGGGGGAGCTTTTACCGGAAGCAGACACCACCGATAAAAAAGATATTCGATTGCGGGATTTGCTGTTGCACGAGTCGGGCTTACCCGCCTTTATCCCCTTTCATACCGCCACTTATGATCTGAGTCGCGTGAAGGGTAATTTGTACAGCGGAAGACGCAGTCCGGTTTACAACAGACGGGTGGACGAACGGCTTTATATGCATAGGGATGTAAGGCTTCGCAGTGATTTGTTTCGGGCGCTTCCCGATTTACAGTATTCGGTTGCAGTGGCTCCCAACATGTATTTGCACTACAGCTATCCCGATTCGATGTATTACCGTATGTTGAGCACAAGTCGCCATCAGCGCGGTTATGTGTACAGTGACCTGAATTTTATGTTGCTGCAGCGGATTCAGGAGCAACTGAGCGGGCAAAAGCTGGATGAAGCGGCAGAGGGTTATTTTTACCGCCGTTTGGGCGCACACCGATTGCTGTTTAACCCCTGGCGGAGTCCAAAGGAATATTTCTTAGTTCCCACCGAAAACGATGTGGCATTCCGGGGGCAGCTCTTGCAGGGAAGTGTGCACGATCAGGCAGCTGCTCTTTTGGGCGGAGTGGCCGGTCACGCCGGCCTCTTTGGTACGGCCAACGATCTGGCAAAAATGCTGCAAATGTATCTCAACCGGGGCAGTTATGGGGGACTTCAATACCTGCATCCGGAGACGGTGGACTTTTTTACTCAGCGGCAAACGGAAAACAATCGCAGGGGGCTGGGCTTTGACAAACCGGAATTGGATCCGGAGAAGGATACGCCCAGCTCGCGGCTGGCTTCTGCCTCCTCGTATGGTCATTCGGGTTTTACGGGCACCCTGGTTTGGGTGGATCCCCAATACGACCTGGTATTCATTTTTCTGAGTAACCGCATTCATCCCGATTCTTTCAATCGGAAGCTGCTGCAAATGAATGTACGTACAGAAGTGCAGGATGCAGTTTACCGTTCGCTGCTCGACCTCCAGGTGCCGGCAGATTAAGTCGGTTTACAGGGCAAAAAAAGCTTCCATGGCCCTGATCATATACAGATGATCGTCTACCCCGGCCAGCTCTCTCACCGAATGCATGGCCAGCATGGGGTTGCCGACATCCACACTGCGAATGTCGAGTTGACCGGTGCTCAGATTTCCGAGGGTAGAACCGCCCGCCATATCGGAGCGGTTCACAAACTTTTGACATGGAACGCCGGCCTGTTCGCAAAGTGCTTCAAAAACTGCAATGCTGTCGCCATCACTGGTGTATTTTTGGTTGGCTGTGATTTTTATCACCGGTCCCTTATTCAGCAAGGGGTGCAGGTTCGGGTCGTGCTTTTCGGGGTAGTTGGGGTGGAGACTGTGGGCCATGTCGGCCGAAACCATAAAGGAGCGGTACACCGTACGGTGAATCTCTTCCTGACTGAGTCCCTGCAGGGCCAAAATGCGCTTGAATATGTTTTTGAATAAGGGCGAATCGGCCCCTTGCTTGGTGAGACTGCCCACTTCTTCGTTGTCGAAGATGCAGAGCATCTGGGTGGCTGCTCCCGGGGGGCTGTTCAGCAGTGCCAGGAGGCCGGCATGGGTCATGGCCAGATTGTCCAGTTTCGGACTGGAAATGAATTCGTTGTGAACCCCCAGTAAACAGCCTTTCTGGACTTCATTGAGGGACAAATCGTAGTCGAGAATATCGGCAGGATGTACGCCCAGTTCATCGGCGAGCAGCTTCTTCAAAAAGTCCTTTTCGCTCCCCTTTTCCGGGAGAAGGCCCAGCAGGGGCAAAACATCCTTCTGCCGGTTGATTTCCATGCCTTCATTAATGCTGCGATTGAGGTGAATGGCCAGACCCGGAATGGTCAATAAGGGCCGCTTGAAATTGACCAGACGGTTATCGGGCCACAGTGGTTCGCTGCTTTTTAGACTGACTCTTCCGGCCATTGACAGGGGGCGGTCTATCCAGGACATCAGTACCGGTCCCCCATAAACTTCGGTGTTGAGCTTTACAAAGTGGTCTTCGACGACCATCTCGGCTTGCGGTTTTATTTTAAAGCCGGGGGAGTCGCTGTGCGCTGCAACAATTCGAAATCCCTCGGTCTGCGGTGCACCCATTCCCACCACAAAGGCAAAAAGCGCTGAGCCGTTGCGTGTGAGGTAGTATTTGCCGCCCTTTTTCAGCTCCCAGGCCTCGTCCAGCTTCAACTCGCTGAATCCAGCCTTGTCGAGTTGCAGGGAAAGCTGTTCCACCGCATGAAAGGGACTGGCGCTTTCATGAATAAAATCAATGAGGTCCTGTGCCGATTTTCGGGCTTGTTCCATAGAAGCAAATGTTTTGTTGTTTGTCAATTTTTAAGGGCTAATAAACAAAGATAAGCTAAATTTAGTTTTAAAAAAGCGCAGTATTTGCTGCCGCTTGTGCTTTGTTTTGCTTAAATTTGAACTTTGAAATGCAAGCACTCGCGATAAAACCTTGGAGCGCACAGTCCGGCCACTTTTTCTACAACCGGGCTTCCTGCCAGACAGCAGGAATTCATTCTTTTTCCTTTTTGTTTACCGAAGATTACCGCCGGCCTTTCAGACTGGTAGCTTTGCTGTTGTTGTTTGCCCGCTCGTTTCGATCGGGTATTTTTTTAATCCATTCCTGATTTATGAAGAACAAAAGTCTTGTTTCCATCAGCGATTATTCGCGCGACGAAATTCTGAAAGTGCTGGAGCTGGCGGCCCTTTTTGAGGCCCGCCCCAATCGGCCGCTTTTGCGCGATAAGGTTGTTGCTTCCTTGTTTTTTGAGCCTTCCACCAGAACCCGCCTGAGTTTCGAGACCGCCATTAACCGTTTGGGTGCGCGGGTCATTGGTTTTACCGATTCCAGTTCCTCTTCTACCACCAAAGGGGAAACCCTCAAGGACACCATTAAAATGGTTAGTAATTACGCCGACCTGATTGTGATGCGTCATCCCCTGGAGGGCAGCGCCCGCTATGCGTCTGAACAGGCCAGGGTACCGGTTATAAATGCCGGAGATGGCGCCAATCAGCATCCTACCCAAACCCTGCTTGATTTGTATTCCATTAAAAAGACCCAGGGCACTCTCGACAATCTCAACATTTACATGGTGGGCGACCTAAAATACGGTCGCACGGTGCATTCGCTGCTGATGGCCCTCTCGCATTTTAATCCCACCTTTTATTTTGTGGCGCCCAAAGAGCTGGCGATGCCACGAGAGTATAAAATCTTTTTGAAGGAGCGGGGCATTCCTTTTTATGAGCAGTTTGAGATGGGCAAGCTGGACCAGGCCGACATTCTTTATATGACCCGTGTTCAAAAAGAGCGCTTCTCTGACCCTATGGAATACGAAAGGGTTAAGAATGCTTATGTGTTGCGCAATGCCATGCTTGCAGGAACCCGTGATAAGCTGCGTGTTTTGCATCCCCTGCCCAGAGTAAACGAAATTCATGTGGATGTGGACAGCAATCCCAAGGCCTATTACTTTGAGCAGGCCGAAAACGGGGTTTATACCCGAATGGGCATCATTGCGGCCATAATGGGGCTGGAAGCTGAGCTCACAAATAACTAGCGTACTTTGTCATTTACCAATAACAATGCAGTCATGCCCAAACAAAAACAATTACAGGTAAGCGCCATTGAAAACGGAACTGTAATCGATCATATTCCGGCCGCATCCCTCTTTTATGTCATTGCCATTTTAGGGCTCGACCAAATACCCAATCAAACTACCTTTGGGGCCAATCTGGACAGTCATAAATTTGGAAAAAAGGCCATTATTAAGGTGGCCGATAAATTTTTCGAGCGGGATGAAATCAATAAAATATCCCTGGTGGCTCCCCATGCCAAACTCAACATCATTCGCGGTTACGAGGTCGTCGAGAAACGTGATGTGACCATTCCCGACGAGGTGGTAGGGATCGTAAAATGTTTTAATCCCAAATGTGTGACCAACAACGAGGGGGTGCTTACCCGATTTAGGGTGGAGGACAAGGAGGATTTGGCGTTGAAGTGCCACTACTGTGAAAAAATTACTTCGCGCGACGAGCTTCAAATGGTATAGACTATGGCGAAAACGGACTGGAAACCGGACAATATGGTGTATCCGCTGCCGGCTGTAGATCCGCCGATGTGCTACATTTCGGTACGCAAGGGCAGACATTCCTATGAATTTACTCCTGGCAAAGCAACGGTGGTTAATGCACCTACTATTGAGGAAGCGCCCATCAACATCGAGTGTGAGGTGACTGAAGTGCTGCCCCTGGGCAGTCACGATATGTTTATGGCTAAAATTGTGAATGTGCGCGCCGAAGAGGTGTTAATCGACCCGGAAACAGGGGCCTTCTCAATGAAGAAAGCGGGCCTGATTGCCTATGCACATGGTCAATACTACGAATTGGGCAAGGCCTTGGGGAAATTTGGTTTTTCGGTCGAAAAAAAGAAAACCCGACGCAAGCGACAGCAACGAAAGAGCGATTAAAACAGGCTGCCCTGGCCATTTACCTGCAACACTTCGTTGCTTTCGGCGTACCACAGGTAGGCTGCTGTTTTGGGATAGCCCATGCTTTGCAAGAGCTGCATATAGCTGCGCACCTGAGCATGGTGGGCCGGATGTTTTTGTTGCCCGAACTTGTAATCTACCACCACCACTTCTCCCTGGCGAATCATTACCCGGTCGGGCCGCCGAATTTTAGCGGACAGAATGGCTGCTTCGGTTTTTATGGTATAGCTGCCGTTGAACCAGGTCTGCACCTGTGGGTGTTGTAAAAAGTGTTGTACTTTTTGTCGCAGCATTTCTTCCTCTGAACCTTCAATCCATCCTTCCAGCCGCATACGGGTCAGAGCCGGCTCCAGGTCTGCACTGGTCTCTATTTGTTCGAACAGACGGTGCATGAGGGTGCCGTGATTGATGGGGGCTTGCTCTTCTTTGCTGAAGTAGTCCGAACCATCGAGGTGAATGCGCGCCCGTTTACCTAAGGGCAGGCGCTGAAGGGCTTGGGCCGAAATGCTGAATTCGGGTCGGTGGCTTGACGTTTCGTCTTTATCTGGAAGTGGTGGCAATTGTCGCTGGTCCAGTTCGTAGCATTTCTTGCTTTCATCGTAATGCATTTTGCCTTCCTGTTCAACATAGGCCTTAAGCAAATCACCCAGGTTTTTGTACGCGCTGTTTCCCGGGTCTTTTTTTTCGGGCGCAATGGAGGAGATGATGGTGAGACTTTCACGTGCTCTTGTAAAGGCTACGTAGGCAACATTGAGGTTGTCGACGTATTGGTGCAGGAGCTCGTTAAGGTAGTCGGCTGCAAAATGGGTTTCGGTCAGTTTTTTACCGCTCATCACGGGAACCAGACTCAGTGCGTCAAAGGGAGGGGCTTTGGGCTGTAGCCACAACAGGTTGCTGCGGGCATCTACAGTTTCCCAATCGGCATAGGGCAGTACCACTGCTCTGAACTCGAGGCCTTTTGATTTGTGAATGGACATGACCCGTATGGCTTCCTGCTTTTCGGGTATGGACAGGGAGACCTTTATCCCGCGCAAATCCCAATATTCTATAAAGGGATTGATGTCGGCCGATTCCTGGTTGATGTAAGAGAGGCACAGACTCAAAAAAGATTGCAGGTAAACCGTATGACTGTTGCGCAGGGAGGCGGGCAGGAGGGCCACCAGGGCTTCTACCAGTTCGTAGAGGGGTAATTCTCTCAGACTGCTGAGTTGCTTCAGGTAGGCTTCCCATTGTTCCTGTACTTCACTGGTATGAAAGGGGACGGAAAGATCCAGCGGGCTTTTATCTCCTTCTGGCGACTTAAACAGATGCAGGCGCACGAAGGCTTCGGCCAGCTGGTTGTCGGGATTCTGGATGAAGCGCAACTGTTCTACAATCAGGTTGACGGCTTCCGATTTGGACAGGAGCAGTGCTTCGTTGCTGATGACCGGGAGACCGGTACCCTGGGGGTGATACAACCCCGATAGGAGGGCATTGGTGATTTCAACACCTTCCTTGTTTTTACGTACCAACACGCAGATGTCGGACAGGGCGTAGCCCTCGTCCAGTAACTTTACGATGCGTGCTACTGCGCTGGCACCCGCCAGCGCGTAAAAATCATTCTTGTTTGCAGCCTCGTGCAGCTGAATGACGATTTGCCCGCCGGTGTTGCTTCCTTTGAGGGCCGCTTTTTGCACTACGTCAAAATAAGCCTTGCTTATTTTGCTTTGCAGGGACAGCAGGTCCTCCTCGTCTTTCAAATCTTCGGGAACCAGCTGGTTGAATTGTTCCTGAAGTTGCTGGGCGGCGCGGGTAAAAAAAATGTTGTTAAAGGCAATGACGTCCTTGCTGCTGCGCCAATTGGTGTCCAGGGTGTTCAAATCTACGCCGTAGGCGGCATAGTCTTTCTCCACTTCTTCGGCCAGCAGATTCCAGTCCGAATTGCGCCACCGGTAAATGGCCTGCTTAACATCGCCCACCATAAGGGCATAGTTGCCGCCGGCCAGGGCGTCTTTAACCAGGGGAATGAAGTTTTGATATTGCAGGGAAGAGGTATCCTGAAACTCGTCCATCATATAATGGGCATAGCGCGTACCGGTCTTTTCATAGATAAATGGCGTGTCGTTGTTGGCGATGATGCGGGTGAGTAGTTGGTTGGTGCCCGATATCATAAAGATGTTTTGTGCGCGACACAGGGCCATCATTTTTTCGTAAACATCGTTGATTAATCCCAGGGCATTCAGGTGTTTTAATACGACCTGGGCGGTGTAGTAATTGCGTCCTTCTTTATGCAGGTAATCCACCGTGGTACGTACGATTTCAGCCAGTCCTCCGTAGTAGGCCGCTTCAATGGCGGCATTCTTTTCCGCTGCGTTTTCCTTCCGCTGCCATTCCTCTATGCCTTTAAGCAGCTTTTCGTGGCGCTTTAAGTCGAGGAGCTCCTCGCCTCTGGCCATGCGTTCAAACTGCAGCGCAGGAGCTTTGGTACGGCCCTTGAAATCTTCACGTACATCGAGGTCGTGTTGCGCCAACAGGGCCAGGGCTTTTTTTCCTAAGTCCACCAAATACCTGTCGGTATTGCTTATGATTTCGCGCAGTGCCTTTTTATAGGTGGCCAAATAGTCTTTATTGCCTATTTGATGACTAAGTGCTACAGCATGCTCCTGGTATTTCTCTTTAAATATTTCATTGCTTATGGCAGCTATTTCTCCCGAAATGTTCCATTTGTTGTCTTCCTCCATGCGTTCCCGCGCAAAATCGAGCAGCCATTGTTTAAGACTCTGGTGGCTGGGGGCATCCATCTCCAGGATCAGTTGATCGATGGCCTCTTGCATCAAATGCTGGGTTTCCAGTTCGAGACGGAAACCAATGGGCAGGCCCATTTCCCGGGCAAAAGAGCGGGTTACCTTCTGAAAAAAGCTGTCGATGGTGCTGATGGAGAAACGCGAGAAATCGTGCAGCAACAAGGCCAAAAGGAGACCGGCACGGGTCTTTATTTGTTGTGTGCTCAGCTGGCTCTGCTTTTTTAGGTCAGACAGGTAGGGTGAGTTTGTTTGTTCCGGAGCGGCCAGTTGATGGAGGGCGGCCAAAATGCGACTGCGCATTTCAGCCGTTGCCTTATTGGTGAAAGTAACGGCCAATATCTGTCTGTAGCTGAGTGGATCCTTAAATAAGAGTTGCAGGTATTCACCGGTAAGTCGAAATGTTTTTCCTGAACCTGCTGAGGCTCTGTAAACCTTTAATTGTGCCATTTTGTTGTTGTTTGGAGCAATGCAGCCACTAAAATAAGCATAATAACTGCCGATAAATTGTTACTTTTGTCTAAAATTTTCTTTTAATGAAGTATATTGTTGTATTGGCCGATGGAATGGCCGATGAACCCATAAAAGCTTTTGGTGGCAAAACGCCTGTAATGGCGGCACATAACCCGGTAATGAACGACTTGTGTCGCCTTTCGGCTACCGGATTGGTGCATACCGTACCCCAGGGCTTTCATCCCGGGAGTGAAATAGCCAATATGAATATTTTAGGCTATGAACCGGCCAAATATTTTCAGGGTAGGGGCGTTATTGAGGCCGCCGCCCTTGGTCTCGATTTTGAAGCCGACGAATTGGTTTTTCGCTGTAACCTGGTTTCGCTGGAAGACGGCATCTTACTGAATCACTCGGCCGGACACATCAGTACGGCCGAAGCCGATGAGTTGATTGCAGCCCTTAATAAGGAGCTGGGCTCCGAAACGGTGCGCTGGCATACAGGTACAAGTTACCGGCATGTAATGGTCATTAAAGGAGGCAATAAGGCACTTAAATGTACGCCGCCTCACGACCACCCCGGAAAACCTGCCGCTCCTCTTTATCCGGTGGCTGCTGAGCCTGAGGCCAAAACAACGGAGGAACAGCTCCGCTTTCTTATGGAGAAGTCGATGCAAGTACTGGCTGAGCACCCTGTAAACCAGCGTCGTCGTGCCGAAGGAAAGATGGCGGCCGATTGCGTCTGGCCCTGGTCGCCCGGCTACAAGCCCGCACTGCCCAGTTTTAAAGAGCGGTTTGGCATCGCATCGGGCGCGGTGATTTCGGCGGTTGATCTTATTTTTGGTATTGGAAAACTGGCTGGTCTCGAAATGATTCATGTGGAGGGGGCAACCGGTTTGCACGATACCAATTATGAAGGTAAAGCAGCGGCTGCCCTGGAAGCTTTGCAACGCCATCCTTTTGTGTTTTTACATGTGGAGGCCATGGATGAGGCCGGTCATGAAGGAGATGCCGAACTGAAGAAGCGGGTGATTGAGGATTTCGATCGTCGCTTGCTGGCTCCGCTTTGGGAGGGCCTTCAAAAGTTGAATGAGCCTTTTGCTTTGCTGCTCTTGCCCGACCATCCAACGCCTTGTGATTTGCGTACCCATACCATGTCTCCGGTTCCTTTTATGATGTTGAAGCCCGGCCTGGCGGCCGATCAGGTTACGGACTTTGATGAGGAAACAGTGAAAAAGGGCAGTATGGGCGAACTGGATGGCGCCCAATTGCTGGATGTGTTTTTTAAATAACCCAAGCTGATAATTCAAAGAAACATGCAATACCATAGTCTTGCTTCTCCCGGGGAGCTTTATTCGTTAAAAGAAGTCTTGTTTAAGGGGCTGGCACCCGATGGCAGTCTCTTTATGCCCGAAGAGATACCAGCATTGGATCCGGATCTTATTCGTAATATTCAGGATTACAGTCTGCCTCAGCTGGCTTTTGAAGTGCTGAAGCCCTTTGTTACGCCCGATGTGCCGGAGGCTGTGCTGCAACAAATCGTGAACGATACTTTTTCCTTCGAGATTCCTCTGAAACCGGTAGCGGAGGGGATTCAAGTACTGGAGGTGTACCACGGTCCCACCCAGGCCTTTAAGGATGTAGGTGCCCGTTTTTTGTCGCGTTTGCTGGGGCATTTTAATCGGGGCGAAAGCCGCAAATTGCTGGTGCTTACTGCAACATCCGGCGATACCGGAGGGGCTGTGGCCCATGGTTTTCACCGCGTGCCCGGCATTGAGGTGGTGGTTCTTTACCCCAACGGGAAAGTCAGTCCCTACCAGGAGTACCAAATTACCAGTCCCGGCGACAATGTGCATGCCATAGCTGTTAACGGCAGCTTTGATGACTGTCAGCGTTTGGTAAAGGATGCCTTCAAGGACGAGGCCCTCAGACAGTTGGTGTATATGACTTCGGCCAATTCTATTAATATGGGCCGCTTGTTGCCACAGATGGTGTATTATTTCCATGCGCTGGCTCAATACCGGAGAGCCGGGTTTCAGGATGCGCCGGTAATTACTGTTCCCAGTGGCAACTTTGGCAACATTACGGCGGCTATGTTGGCCCATAAAATGGGCTTGCCGGTTAAGCGGTTTGTGGCCGCGACCAATGCCAACGATGTGGTTCCACGCTTTTTGGCGTCCGGGACCTATGCGCCGCATGCCACCATTGCTACCATTGCCAATGCCATGGATGTAGGCGATCCCAGCAACTTTCCGCGTATGTATGCCTTATATCACAATCAATTGAGCGAACTCAAAGCAGAGCTTACTTCCTTTGCGGTGCGTGATGAAGAAATAAAGCAGACCATTAAAACTGTTTTTGAAGAAGTGGGCTACCTTATGGATCCCCATACGGCAGCTGCCTATGTGGGTATTAAAAAAGAATTGCGACAAGGAGAGAACGGGTTTTTTGTAAGTACGGCACATCCCTTTAAGTTTGGGGAGGTTATTGATGAAGTGCTTCCCGGAGGATTGGCCAAGGCAGGCTATGAGATTGATTTCCCGAAGCCCGACCGCGCTCAGCTCAAGGTTATGGCTCCCGAGTATGCGGAGTTGAAAAAGAGAATTGAAAAAATGGCATAACTATTGCATTGCTCTTAATAGATTTTAATGTTTCACAATCATTTTTCAGTTATGTGAAAAATGTTATTTTTGCGTTTCGGTTTTGTCATTTAATAATCTATATAACTAAAGGACCATTGTTATGAAGTATTTTGCAGTAGTTGGGATGTTGATGTTGGCCCTGACAGGGTTTGCCCAGGAAGAAACAGCGTATATCGAATTGAAAAATGAAGGTAATGAAGCCCTGCGCAGCAACGATTTTGCAGGCGCATTAAGCAAATATGAGGCTGCATTGGCTGTATGGCCGGAAGAGGAAGCTATGGATGAGGCCATGGTTTTTAATATGGCAACCAGTGCACGCAGAAGTCAGAATCACGAAAAGGCCCTAGAGTATTACCAGCAAT
>DUOK01000213.1 GCA_012838865.1 Bacteroidales bacterium | reverse complement strand
TTGCAGGCTCCTTAATTTATCAGCATGTCCTACTCCAAATCATTTTCCTTCGAAGCAGGTTTTGTTGCACGCATGAGTGAACTGGCGCGACAGACCAAAGCCATTGATTTGGCGGGTAACTATCTGTCGGATGAGTTGGTGAATCCCGGATTGAAAAAAATGCCCGAATGGTCGCCCGATTTGTATCAGCGTGTGGTAAGTCCCTACGGCTTAATTGAATTGCGTCAGGCCATATCCAAGCATCTTCAACTTCATTACGACCGTGTTTATAATCCGCAAACCGAACTCTCCATCAGTAATGGGCCCAATCAAAACTTGTTTGCCGTTTTAACAGCATTTTTGAAGGAAGGCGATGAAGTGCTGTTGTTTGAACCTGCAGCAGACAATTACCTCGCTCTTATTTTGCTTACCGGGGCAAGTCCCGTTTATGTGAGCTTGAAAGAAAACGATTACCACATCGATTGGGAAGAGGTGACCCGTTTGGTTACCAGCAATACGCGCATGATCATCATCAATACTCCACACAACCCGAGTGGGATGGTACTGTCTGAGCTGGATATGCTTCGTTTGCAAAAAGTGATCAGCGGCACAGGTATTTTGGTGGTCAGCGACGAAAGTATGGCCAACCTGGTTTATGATGAAAAGGAGCATCAAAGTGTCGCCTTTTATCCCAAATTAGCCGAACAGAGCATACTTATCAGCTCACTGGCTCAGCAATGCAGGGTGCCCTGGCCGGTCGCTTTTTGCGCAGCTCCTGAGCCGCTGATGAAAGCCATACGTGGCGTGTTTAATGTGGTGGACGGAGGGCATTTTGCTCCCTTGCAGATGTTGTTGGCCGAGGGTTTGGAGCCTGCAGTTTCCAGAAAGGAGTTGATTCGGTATTATCAGAATAAGCGGGATCGGTTTAACGAGTCTCTGCTGACTAATACGCGCTTTGAGCCCCTCCCTTCAAGCGGCTCTGTTTTTCAACTGATAAGTTATGCCAAAATTTCTGACGAAAGGGATTTTGAGTTTGCCGAACGTTTGCTTCACGATTATGGTGTGGCCACAGTACCCTTTGGCGTTTTTACCCACGAAAAGCAAAAGCGTTGTTTGTTACGGCTTAATTTTGGTCGGCCCGACGACCTGCTCGATGAAGCAGTGACCCGCCTGGCCAGGCTCTAGTTCTTTGGGGCCTAAAATTTGATTACTTGCAAATTTCCGCTATTTTTGCAGCACTTTGCCGCAAGGCAAAGTCCCATGGCTCCATAGTTCAAGGGATAGAACGGAAGTTTCCTAAACTTCAGATACAGGTTCGAGTCCTGTTGGGGCTACTTTGCTACAAAGTCCAGGCTTTTTTTAAGTCTGGACTTTTTTTGGTACGGCTGATTTTGTTTTGTAAATTTGGACTTGCATTTCTGAAAAGTCGGACTGCATTTAACTTAAAACTTTAATTCAGATGAAAAAACTTAAAATTGGTTTGGCCATTGTTATGGCACTTGGCGTAGGGTCGTTGCAGACCTCTTGTATTGGCTCTTTTAAACTTACCAACAATTTGTATAATTGGAACAACAGTGTTGGTGAAAAATTTGTGAATGAGGTGGTCTTTTTGGCGATGCTGATTGTTCCGGTTTATGAGGTAACATTATTTATTGATGGGGTTATTCTGAATACCATTGAGTTCTGGACAGGCTCCAATCCTATTGCTATGGAGGAAGGTGCTTCAGAGTCACAAATTGTGGAGCAGAATGGTGTTGCCTATGAAGTAACTGCCTCGCAAAATCGCTTTGACTTTGTTCAGTTGAGCGGCGATAATGCCGGAGAAGCGGGCGCCTTGGTATTTAATCCTGAAGAAAATAGTTGGAGTTACGAAGGCGAAAACGAATCTTACAAATTGGTGCAGTTGGAGGATAATGATCAGGCGAAGGTTTTCTTCCCCAATGGTGCTTCGGTTAAGGTTTCGGCCGACAGCAATGGTATTGCTGCGTTAAAAGAAATGATGAACGAAGAGCTTATGGTTGCCCTAAAATAAGTGGCAGCTGTCGTATAAATAAAAACGGTTGTCCCGCATCAGCGGGGCAGCCGTTTTTTTATACATTATCAAATCGTTCGAGGTTCTGGCGCATTAATTCTTAACCTAGGGTTAATGTTTCTAATGAAAGATATCTACATTTTTGCTGTGCCAAAGCCTTTGAATACGTGTCCAGCTGAAAATTTTATGCCGGCATGTAAAAAAGTATGCTGAAGTGAGAAAAATTGTTTCACGAGTGGCGCTTTATGCTTAAATTGATTCCATAATTCCTATCAAACTCAGATAAAGAGTTGTCTCATTGGTTAATCTTAATGCTGTAAACCTCCTCCTCTGCGACGATTAGTTTGAAATAATTAATAATTCCATAATATTGAACCTACTTGCTTACAGGGTAACTTTCTTAGTTTTGAGCCTTAAATTATAAACCAAACAACAATTGTTTTGCAATGAAAAAATCGTTTCTAGCCTTCTTGTTTATGACAGTTTTTGCTGTCGTTGGATGGACCCAGGTAACCACTTCCGGTCTCAGTGGTAAAATTGTTTCCGGAGAGAATGAGTCCTTGCCCGGGGCTACGGTGGTGGCTGTCCATCAACCTTCCGGAACGCAGTATGCTGCCATTTCCAATGCCGAAGGGTTTTATCAAATACAGGGAGCTCGTCCCGGCGGGCCCTATGAAGTCAGTGTGTCCTTTGTCGGTTATCGTACAGAGACCTATACCGATTTAACGCTGCTGCTGGGAGAGGTTTTTGAGCTGAACGTGGTGATGACCGACGGGCTTGACCTTTCCGAGGTTGTTGTTGTAGGTCGTCGCAATTCGATTTTCAACACCCAGAAAACCGGTGCTACTACCAATATTAGTAACGAAGGTATAAGCCGCATGCCTACCATCAATCGGAGCATTTCAGATATTGCCCGTATTTCCCCCTATGCCAATAATATGGGTTTTGCTGGAGGAGATGGCCGTTCTACCAATTTTACTGTTGATGGTGCCAATTTCAACAATAACTTCGGCCTCAGTTCCAGTCTCCCAGGTGGAGGCAACCCCATTTCTCTGGAGGCTATTGAAGAGGTGCAGGTGGTTATAGCTCCTTACGATGTAAGGCAGACGAATTTTATTGGAGGAGGTATAAACGCCATCACCAAATCGGGGACCAATACCTTTAAGGGTACTGCTTATACTTATTATAAAAACCAGGATCTGCGCGGCAATAAAATTGGAGAACATGATTTCGGTGATAGGGATGAGGAATCACGCACCATTTATGGTGCTGCCCTGGGCGGTCCCATCGTTAAGAACAAGTTGTTTTTCTTTGCCAATTTTGAACAGGAGAAGGTTCCGCAGCAAGTTATTACCTGGAGGGCTTCCACAGATGGCGTGACAGACGGGCAGACCATTTCTCGTGTCACAGAAAGCGATTTGAAACAGGTCTCAGATCATCTTCGCAATAATTATGGTTACGAAACAGGGTCCTTTACGAATTTCCCTGCAGATGAAAGTAACTTGAAGTTTTTGGGGCGTCTGGATTGGAACCTTGCAGATGCGCATAAATTGAGCCTTCGTTATAATTACACCAAGAACCAGGCCTGGAATGCTCCAAATGGCAATTCTACCGACGGCTTTTATCGCGACAATCGAAAAAACAGGGTCTCTGAGCATTCTATGTCCTATGCCAATTCTATGTATTCGATGGATAATGTGGTCAATTCGCTTACCGCTGAATTGCACAGCCGTTTAAGCAGTCAGTCCTCCAACCAACTGTTGTTTACTTATACAGACATTGAGGATATGCGGGGCAGCAATTCTTCGCTCTTTCCCTTTATCGATATTATGAGTGGTGATGTTGCCGGTGGCGCTGCTGCCCTGGACCCCTACATTTCAGCAGGTTACGAGTTGTTTACCTACAACAATGGGGTGAAAAACAGGGTGTTTACCATCACCGATAACTATACCTACTTTTGGGATGCACACAAGCTGACTGCAGGTATCAGCTACGAGTTTCAGCGGGCGAGTAACTCCTATATGCGCAGTGGTACAGGATATTATCGTTACGCCAGTATGTCCGATTTTATTAATGGTGCTGCTCCGGTTGATTTTGCGCTGACCTATGGAGCCAACGGCGATACTGAGCCCGCTTCAGAGGTCGCTTTCCATCAATTTGGCGCCTATGTTCAGGATGAGTGGAATCCCCTTCAGAATTTAAAACTAACCTTTGGCTTAAGGGCGGATAATCTCCGTTTCGAGGATAATCTTATGCGAAATAACGCCATTTACGAACTTGATTTTGGCGGACGTCGCATTGATACCGGTTCCTGGCCTTCTTCTCGCATCAATTGGTCGCCTCGTTTGGGTGGAACCTGGGATGTGCGAAACGATAAGAGCCTCATTATTAGAGGAGGAACCGGTCTGTTCACCGGAAGACTGCCCTTGGTCTTTTTCACAAATATGCCTTCTAATGCCGGAATGGTTCAGCTTTTGATGAAGGTACAAACCAGTTTCGATTCAGATGGAAGCATACGCAACAGGGATGAGAGACTGGATCTGTTGCAAGGAGGTCTGATTACCGATGTGGACCAAATGATTGACCGTTTGGGCTTTGAAAGAGAGGTGACTCCGGAGGATGGCAGTCTGCCCAGTTCTGTGGCTGGGGTAGATCCTGATTTTAAAATGCCTCAGGTATGGAAGTCCTCCTTAGCGGCCGATTACCGGGTGCCGGCATCTTTTCCTTTAAGCGTAACTCTTGAGGGTATCTACACCCGAAATATCAATGCCGTAATGCAACAAAACTATTTGATTAAGAATCCGGAAGCAAGCTGGGATCGATTTGCAGGTGCGGACGATCGTTACATTTATCCTTCTGATTATCGTTACCTTACTGAGGTGAGGGATGCCAATGTTCTTTCCAATACCGATAAAGGGTATGGCTACACCTTTAATATCACTGTTGAAGCCGAGCCGATTGAAAATTTGAATACGATGTTGGCCTATACACATACCGAGATGAAGGAAGTGTCCGGATTGCCAGGAAGTAATGCCAACTCTGCCTGGTCAGGCATTTTGTCGGTCGACGGCCCCAATACGGTCGGGATTCAGCGTTCACAATATGTTGTGCCTCACAAGGTTATAGGTTCAGCCTCTTACCGTCTGCCTTATGCAAATAATCATATGGCTACCACCTTCAGTATTTTCTATTCCGGCTACTCTCCTTATGGTAATTCCTTCACCTACGATAACGACATGAATGGTGACGGGCTTTCAGGAGATCTCATTTATATTCCCGAAAACCGTGGCGACATCCAATTTGTTTCGCAGGAGGATGAGGATGCTTTCTTCGCCTTTATGGAGCAGGATAATTATTTGAGTAAGAACAAAGGAAGCTATGCCGAAGCTTATGCTGCCAGAGCGCCCTGGGTGAATAAGTTCGACTTGCGGGTTATGCAGGATTTTTCTATTCAGGCAGGTGGTCGCAAGCACACCCTTCAAGCCAGCGTGGATGTGCTGAATTTCGGTAACATGCTGAACTCTGAGTGGGGTGTCAATCAAAATATGGCAGTAAGTAACTACGGTGGCATCTTGCATTATGAAGGCCGCGATGTAAACAACGTACCCGAGTTTTCCATGGTTAAAGTAAGCAACAGCGAAGGTGATTCGGTCTATCCTACCACCACTTACAGCAACTATACCAACCTGAGCCAGGTCTGGCAGGTTCAAGTTGGATTGCGTTATATCTTTTAAATAGCGCTGTTTATTAATAAAGAGAGGCTGCCCCAAATGGGGCAGCCTCTCTTTTTACCTGGTTTTCGTTATATGGCTTAGTCTTTGATCTTGGCGGTCAAAAACTCGCGGTTCAAACGGGAGATGTTGCTCAGCGAGATGCCTTTGGGGCATTCTACCTCGCAGGCACCGGTGTTGGTACAGTTGCCAAAACCCAGCTCGTCCATGCGGGCCACCATGTTTTTGGCACGACGGGCAGCCTCTACGCGGCCCTGGGGCAGCAGCGCCAGCTGGCTCACTTTGGCAGAGACAAAAAGCATGGCAGAGCCGTTTTTGCAGGCCGCCACACAGGCGCCACAGCCAATGCACGAAGCCGCATCCATAGCCTCATCGGCATCGGGCTTGGGAATGGGCAGGGCGTTGGCATCGGGTACCCCTCCGGTATTTACCGATACATAACCACCGGCAGCAATAATTTTGTCGAAGGCGGTACGGTCCACAATCAAGTCCTTAATCACGGGGAAACCGGCCGAACGCCAGGGCTCTATGATGATGGTTTCACCGTCCTTGAACTTGCGCATGTGCAGCTGACAGGTCGTAATGTCGTCGTCGGGCCCGTGGGGGCGACCGTTGATGTAGAGCGAGCACATGCCACAGATGCCTTCGCGGCAGTCGTGGTCAAAGGCCACCGGCTCTTTGCCTTCGTTGATCAGTTGCTCATTCAAAATGTCCATCATTTCGAGGAAGGAACTGTCCACAGATATGTTGCTTACTTTGTAAGTCTCGAAACGGCCTTTTTCCCGGGGACCGTTTTGTTTCCAGACTTTAAGTGTGAGATTCAATGTTTTTTCCATGATTAAACTCCATTTAATAGTTGAACTTGCCTCCTGCACTATTTGTAGTTACGCTGAACCAGTTGAATTTCTTCATACTTGAGCTCTTCCTTGTGCATTTCGGGCTCCTGGTCTTCTCCCTTGTATTCCCAGCAGGAAACATAGGCGTACTGGTCGTCGTGACGCAGCGCTTCCCCTTCTTCGGTTTGGTGCTCTTCACGGAAGTGACCACCACAGGATTCCTCCCGGTTCAGTGCGTCGAGGGCCATCAGTTCACCGATTTCGATAAAGTCGGCCAAACGGTTGGCTTTTTCAAGTTCAATGTTCATACCGTCGTTGGATCCGGGGATGCGTACATTGCTCCAGAACTCCTTCTTAACGGCACGAATTTTTTCGATGGCATTTTGCAGGCCTTCCTTGTTACGGGCCATGCCCACAAAGTCCCACATAATCAGTCCCAGCTCCTTATGAATGCTGTCCACCGAACGCTGTCCCTTAATGGAGAGCAGTTTGTTCAGGCGGTCCTGCGACTCCTTCTCGGCTTCCACAAACTCCTTTTCGTCGCCACTCATACGCGGGGTACGAATGTCGTCGGCCAGGTAGTTCTGAATGGTGTAAGGCAGCACAAAGTAACCGTCGGCCAAACCCTGCATCAGGGCCGAAGCACCCAAACGGTTGGCGCCGTGGTCGGAGAAGTTGGCCTCACCGGCACAGAACAAACCTGGAACACTGGTCTGCAGTTCATAATCTACCCAAATACCGCCCATGGTATAGTGGATGGCGGGGTAAATCATCATTGGGGTATCGTAGGGATTGTCGTCCACAATTTTTTCGTACATCTGAAAGAGGTTGCCGTAGCGGGCACGGATGGTATCCTCACCCAGGCGCTCAATCGACTCCTTAAAGTCGAGGTACACCGCCAAACCGGTGTTGCCTACCCCGTAACCGGCGTCGCAACGCTCCTTGGCAGCACGTGAAGCCACATCGCGGGGCACCAGGTTACCAAAGGCAGGATAACGGCGCTCCAGGTAGTAGTCGCGGTCCTCTTCTGCAATTTGCGTAGGTTTCAGCTTACCGGCACGGATGGCTTCGGCGTCCTCCTTTTTCTTAGGCACCCAAATACGGCCGTCGTTACGGAGCGACTCCGACATCAGGGTCAGCTTGCTCTGGAACTCCCCGTGTACCGGAATACAGGTGGGGTGAATCTGGGCAAAACAGGGGTTGGCAAACATAGCGCCCTTCTTATAGGCTTGCAAAGCCGCTGAGCCGTTGGAGCCCATGGCGTTGGTCGACAAGAAGAAGGTGTTGCCGTAACCGCCGGTGGCCAGTACTACGGCGTGACCGAAGTGACGCTGTGTTTTACCGGTAACCAGGTCGCGTGAAATGATGCCGCGTGCTTTGCCGTCAACCATCACAATGTTCACCATCTCGTTGCGGGTGTACAGTTTTACAGTTTTCAATTCTACCTGGCGCATCAGCGCCTGGTAGGCACCCAAAAGGAGCTGCTGACCGGTTTGTCCCTTGGCGTAGAAGGTACGACTCACCTGCGCACCCCCAAAGGATCGGTTGTCGAGGAGACCGCCGTACTCACGGGCAAAGGGTACGCCCTGGGCCACACACTGGTCGATGATGGAATTACTCACCTCGGCCAGACGGTAAACATTGGCCTCCCGGGCGCGGTAGTCGCCCCCCTTCACGGTATCGTAAAACAATCGGTAAACCGAGTCGCCGTCGTTGGGATAGTTTTTGGCGGCGTTGATACCACCCTGGGCAGCGATGGAGTGTGCCCGGCGGGGAGAATCCTGAATGGTAAATACCTTAACATTAAAGCCCATCTCGCCAAAGGAGGCAGCGGCAGAGGCACCGGCCAGACCGGTTCCTACTACAATGATGTCGAGTTTCCTTTTGTTGGAGGGGTTCACCAGCTTTTGGTGCGCCTTATAGTTGGTCCACTTCTGAGCTATAGGCCCTTGTGGTATTTTAGCATCTAACTTTGCCATAATATGCGGTGATTAAAATTTAAGCTTGAAAAAATAAGTACTGCAACAGCGCAATCAGTGCAAATCCGAGTCCCACAAACCAGGCGTAAACCTGACCAGTGGTGGTCAGCCGCTTGCGCCACAGGTTGTTGCTGAAGCCTATGGACTGGAACGACGACCAAAAGCCGTGGGAGAGGTGGATGGCCAGACCAATACCGGCGACCACATACACCAATACAATCCACAATTCACTGAAGGTGGCATTCACCAGGGCATAGGCATTTTCTACTTCGGTGGGTACGCCACCAATGTTGATGGTAACGTGCTCAAGTAAATCGGAACCGGTCACCTTCATCTTTACCCAGAAATGGGCAATGTGCAGTACCAGAAAGGCCAGGATGGTGATGCCCAGTACCAGCATGTTTTGAGAGGCCCAGGTTACGCCTTTGGTTTTCTTGCCTGAAGCGTACTGCGCCGAACCACGGGCTTTGCGGTTCTGAAGGGTCAGTACCACGCCGTAAACGATGTGTACCAAAAAACCAAGGCCCAGGATGGGCTCCATGATTTTTACTGCGGGATTGGTGGCCATGAAATGGGCACCTGCATTAAAAAGCTCGCCGCCGTCGGGTACCAGCAAAAGCGCATTCACCCCCAGGTGAACAAGCAGAAAAATCATCAGGAAAAGTCCCGACAATCCCATCAGCAACTTCTTCCCAATGGAAGAACAAAGTAAACTGCTCATAAAGATTAATTTAAGATATTAGTGTATCGGTTATTTATTATTTTTTCGGTAGACGCCCTAACAGGCTGCAAATGTAGTGGGTCGGCGCACTATTTAAAAATAATATAAAGAAAAAGTTCTTTATTTATACGCCGTCTAATTTGATGCAGGGCAAGGCCAACACTTATTAGTGCAAGATAACAATTTTTTTACTTCTGGCCAGTGGATTTTCCTTCCTGAGAGGTAGGAAAAGCAGAACCTGTTTTTTTAGGGCCTCTGCTCGGCCAACTCCTCCAGGGGGCGCATAAAAGCATCGCGGAAGCGGGGATCCTTTTTCATTTGCTGCAAAAAGGCTTCGGCCTCCTCCGGGCTAGCAAAGTCGCCCAGGTAATAGCGCAGAAAGCCGTCCTTGCCGCGACTGCTTTTCAGCATGCTGGTGTCGAGTCCCGCCAGAAACCGGGTATTGGCCTGTTTTTGCTTTTGCAGGGCAAGGATTTGCACGGTATAGGCAGCCTCGGCGGTCTCTACAGTTTCGGCAGCCTGCTCCCTCAAAATTCACGTTGTAGATGTCGCTGCGCCCTTCTTCCTCATTAAAGCGAAAGGAGGTCAGATAAGCCTCACTCTTATCGAGGGTCGGTAAAAAGAAAAATCATCCGGCGTCTCATCATCACATCGTTCGTCTTGTGCTTTGGTCAGGTAGTTTAACTGGGTTGACAACCAAATTGTTGCATGATTTTCGAATTTTTTGGACGGACACCGCTTTGTTAATTGTTAAATAACTGAAAAACAAGCACATTGTTTTATGCCGATTTTTCGATGTTTGGCCTGTGTGTCAATGTTTTTGCCACTTTTACGGTCGACCCCCAGCTGTTTGTCCCGCACGAATTATTTGTAATTTTGCAGACTATGAAGAAGCACCTCATTTTTAATCCCGATCGCTTTCCATTTTTCTACGGTTATCTCATAGTTGTTATGGGCACCCTGGGCGTTTGGGCTTCCCTTCCGGGACAAACCGTGGGGGTATCGACCTTTACCGATCCGGTGAAAGATGCGCTGGGCTTGTCGCGCGACCAGTTCAGCATCGCCTATATGCTGGGAACCATACTGAGTTCGCTGCTCATCAGTAGGGCGGGGCGTTGGTTCGACCGTTACGGCGCCCGCGCCGTAGCGGCAGGGGCTGCCTTGGCCCTGGCGCTGAGTCTTTTTGTGGCCTCCGTCATCGATCACATCGCCGGCTTCTTTCAGAAGCTGTTGGTCGACCACTGGCTGGTTCCCTTTGTGCTGATGGTGCTTTTGTTTTTTCTCTTTCGCTTTGCCGGACAGGGCGTGTTGACCATGTCTTCGCGCAACGTGGTGATGAAGTGGTTCGAGCGCCTCAGGGGACGGGTCAATGCCTTCAGTGCCCTGAGTGTCTCGCTCGGTTTTTCTCTGGCTCCGGTTTTGATCGACGGACTGATTACCCGCTACTCGTGGAGCGGGGCCTGGGTGGTGATGGGCCTGGCCTTGCTGGTGATGACGGGCCTGGTGTTACTGACCTTCAGAGACAGTCCCGAAGCCTACGG
>DUOK01000212.1 GCA_012838865.1 Bacteroidales bacterium | reverse complement strand
GTAAGCGACATCAACGGATCCTATTCCATTATGGCAAGTACCGACGACCTCTTGGTGTTTTCCTTTATCGGCTTTGAAATCATGGAAGTGCCAGTCCCGACCTCAGGACGTCTCGACGTGGCTTTGGAAAGCACCATATTTAACATGGAAGAAGTGGTGGTAATAGGTTATGGAACCATGAGAAAAAGCGATCTTACCGGAGCGGTATCCTCCGTATCTTCAGGAGATTTAACGGCTGCGCCAGTCTCCGGCATTGGGGAAGCCCTTCAAGGCAGGGCTTCAGGATTACAGGTGATCAATGCCGGCAAACCGGGGGACAATGTAACGATGAAAATCAGGGGGCTGGGCACCATAAACGACAGTGACCCTCTGGTGGTAATTGACGGCGTACCCACTGACTTGGGCCTTAACGCCCTTAATCCCAACGATATTGAAACAGTGGATGTCCTAAAAGATGCTTCTGCCACGGCAATTTACGGTGCACGCGGGGCCAACGGGGTGGTTATGATTACGACCAAAAGAGGCAAAAAAGGTGAAAGTAATATTTCTTTCAGCAGCAACTACAGTATCCAGGAAGCCATAGGCATGCCTACGCTATTGAATGCCTCTCAGTATGTCCAACTAAACAACGAAATGCTTCAAAATGCGGGGATGGCAACGAATCCCGCCTGGGCTGACCCAAGCTCGTTGGGTAAAGGAACAGACTGGATGGGTGAATTGATTGATCTGGCACCCATGCAGAATTACTCCTTAAGCTATTCCGGCGGTTCAGAGAACAGCACCTATTATGTATCCGGTAGTGTATTTGACCAGGAGGGTCTGATACGCAACACAAAGTTTCGCAGGTACACCTTCCAGTTCAATAATGATTCTCAAGTAAAAGAATGGATCAAATTTTCGAACCAGCTCACGGTAAGCCACGACATCAAAAGTCAGGGCGACTACGACATAATGGGCACCATGCGGGCATTGCCTACACAGCCGCTCCACTTTGCCGACGGCTCATGGAGCGGACCGGAAGGTCCTGTGGAATGGGTAGGTGGCCTTCGCAACCCCATAGGCACAACTGAAAAGAACACCCAGGAAACAAAAGGCTACAACGTACTGGGAAATATTTCAGCCGAAATAACGCTTTTCAAAGGTCTTAAGTTCAAAACACTGGGTGGTGTGGACTTCAAAAGTTGGTACGGCAACAGCTTCACTCCAGCCTACGCGTGGAAGCCTATTGCTGTGGAGACATCCTATAAGCACCAAAGCTCCAACAAAAGTCTGACTTATTTATGGGACAACTATTTCACTTATGACCAAAGCTTTGGCAAGCACAGCGTGAATGCCATGGGGGGCATCAGTGCGCAAACCAATCGCTTCGATTTTATGAGTGGGGCGGTCAACACTTTTTTAAGGGATGAAAACAATCAACTGGACAACGGTCTGAAGATTCAAAGTTTAAATGGCAATGCCAGTGAATGGGCCTTGCTTTCATACATAGGACGCATCAACTACACTTTTGCCAACAAATACCTGCTTACGGCAACAGTCCGTCGCGATGGCTCCTCCCGTTTTGGGGAGAACAACAAGTGGGGAATCTTTCCCTCTTTCTCAGGTGCCTGGCGCATGAGTGAAGAAAGCTGGTTTCCCGATTTCTACTTACTCAACGATCTTAAAGCGCGTGTAGGCTACGGTGTAACCGGCAACCAAAATATTGGGAATTATGAATTTGCAGCCATTTACGACATGGGGACCTATATGTTCAATGGCAACCCGGTATCTACCCTGGTGGCCAACAGAATGCCCAACCCCAATATTATGTGGGAAGAAGTGGAGCAGATCAACGTGGGGCTTGACCTCAGCATGTTGAACCAACGATTGATGCTCACCGTGGATGGCTATCTTAAAAACACCAACAACATGCTGGTCCCTATGGCGGTACCTATTTCCACGGGCTATTCAGACCACGATGTACCCAACATCAATGCGGGCCAAATGGCTAATAAAGGCATCGAGCTGAGTCTTACCGCTCACATATTAAGAGGAGCCTTGGATTGGACAACTTCCGTAAATACGACATTGAACAAAAATGAAATCGTGGATTTGAACAGCGATTCACCCATGTATCAGAATTCCATTGAGAATTCCAACATAACCATACAGTCGGTCAACCACCCCATGAATTCATTCTATGGTTTTGTGGTGGATGGCCTCTTTCAAAGCCCTCAGGAGGTCAGCAACTCTGCCGTTCAAATAGTTGGAGGAACAGCCCCGGGCGACATCCGCTTTAAAGATTTGAACAACGACGGCATTATCAACGATCAGGATCGCACTTTTATTGGGAATCCGAATCCCGGTGTTATTTTCTCCATGAATAACCGCCTGGCCTGGAAAGGTTTCGATCTGGAAATATTCCTGCACGGAAATGCCGGCAACGACATCTACAATGCCAACCGAATGACACTGGAGGGCATGAAAGTTTCAGAGAACCAGAGCACGGCCGTTTTAAATCGCTGGACGCCAAGCAACACAAACACCACCATACCCAGGGCCATATACGATGACCCGAATAAAAACACCAGAGCATCGAACAGATACATTGAGGACGGCAGTTATCTGAGGCTAAAGAATGTTTCGCTGGGTTATTCCATTCCGAAGCAAATATTAAATCGCTTCGAAATTGGCGAAGCAAGAATTTACCTGTCGGCGCAAAACCTGGCTACCATCACTGGTTATTCAGGCATTGATCCAGAAGTTGGTATCAATGGGATAGATTATGGCGCCTACCCGCTCACCCGCACCTTTAGTGTTGGATTAAACCTGAATTTCTAAACAATTTGTTGAGAAATGAACAAGCATGAGAACAGCTTCTCAGAAAGGCGGAGACCTCCCCAGGCAAGTTCCAAATCTCACATTAAAACACACTACACAACTATGAAAAACATATTCTTTTTCACAACGCTGACTTTATCCCTCCTACTCGCCTTCACCTCCTGTGAAGACTTTCTGGAGAAGGCGCCATTGGACAAGGTTAGTACCGACGGGACTTTAACCGAAGCGGATGCCATTGCCATGGTGAATGCCGCCTACCAGCCACTTCAATGGCCCAAACTGTACAACATGCGGATCTGGACCACCGATATCATTGCCGGCAACAGTGTGGTGGGCGCCAATGGTGGCACAGATGGTATAGAAACCACCGATCTGGCCAATTTTACGGCTTCTTCAGCCAACGCTGCCGCTGTAGATATATGGCGGGGTCCCAACCCGGGCATTCTGCGCTGCAACTTGGTACTCCAAGAAATTCCGCAGTTGGATATCGACGAAGAAATAAAAGACCGCTTACTGGGCGAGGCCTATTTTTTGAGGGCCCACTACAATTTTATACTGGTTCGAATATTTGGAGATATCCCCTTGGCTCTGACTCCAGCCACACCTGGCAGTGATCTCAGTCAGAAAAGAGTGCCACAAGAGGACGTATATCGTCAAATACTCAAAGACACCCAAGCCGCCATTGAGCTTTTGCCGGCCAAAAGCGAATACGGCAATCATGATTTGGGGCGCGCCAGTAAGGACGCTGCGCTGGCGATGATGGCAAAAATAAAACTCACACTGGCGTCTGCCAATATTCTGCAGGGCGATTTCTACTCCAGCGTGGTCAACCTGTGTGATTCAGTAACTGCCCTGGGGTATGATTTGTCGCTGTACAATTATGCCGACAATTTTGATGCTGCCATCGACAACAATCCGGAGTCCTTATTTGAGGTACAATACGACGGAGATCCGAGTGAAGATTTTTGGGGCAACGCGAACCGATCTTCCTGGCTAAGCACCTTCATGGGCCCCCGAAACTCCGGTCTGGTAGCCGGTGGCTGGGGTTGGAATCAACCCACTCAGGAATTTGTGGATGCTTATGAAGAAGGTGATTTGCGCAAAGACGTAACCATTTTATATGAAGGCGGACCATCCTTTGATGGCAAAGATTATGACCCCTCGTGGAGCGGAACAGGCTACAATGTCCGTAAATTCCTTGCACCTTTCAGCGTTTCATATGAGTACAATACCAACCCCGCCAACTTTGTGGTCTACAGGTATGCGGATGTGCTGCTGATGAAAGCGGAAGCATTGAACGAACTGGGACGAACCCAAGAGGCTGCAGCACCTTTGAACGAAGTCCGGGACCGGGCAGGTCTCTCTCCCATTGGAGACGAAACCCAGGATCAAATGAGACAAATAATCATCCATGAAAGGAGAATGGAGTTGGCATTTGAAGGACATCGCTGGTTCGACCTCGTGCGCATCCAAAATGGCGCATACGCAGTAAATTTCTTCAAATCAATCGGCAAACAAAACGTTACTAAAGACCGACTGCTATTCCCCATTCCGCAGGAGGAAATTGATGACAATCCTCAAATGACACAAAACAAAGGGTATTAATCCAATCAGGAACTAACAAATCATTTATGAAAACAATTAAGCTATACAGTTGGATCGTGGCACTTCTGACAGGCATGGGCTTATTCTCATGCTCAGAAGATTACATGGAACTGAATAAGGGCTATGATGTATTGACCGTGTCGGCGAGCACTGACACCCTTATTTTGGATGTCAAAGCACCGGATGCCAGGGCCGTTACCTTTGAATGGACCAGTGGTTCGAACATGGGAACCGGCGCTGCCATTGAGTACACCTTTCGCATGGATGTGGAAGGCAACGCCTTTGAGGGAGGCATTGTGGAATACATGGGCAAAGGAGTTTACTCCTTAAGCTACACTCATGAACAGCTGACCATGCTGATGCTGGAAGAGTTGGCCCTTCCCGTTAATGAAGACGCCACTATTGAAGTGAGCGTTGTGGCTGAGGTCTTGAATGAAACGGTAGAGACACAAGTCAGTGACCCCGTCAAGATTGTGGTTACACCTTATCAGCCGGTTAGCAAAACGCTTTATCTGATAGGCGATGCCACCCCCAATGGCTGGGATGCCGGTTCTGCCACCCAAATGACGGCCATCAGTGGCGAAGCCGGCGGCTTTGTCTGGACAGGGGAGCTGCGAAGTCCTGGTACTTTTAAATTCATCACCACGCAGGGCGAGCTTTTACCTTCCTACAATAAAGCTGCAGGCGACACAGCAGATGGCTTGATTCTACGCGAAAACGATGAGGATCCGGATGAGCAATTCACAGTGCCTGCCAGTGCGTTTTATCGTATTACAGTAAACATCATCGATCTGACCTACACCATTGAAGAAACCGATGGCATGGCCGGACCAAAATATGACAACATCTATTTTGTGGGGTCCTTCACAGGTTGGAGTCATGTTGCCATGAAACAGGATGCTATCAACCCCTTTGTCTTCAGGTTTGGGGATGTGTTGGAATGGAACGACGGAGGAGAGTTCAAATTCGGCACTGCTGCCGGGAGCTGGGACGACATGTATCACCCGACCATTGCCAATGCACCCTATACACATTCTGAAGTCATGCAGGATGGCGAAGGTGACCACAAGTGGTTGCTGAGTGAAGCCGAATCGAATAAGCCCTACAAACTGTACCTGGACATCACAGAAGGTGAGGAAAAAATGGAAATGAACCTGTTTACGCCTTACGAAAACATGTACCTAGTTGGAAGTGCAGCGCCCGGTGGCTGGGATTTGGGGAATGCAAGCCCCATGACCTTAGATCCGGAAAATCCGTATGTATTTTCATGGACAGGAGCACTTACCGCCGGCGAATTAAAGTTTTCATGCGACAAGCAAGATGATTGGAATGGGGCATGGTTTATGCCGGTTGAGGCAGACAGGGTGCCAACGGGTGAAGTAGAAGATATGCTTTTCACCGACAAGTCCTCCACTGATTATGCCGATTATATGGATGTGGACATGAAATGGAACATCCAGTCGGCCGGAACCTATACCATCACCCTGGATCAATTAAAAGAAACGGTGCGTATTGTTAAGCAGTAAATATTGAACATAAATAATCTCTACGGCTGTTGTTATGCAACAGCCGCAGAGATACTTTTAAGACGTTGATTATGATGAGATCTTTGTTAATCACACTCCTTGCCGCTCTGTTTGTATCGTGCGACGACAGCAACGATTTAACGAACAACAATGGTGGCGATGCCAACATTGTTACAGCTGTTCAGTTAGAAAAGGACAAGGCGCTATACATGCCCGGGGAGCAGGTTTCTTTTAAGGCAGATAAAGAATTGGGAAGTGACGTTTATATCAGATACTCTTATTTGGGCGATGTGATAGAAGAAGTTCCGGCAAGCGGTAAAACATGGACCTGGACGCCTCCACAGGAGGACTTTAGAGGATATATGGTGGAAATTGTGTCAAAAGGGGAAGACCATGAAAACTATATGGGTAGCATTGCTGTGGATGTATCTTCCGATTGGAAAAAATTTCCTCGTTATGGCTTTTTATCGCATTATGGACCAATGAGTGAGGAAGCCATTAAAAAAGTCATCCACAACCTGAACCGCCACCACATCAACGGTGTGCAGTACCAGGACTGGCACTACAAACACCACAAGCCGCTGGCAGGCACCCCTGATAACCCTGCAGAAACATGGAAAGAGATTGCCAACCGCACCAATTCAAAACAGACGATCGACCAGTACATCGCTGAAGGACACGAGAAAGGCATGAAATCCATCTTTTACAACCTTTGTTTTGGCGTTTTGAGTGATGGTGCCAGTGATGGCGTACAAGAGGAATGGTACATTTTTAAGGACAAGTTCAGAAATAACAAGGATTACCATGGCTTGCCCAAACCGTACTTTTGGAGCGACATCTACCTGACCGATCCGGGTCATTCCGGTTGGTTAAACTATATGGCCCAACAAAATGACGATGTGTACCAGGTCTTTGATTTTGATGGCTTTCAGATTGATCAGTTGGGCAACAGGGGAACCGTTTACGATTACAACGGTAACGTGGTGAATCTGCCGGAACAATACCTGAAGTTCATCGATGCCATGAAAAGCGCACAACCAGAGAAACGACTCATCATGAATGCGGTTAGTGAGTATGGGCAGGAGCAGATTGCACAAGGAGACATTGATTTCTTTTACAATGAAGTCTGGGGGGACACCCCAAAATTCACTGATTTGGAGCGCATCATCCATGAAAACAACGCATTCAGAAGCGATTTAAAAACCGTTTTTGCCGCTTACATGAATTACAATGTAGCCGATGGACAGGGCTACTTTAATACGCCGGGGGTTTTGCTGACCGACGCGGTGATGTTTGCCTTCGGTGGCTCCCACCTGGAGCTGGGTGAGCACATGCTGGGCAAAGAGTATTTTCCCAACAATAATCTGCAAATGAAAGGGGACTTGCAAAGGGCACTGGTCAACTACTACGATTTTATGGTGGGCTATCAAAACCTTTTGCGCGACGGTGGAACTTTCAACACAGAAAGCGTGGATATTTCCTGCACCAACGGACGCATGGATGTGGCCGCATGGCCTCCACAAACCGGCAAAGTAGCCTCTGTTGCAAAAATAGTGGAAAACAAACAGGTCATCCATTTACTTAACCTATCGGAAGCCAACAGTTTTGACTGGCGCGACATCAATGGCACTCAACCGGAACCCGCGATGATTGAAGATGCCGGCATGAAATTAAGAACCGATCGTCCTATAAAAAAAATATGGGTAGCATCACCCGATGTAAACGGGGGCGTTGCACAGGAAGTTGATTTTAACCAAAATGCAGTGAGCGCATCCTTTAAATTGCCAGGCTTAAAGTATTGGGGTATGATTGTGGTAGAATATTAAACTAATTATTATGAAGGTGTATAGATTGTTGCTGTTGATTTACTTCGCTTGGGTCCTAATACCGGTAGCTTCCGCAACAGACAGGGAGCAAGCAAAAGAAATTCGTCCTGGAAATATAACAAATTACACAGTAGATGGAAAAGAAGTGGTTTTTACATGCGAAAACAACTTCAAGATTAAATTAGCCTTACTGGGATCTGAGGTGATCAAAGTCTGGATGGATCCGCAGGGTGCATTTTCCCGCTCCAATCCATCCTTTGCTGTCATTAACGAAGCGTTTGAGGGAATCGATGCAGTTAATATTCAGGAAACCACGCAAGGATATGAGATATATACAGGGGCGCTGATTCTAAGGATCAATGCCCGACCTTTCAGACTCAGTATCTTTGACAAATATCAGCGCTTGTTGCTCGAGGACTACCAGGAAAACGGTTTTGTGCAAAACCAAAATGATAAAGTCGTTTATAAAACCCTGAAAAAAGATGAAATTTTTCTGGGCTTGGGAGAAAAGGGCGGTTCACTCAACCGTCGCGGGCAATCCTTTACAATGTGGAACAGTGATAAGCCATGCTATTCGGCAGATGAGGATCCGCTTTATAAGAGCATTCCATTTTTCATGAGCAGTTATGGCTATGGGGTCTTTTTGGACAACACGTATAAGACAGAATTTAAAATGGGTTCGGAATCGGATGATTACTTTTCGTTTCAGGCTCCGGGAGGCGAGATGATTTATTACGTGATGTACGGACCCGAATACAAACAGCTAATCAGACACTATACCCATCTGACCGGGCAACCAATAATGCCACCAAATTGGGCGCTGGGTTTTTCCCAGAGCCGCGGCTTATTAACCAGAGAAGATCTGACACGCGACATCGCTGAGGGCTACAGATCCAGGAATATTCCCTGCGACATCATCTATCAGGATATTGGTTGGACACAGCACCTGCAGGATTTTAACTGGAGAGAAGGCAATTACGACAACCCGCAAAAAATGCTGAGTGACTTGGCGGAAAAAGGCTTTAAAGTCGTTATATCCCAAGACCCTGTTATTTCGCAGGTCAACTCCAGTCAATGGTTTGAGGCGGACTCTTTGGGCTATTTTGCAACGGACATCAGAACGGGTGAAAGTTATGATATGCCCTGGCCATGGGGAGGCCATTGCGGCGTGGTTGATTTCACCAATCCGGAAGTGGCCGACTGGTGGGGAGACTACCAGCAAAAGCCCATCAATGATGGCGTTAAGGGTTTTTGGACGGATATGGGTGAGCCGGCCTGGAGCAATGAGGAAGATGTTGACCGACTCAATATGCAACACCACGCAGGCATGCATGATGAAATTCACAATGTATATGGCCTGGAGTGGGATCGCATAGTGACTGAGCAGTTCGAAAAACACAATCCCAACACCCGGATCTTTCAAATGACGAGAGCTGCCTATGCCGGCTTACAGCGCTATACTTTTGGCTGGTCCGGCGATGCAGGTCACGGTGGCAATGTTTTGAATGGCTGGTCGAGCCTCGCAGGCCAGATTCCTTTGGCCCTATCATCCGGCATGGGACTCATCCCCTTTTGGGCCACCGATATTTCTGGTTATTGCGGGGACATTTCAAGCTATTCGGGCTTTGCTGAATTATACACCCGCTGGCTGCAATTTGGTGCTTTCAACCCCCTGAGTCGAATTCATCATGAGGGCAACAATGCGGTAGAACCTTGGCTGTTTGGCGACGAGGTGCTTGAAATTATCAAGGATGCCATTGAGCTGAAATATCAACTGTTCCCATATTTGTACAGCTATTCACGAGAGGCATACGATACTGGACTACCCATAATGCGGGCCACCATCTTAGAGTACCCCGATGATGCGGAGGCCTTAAAAGCCGAACATCAGTTCCTTTTCGGTAGTGAATTACTGGTAGCACCGGTCGTAGAACAATACGCTGCTGTCAAACGGGTTTACCTGCCTGCCGGAGAATGGGTCGACTTTAACGATCCCTCAAAAGTTTACAGAGGGCGACAGTGGATGGATTATCCTGTGGATCTGGCAACCGTTCCCATCTTCATCAAAAAAGGTTCCATCATCCCTATGATGCCTGTCATGCAATACATCCATGAAGATGAAAATTACCCCTTGACATTCAAGGTCTTTCCAGCCGGCAATGGCCATCAGGCGACCACCTTTGCCTTATATGAAGACGACGGTGAGTCAAATGATTACAAGAGGGACCAATTTGGAAAACGCATTATCCGCTACAGGTCCAACCAAACCGGTGCAGAATTAGAAATAGCGACTAAAGAATCTGGCGGCTTTCAATTAAGCAAACGTGACTACCAAATCAAAATCGTTAACACACAAGAGCCCAGGCGAATAGAATTAAATGGCAAGCGGCTGCGAAAAGTCAGGAAGTCATCAGATTTTGAAAAGCTGCAATGGTATTGGGATAAGGACACGAATACCTGCATCATAAACCTTCCTGAACCGGAAGACAAGCTAACCATCAAACTTACAAACCAATAAAAAAAACGTTCAAATACCAGGTTATGCTCTTTTTGGCTTTGTATGTTCTATAAGCCAAACATGTTTAACCAGAAGTAAAAAATTATGAAAATTCTAATCAGTTAACGATGAAAAGAGATCAAAAAAGGAAATGGGTTTATGTAAGAACCAAAAGGTGCATCGCAATACAGTGTTTTACCATGTTAATGGTTAATATTCAGCGAATTTTTAAGAAGAAACAGTTAGGTAGGTTTTTATCTGGGCTGTAAAAAAGGATGATAATTTAATTACTTCCTAATCCCCAATATGGGGCTTAGGGCAACAAATATTTAAAAATGAGAAAACTACTTACAGCTGCTTTTTGCCTTGTTTTAGTTATAAATGCGGTAATAGCACAAACGAACAATCCAGTAGCGAATTCAGAGGCTATTGTTACTTCTGGTACGATGCGGTTTACAGTATTAACACCAGAAATGATACGTATTGAGCAAAGCGATTCTCTGGAATTTGAAGACCGGGCATCGTTTGTCGTCGTAAACCGTAATTTACCAGTGCCTAATTATAGTACAAGGACTGAAGACGGGTGCCTGTATATTTTAACAGATAAGCTGGAGCTCAGGTATAATATAGGTTCGGACCCTATGGAGAATGATCCTTGTGCCCCAAATTTGCAAATTACCTTTGATGTAGATGGGGCATCAGAAACATGGTTTCCTACAAAAGTGGACCCATACAACCTGAAAGGGACTTGCCGTACTTTAGATGGCGTTAAAGGTGATGGTCGTAAGAGGCTTGAGGATGGGCTTATTTCGCGCTCTGGCTGGGCCGTAATTGATGAGCAAAAAGCACGGAATGATGGTAGCTATAGCTTAATGTTTGATGGAAGTGATACTGTCGATTGGGTGGCTCAACGAGTTGACCCTAATTCGATGGATATGTACTTTATGGGCTATGGGCATGATTATAAAAAGGCACTTTACGATTTTACACTTATAGCAGGTAAAATACCATTGCCTCCGCAATATGTTTTTGGTTATTGGTATTCAAAATATCAGCGTTATTCAGAGCAAGATTTTAGGGACATTGTAGGTGATATTCAAAGCAATGATATCCCAATGGATGTACTGGTCGTTGATATGGATTGGCATATGGATGGTTACAACAACCGCACCGATCAAACTCAATGGACCGGCTGGACCTGGAATAATGAATTATTTCCCGATCCTCAGGGCTTCATTGATTGGATACATAGCCAAAACCTGAAAACAACACTTAATCTTCACCCTGCTGATGGGATTGGTATTTATGAGGATAATTTTACACAGCTAGCGAGTGATTTGGGTGTTTCTGCCAGTGAAACAACACCTTGGAATATTGAGAATAAAGACTTTTATAAAGCATTTTTTAAGAATATTTTGCGCCCGCATGAAAACATGGGGGTTGACTTTTGGTGGCTGGACTGGCAACAATGGCTGCTTGCCCCCAATGAACCTAAACTTGGGAATACCTTTTGGTTGAACCATGTTTTCTTCAATGATATGAAATTTCAAGGAAATGATAGGCCATTGATATTTCACCGTTGGGGAGGATTAGGCAACCATCGATATCAAATAGGTTTTTCTGGTGATGCCTATAGTACATTCCCAACCTTAGCATATCTACCTTATTTCACCTCTACTGCCAGTAACGTGGGTTATGGATACTGGAGCCATGATATTGGTGGGCATGTGCAACCTGATGATAATAACCCTGAACTATACTTGCGATGGATTCAATACGGGGTGTTTTCTCCAATTTTACGAACACATTCGACCAATGCCGATAATATTGAACGACGCATATGGATGTATGATAACTTCCTGGCAATGCGCGATGCCATTGAGCTTCGTTATGCTTTAATACCATATATCTACACCTATGCACGATATGCCTATGATACTGGTGTTTCACTTTGCAGGCCTATGTATTATGACTATCCAGAAGCAGAAGAGGCCTATACTTTTGAAGGGGAATACATGTTTGGCAATGACATTCTTGCGGCTCCTATTTGTAAATCAAGTAATGGCGAGCCAACAGTTGATCAAACCATCTGGTTGCCTGAAGGGAAGTGGTTTGAAGTAGCTACAGGCGAGCTGTTAGAAGGAAATCAAGTTGTTACACGTGCATTTACAGCGGAACAGATTCCATATTATTATCGTGAAGGTGCGGTTATACCGCTTTATCCTGCAATAAGGCATTTAAATGACAGGCCTGATACAATTATTGTACAATTTGCCCCGGGGGTAACAGGCGAATGTTCATTATACGAAGACGAGAATAACAATAATAACTATGAGACAGGAAGCTTTACCAATACGCTTATAACACAAGCTACAGTAGAGGGCATTAGTACATATACTGTAAATGCACGAACCGGTTCATTTACTGGAATGCCTGATACACGTTCGTTCCAATTTGAAATGCTAGATAAGAATGAACCCGCAAGTGTAAAGGTAAATGGTAATTCTGCAGTGTACACCTACGATCAGGATAATCGAAAAATTATTATAAATGTTGATGATGTGTCATATAGTTCATTGCCATTAAGCATTGTTGTGGCCAATAACTAATTAAGCAGAAGTGAATTTTAAAACAATCCATGAGCAACTTGGCGCAATTAGCAGCCAAGTTGCAAATGGTAATTTTCCCTCCAGAATAAGGGGTAAAATTTAAACAGATGAAGCGAATTATATTATTTCTATTGGCGATTTATGCATTTTCAACCTTGCAGGCTAAGGATTGGGCTATTATTGGAGATGCATTAGAAAATGATACCACCTATTTAGGCCAGGATCCATCAAATTCCAATGTGTATAAATATGTGGGAGAAATTACAACAGGTGAATTTAAACTTTGGGATGGGACAGATAACTATATTCCTGTTTGCGGCATGAATGACCCAATGGGGCAGGAAATAGGTATGGAAGCCCAGGCAATTGAAGGGCAAACCGGTTTTGGACTTAAGTATGTTAAGGATGCCCAGATGTATGTTATTACTCTAGTTGATGGAGCCAGCCCTACCATAAAAGTTGAATTGGCTGATGTATTTGAGCATGTGTATCTAATTGGAGGGCCTGTAAGTACCACAGGCAGCAATTGGCAACTTAGTGATGCAAGGGAATTAAAGCGTGATGCTGATAACCAGTTTATCTTTTATTACCGTGGTTTTTTAATCTATAATAATTCAGGAGATGAGCCGGGTGCTTTTAAATTTCTTTCATCAAATAGTAGCTGGGAAACTTCATTTCATCCGGTTGGCCCTGCTAACGTACTTTTAAGCCAAGCTTCAACAATGCGCGTTAATGGAGATGATACCAAGTGGGAATTGCCGGCTGATGGAAGTGAAAACGGGTATTATACCATTAAGCTTAATACGCTTGAACAAACCATTGAAGTATTAGAGTTCACTCCATCAAATGTTGCATATCCTGAGAAAGTATATCTTACTGGCGATGCAATGCCATGTGGCTGGGTAAATGATTATCCCGAAGTGATGGTTGCAACAAATATTATGGAGGGAAAATACCAATGGATTGGCAATGTTTCTCCCGGGCAGTTTAAATTTTTAAAGGAAAAAAATTCATGGTTGAGCTGTTACGTTTCAACTATCGAAAATCAGATAATAGGTTTTGGAGAAAGCTATCCGGTTGCTTTTGAATATGAATATTGGAACAATGGAGGCAACGATTTTAAGTTTGTTTTCTCCGAATCTAGAGAGTGTACTATTTCCCTGGATTTAGCATCAATGAGTGTTGTTGTGACAGAAGGTATGATCAGTGGAGTTAGCGATATTGGTTGGCAAGCCGATGATTGTAAGGTTAAAGGTTATAAAGGGGGCATCTATGTAAAGTGTAATGATTCATCTCCAAAGGAAATTACAGTATACAGCATAGATGGATATGAGCTAAATAAGAAACGGTTTGTATCAGAAGCCAAACTAGAGGTTCAGAATGGTTGCTACATTGTAGTAGTAGCCAACCTTCATAACCAAGTTTTAAAAACCGTAAAACTTGTTTTATAGGGCTTTGCTTCCTGCAAAGCACAAACTCTATAGTAAATAGAGAAAGGGAAGGTGTTAGAGGTAGGCCTGAATAGCTTTATTGAGGCCTTTGTTTGGGAGTGTTTTTTTAACTCAAAATGCAAGGGGTAATGCCCTTGCATTTTAAATAATAGCATTATGAAGAGTAGTAAGTTGTGGGGAGTGCTGTTAGGGCTGGTTGTGTTGGCAAATACCTATTCGCAAAGGCAAAAGGCGCCTATGTATATTAGCGCTTATGCTTATTTGTATACCGAAAATAATAACCTGAATACCACAATCCCAATGCCTGAGGATATGTGGCAAGAAAATATTGATTATATATCGGAACACCTTGCTCCCCTGGGTTTTGACATGATTTGTACCGATGGGTGGGGAGAAGATATTAGGAACAGCGATGGCTATAGGGTAAAGCACCATTCCAGTTGGGCACATGAATTCTCATATTGGGCCAATTATGCAACGCAAAAAGGCGTTAAGTTGGGCTTGTATGAGAATCCATTGTGGATTAATGAATACATTAGTGCTACTTCAGGGCTTTACAACCCCAATGAAAATGCCATGTGGTTTAACTGGCTTCAGGTGGGCAATACAGGTGCCGAGGATTATTTAAGAAATTATATTGAGT
>DUOK01000211.1 GCA_012838865.1 Bacteroidales bacterium | reverse complement strand
GTCAGCGGCAGCTTCGGCGAATTGCGCGCCAACCACTTCCATTCCGGCGTCGATTTCACCACCGGAGGAAAAACGGGACTGCCCCTCTATGCCATCGATGAGGGCTACGTTGCCCGCATCGGCGTATCGCCCGTTGGTTTCGGGAAAGCACTCTACATAGCCCATCCCAACGGCTACACCTCGGTATATGCGCACTGCGACTGGTTTTCAAAAGACATTGAAGAAGTAGTTCAAACACTACAATACCAAAAAGAATCCTTTGCCATCGACGAAAGTTTTGCCCCCGGTCAGCTCCCCGTAAGCCGCGGCCAGGTCATTGCCTACTCCGGCAACTCAGGCAGCTCGGGAGGCCCCCACCTGCATTTCGAAATTCGGGAGACCGCCACCCAAAAGCCCCTTAATGTACACCACTTTGGTTTGCCCGTTGAGGACGACGTTCCCCCACACATCGAAGCCATCGTGCTCTACCCCCTCGATGAGCAGAGTCACATCAACGGCAGCAGGGAGCCCCTCTACCTGCCCGCCACCTTTCACAGCGGACAGTTTCACCTGCGCGGAAATCCCCAACTGACTGCCTCGGGAACCATTGGCGTAGGCATAGAAACCATCGACTATTTCAGCCACTCCTGGCGACGCTGCGGAGTATACAGCGTACAACTACGGGTCGACAATGTGCCCTGGTTCCGCTCCCAAATCGACGGCTTCCTATTTGCACAAACCCGCTACCTCAACAGTCACATCGACTACGCCCTGCGTCGCCAACAGCGCAAAGTCGTCCAAAAAAGTTTTCTTGACCCCAACAACACCCTGCCCTTTTACACCACCACCCCCGAAAAGGGCCGCATCCGCATGGAGGGGGGACAAACCCGGCAACTCAGTTACGAAGTTCGCGATGCCGCCGGCAACAGTTCACGCCTCACTTTTCAGGTAAACGGAGCAGCAGCAAAAACGAGCCCCAAGACCAACGCCGCTCCCCAACTCCTTAAAATAAACCCCTTCCAACCCTATTTCATCAGCATCGACCACTTCAAAGCCGAATTCGAAGCCCAAACCTTCTACACCGAAGTCCCCGCCCTGTTCGACCTGCAAGACAACCCGGGACTGGGTATTGGAGCGCATTTCAGCGTACTCAGCGAGGACATACCCGCCCAGCGCTTCTTCACCCTCACCCTGCCCCTGCCCAAAGAATACCAGAAAAGCCAGCGCATTTGCGCCGCACGGGTGGTCAATGGAAAACTGGTGTATGCCGGGGGGCAAACTCAAGACGACCACCTGGTGCTGCGAACCCGGGAACCAGGCACCTACTGCCTGAGCACCGACACCACCCCGCCTGAAGTCCGCCTGCTCAGCCTGCCGGCCGGACGCAACTACAGCCGCAGCGACCGCATCCGTATAGCAATCAAAGACGACTTCTCGGGCATAGCCAGCTACCGCGCCACCATCAACGGCCAGTGGGCCTTGTTCGAATACGACGCCAAAAACAACGTACTCAATGGCTGGTTCCGTTCCCTGCGACTGACCCAGGGCCAGCGCCACCAACTCGAGCTGGTCGTCACCGACCAGCTGGGCAACCAAACCAATTTCAGTACCGAATTCCTATATTAGACCGCTATGCTGAAGGCACGACATATCCTCCTCCTCTTGCTGCTGACTTTGCAGCTTCCGCTCAAAGCACAGATCGACACCGACCGTATGACCATCATCGGTCGCAATGCCCTGTATTTTGAGGACTATGTATTGGCCATTCAGTACTTCAACCAGGTTATCCAGGCCAAGCCCTACCTCAGCGAACCCTACTACTTCAGAGCCATAGGCAAGTACAGCCTCGACGACCTCAAAGGCGCCGAACAAGACGTGAGCAAAGCCCTGGAAATCAACCCCTACATTGCCGACGCCTGGAACCTTCGGGGCATCATTCGTCAAAAACTGGGTCGCACACCCGAAGCCCTCAGCGATTATCAGAGCGGACTCCAACTCGAACCGGAAAACATCAACCTACTCATCAACAAGGGCATTGCCGAATTGCACGGTAAGGATTACGAAGCAGCCATAAACACCTACAGCACCGCGCTGCAACACGCCCCCAAACTCCTTTCAGCCCTCCTCAACCGTGGTCACGCCAAAGTCGCCTCAGGCGATACTCTGGGGGGCCTGTCCGACTTCAGCAAGGCCGTGGAGGCGAATCCTTACGTGCCCGACGGCTATGCGAACCGGGCCGTCATCCATTACCAACTCAACGAATACGAGAAAGCCCTTGCCGACCTCGACAAAGCCGTGGAACTGCGTCCCGAAGACGCCCGCTTTTATATGAACCGGGGCATCATCCGCTACCAGCTCGACGATTTAAGAGGCACGCTCAGCGACTTCGACAAGGTGATAGAACTGGAACCCCGCAACGCCATGGCCTACTCCAACCGGGGCATCCTGCGGGCCCAGGTGGGCGACACCAACCGGGCCATCGAGGATTTCTCCAGGGTGCTGGCCCTGCGCAGCGACGACCTGCTGACCCTCTACTACCGCGCCATGCTGTACACCGAAATCGGCTCCTACCGCGAGGCGCTGGCCGACCTCAACATCGTGGCCGACAACTATCCGGATTTTGCGCCCGTTTACGAGACACGCGCCCATGTGCGGCAGAACCTGGGCGACACCCGTGGGGCCGAACTCGACTACGGTACCGCTGTTAAACTCAACCTGGAGCGACGCGAACAAGTGGCACAAAACGAAAAAAGCAGCGGGGCGACAGCCGACAGCGAAGAAGAAAAACCGGCCCGCAAAGCCACCCGCAGCGAAAACGACCGCGACATACGCAACTACAACAAAGTGGCCGTACTCGACGATTTTGGTAACGAACCCGACGAAGAGCCGGCCACCAACCCCCTGCGGGGACGCATTCAAAACCGCAACATCGTCATCGATATGGAAGGGATATTTGGCATCACCTATTACCCCAACGACAGTCTGGTGCACCGTCTCCCCTATTTTCATCTGGAGATCGATCGCATCAACCGCCAACGCCCCATCCCCCGCACTTTGCGTCTGGCCAATGCCGAGATCGAAGCCGACCGGGAAAAAGCAGCCGCCATCTTCAGCCAAATCAGTGCGCTGACCGAGCAGCTGAAAACCGCCCCGGAGGCCGACAAAGCGACCCTCTACTTTGCCAGAGGCACCCTCTACAACACCGTGCTGAACCTCAACAACGCCCTCGACGATTTCAACCGCGTTTTAAGCATCGCACCAGACCACCTGCCGGCACTGTTTAACCGGGCCTACACCCGCTTTAAAATGGTGGAGACCATACGCAGCATGGCAGCGGAGCTGCCTGAGGCAGGGTCCTTGCAGACCGGCGGCACCCTCACACGCCCTGCAGCAGGCAGCAACGAGGGCGAAGAACGCCGCATCCTCGATTACGACCTCATCAACGACGATTTGCAACACATCACAGACCTCACCCCCAATTTTGCCTTTGCCCACTACAACCTGGGGGTAGTTCAGGCACAAATGCGTAACTTTGAAGCCGCCATTGCCCACTTCAGTGCGGCCATAGCGGCGCAGCCCGACTTTGCCGAAGCCTGGTTCAACCGGGGCCTCATCCGCATTTTCCTCGAACAGGAAAGCGAAGGCACGCTGGATTTAAGCAAGGCGGGAGAACTGGGCATATTTAAGGCCTATAATGTAATCAAGCGCTACGGCATAGGCGCACAGCCGTGGAGCGACAGTGAGGAAGAAGAATGACAGAATTACCCGAAAAGATAGATACCGACAATGCGGAGTTTCAGGACGCCCTGCGTCTCATTCAGCACACCAGTTCGTCGGTTTACCTCACGGGCCGGGCAGGAACGGGTAAATCGACCTTCCTGCGCTACGTCTGCAAGCACACCCACAAAAAGCACATTGTACTGGCCCCCACCGGCATTGCAGCCATCAACGCCGGCGGCGTAACCCTGCACTCTTTCTTCAAAATTCCCTTTAGGCCCATACTGCCCAACGACCCCGACCTCTCTACGCAAAACCGAAGAATCTACGACTTCTTAAAATACAACAGCGAAAAGCAGAAGCTGATCAAGGAAGTGGAGCTCATCATCATCGACGAAATATCCATGGTGCGGGGCGACATACTCGACTTCATCGACCAGGTACTACGCGTCTTTTCGGGCAACCGACACCTACCCTTCGGCGGCAAGCAAATGCTGCTGGTGGGCGATGCCTTTCAGCTCGAGCCGGTGGTCAAGCGCGACGAGTGGAGCATCCTGAGCCGCTTTTACCCTACCCCCTTTTTCTTTTCGGCCCGCGTTTTTCAGCAAATCCCCTTGGTACAAATAGAGTTGCAAAAAGTCTACCGCCAAAGCGACCCGGTGTTTGTGGGACTCCTCGACAAGATACGGGTCAATAAGGCGCAGCAAATGGACATTGGTGCAATCAACCAACGTCTGCAGCCGGGCTTTGAGCCGCCCCGCGAAGAGCTCTTCATCACCCTGGCCACCCGCCGCGACACCGTCGATTACATCAACGAACAACGACTCAGCGAACTCACCACCCCCGCCCACAGTTTTGCCGGCGACATCCAGGGCGAATTCCCCGAATCCAGTCTGCCCACCCTCAAAAACCTGGTACTGAGAGAAGACGCCCAGGTGATGTTCGTAAAAAACGACCCCGAACGACGCTGGTACAACGGCTCCCTGGGTCGGGTCGACGAGATTGGGGAAGACGGCATTTGGGTACGTCTCGAAAACGACCAGACCTACCTGGTAACCCGCGAAAAATGGGAGAACCTGCGCTATAAATACGACGAAGCCAACAACAAAATCATTGCCGAAGAACTCGGCTCCTTTACCCAGTACCCCTTAAAACTCTCCTGGGCCATTACCGTGCACAAGAGCCAGGGACTCACCTTCGACAAGGTGCTGATCGACTTCAGCGGAGGCGCTTTTGCGGGGGGACAGCTCTACGTGGCCCTGAGTCGCTGCCGCTCGCTCGAAGGCATGGTGCTCAAAACCCCCGTACGCCCCTCCGACATCATAGTAAAACGTGAGGTAGAACAATTCTCCAGAGCCGCCAACAACAAACAGCTGATTGAGGCTGAAATTAAAAAAGCCCGGGCCGATGCAGCCTATGCCGAAGCCTTGCAGGCCTTTCGTGAGCAGGACTGGAAAAAGGCTGTAAGTCGTTTTGCCGAAGCCGTAGATGCGCGCAACGACCTCAACAACAAAGCCATTCAACGCTTTCTGGTGAGGGAAATGCGCTTTGCCGACCATTATCGCCATCAGTTGCTGCAACTGGAGGACCAGTTGCAGCAGCAACGCAAAAACACCCTCGAGTTTGCCAAAGAATACTACCTCATGGCCAACGAATGCGCCCTCAAATTCAACGACAAGGGCGCAGCAGTAGCCAACCTGAACAAGGCACTGCGACTGAATCCCGACTATCCGGAAGCCCTCCTGCGCCGGGCCGAACTGCAGGAATCGGAAGGAGCCTTCAAAAAAGCAGAAAAAGATTGCACCGCCCTCCTCAAAATTAAGCAACGCAATTTTGAGGCACTTTTGCTGAGGGGAAAGGTACGCCTGGCCCTGCGCCTTTACGAAGCGGCCCACCACGATCTGCTGGAAGCCAAAAACATCCGCAAGAAAAATGCCGACGTGTACTACCTTTTAAGTAAGGTCTGTAAAAAGCTGGGGGAGGACGAACAGGCCCACAGCTATCGAAACATTGCCCGGGCCCTGGACGAGGAGGACTAGTCCTCGCGCGGCATCGACAAAATGGGCATCGACCAGTTGAAACGAATCGACAGCAAACGAATGGCAATGATGACCCCTGCCGTAAGCAACTGATTCAGGGCCGGGTCCAACCCCGCATAACGCAGCAACAAATACACCAACGCGCCGGCAATACAAGCCGTAGCATAAATCTCCCGCTGAAAAATAAGCGGCACCTCATTGGTCAGCGTATCCCTAATCACACCGCCCACCACAGCCGAAGTCACCCCCATCAACACCGCTACGCCCGGATTCACCCCAATGGCCAAGGCCTTTTCGAGTCCGATAATCGTAAACACCCCAATGCCAATGGTATCAAAAATAAAAAGCGTACGGCGCCATTTGATCAGCACCTTCCTGAAAAGCATGGCCACCAGAATGGCTCCAAGAATCAAATAAAGGTAGATGGGCATACTCAGCCAGGTAACCGGGGTAACCCCAATGAGCAAATCGCGGGTGGTTCCCCCACCTATGGCGGTAACCACCCCAATAAACATGGCCCCGAACAAATCGAGCCGCTTTTCGGCTGCCGTAAGCACCCCACTCATAGCAAAAACCATGGTCCCAATATAGTCGAGTAAAATCAATATGCTCATAGTCCGCTTTTATGGCCGCAAAGAAACAGGGCACAAACGACATTTACAAGCACAAAACGCTAAAAACCTGATTTAAAACAAGGTGTTACCTTGGGGGACCATTCACCTTTTATCCATTTTGACAATTCACCCCCCATTTTTAAGCATTTCACCCACCTCTCATGGACCTCCTTATCCCTATATTTACACTTGTTAATCATTTTTAATCAAACACAACTAAATTCTTAAATTATGAAAAAAATTTACATGCTCTTATTCGCAGTCCTGGC
>DUOK01000210.1 GCA_012838865.1 Bacteroidales bacterium | reverse complement strand
TATCGGAGTATTGCTCAACGACATTCAAATTAAGAAAGGTCTGCTCAGCTACAACTATGGCTACGGTTACGGCTATGGTTACGGCTACGGCAATGGATATGGAAACGGGTATTATGAAGACTAAGAAGACGGCCTTGCTGCTCCTGGGCGGAGCACTCTCCATCCTGGGCCTGCAGGCCCAGGATTACAGTCCCTACAACAATCCCGGATTTGATCCCCTCACCCGCGAGCTCTACCAGGCGGGACTAAAAGCAAACACCTCCATACGTCCTTTGCGGATGGACCAGCTGGCAGGCAGCTTCAACACCGATTCCCTGATTCAGCGCCAGCTGAGAAAGCCTGAGGGCCGACTCAATATCTGGCAACGCTTTATTCACGACGACTTTATTCGTTGGGAAAAGCCGGGAGCCTCCCCGATCGTAGTTACGGTAAACCCCTATTTCAATTTTGAGCTGGGTCAGGATCGCGGCTACGAAAGAAACATATGGACCAACACCCGGGGCGGTCTGGTGGATGGAAAACTGGGTAAAAACCTGGCCTTCCATACCGCCCTGTTCGAAAACCAGTCGGTACAGCCCACCTACATCAACGACTTTATAAACAGCCGTGGCGTAGTTCCCGGTCAGGGCCGCGCCAAGACTTTTGGTGATGAGGGCTGGGACTACTCCCAATCATCGGGCTACCTCTCCTACAACGCCGGAGAATGGGTCAACCTGACCCTGGCCTATGGTAAAAACTTTATTGGCGACGGCTACCGCAGTTTGCTCTTGTCGGACAACAGCTACAGTTATCCGCATGTTAAAATGAAGACCACCTTTTGGAACGTCGAGTACCTGGTTATGCTGGCTCAGTTTGCCCACTACGACGACCTGCAGCGCTCCGGCGACGAACGCTTCCCCTACAAATACGGTGTTTTTCACTACCTCAACTGGAACATCGGCTCGCGTTTCTCGCTGGGCTTCTACGAAAACGTCATATGGGCTGCCGAAGACCAAACCGGCTACCGCGGCATTGATTTGGGCTATGTGGTTCCCGTTATTTTATACCGGCCGGCGGAGTACAGCGTGGGCTCGCCCGACAATGTGACCATGGGATTCAATTTAAAATTCATTCCGTGGAAGGATGCTGCCCTGTACGGGCAAATTGTAATCAATGAATTTAAACTGGACGAAATTACCAGTGGTGAAAAGTGGTGGGCCAACAAGCAGGGTTTTCAGGTGGGCTACAAACACTACAATTTCCTGGGCATCTCCAACCTCGATGTGCAGACCGAATACAACCAGGTACGCCCCTTTACCTATGCCCATTACAGTCCCATCAACAATTTCGGGCACATGAATCAGGAACTGGCCCATCCGCTGGGTGCCAACTTCAGAGAAAGCATCTCCTTTTTAACCTATCGCCACCGACGCTGGCACCTGCACCTGGAGGCCATGTACGCCATCCACGGTAAGGACTATTACGATGCTTCCCGGCCGGCCGACGAGCAGATAAGCTGGGGGGGCGATATTTTTGTGTCCGTGAACAATCGCTTCGACTCGCACGGACACGTAATAGGACAGGGCATGGAAACCACCATCCAACATGCGGCCGCTTCGGTTTCCTATCTGATTAATCCGAAAAACAATATGAATTTAAGTGTGGGATTGCGTATGCGCAAAAGTGAGAGCGACCTGGCCAGCGAAGAAAGCACCCTTATAAATTTTGCTTTCCGCACCTCACTGCGGGCCTTCTATCTCAATTTTTAGCGCATCTTTCTCTGACTTTAAGGGCCGGATTTCCGCGGTAAACGCTGTAGGCTTCCAGTTCGCCTGAAGCGACACTCAGCAAGGACAGCACCGAGTGGGAACGACAACAGGTTCCGGGCGCCAGCATGCTTCCGGCTCCCAACCATACTCCGTCCTCCAAAACCACCTCCTTCACCAGCAAATCAAAAGTCGGCTGCTTGTAATTATGGTTGCCGGTCATGATGACCACGCCCTGCGACAAGCAACAATGGGCCCCGATTTTTATGGGGGCGAGACTGTCCAGCCAGACTTTCTCTCCAATCCAGCTGTGGGCACCCACTTCGAGGTTCCAGGGGTACTTCACGTTGACGCCGGGCTTAATCACCACTCCCCGGGCGATTCGGGCACCAAACAGGCGCAGCAGGCGAACCTTAATGCCCGAAGAAGGATTTAAGGGGTTTATGAGAAACAGGGCATTGAACAAAAACCAGAGGCTGCGCACCAAAGCGCCTCTACCCGGATGGTACCAACTGTTGTCGTAGCTCGACAGGTCGGTGGCTACATAGTCTTTTTCCATAAGATGGCTCATAATTCTATTGATGGGCTTGTAGCCTCAAATATAGGAAAAACAGCCCCGACCAACCGTAGCTCAAAGAAAAATTCTTGTTTAGGACAGTTTTGTCTTGTTTCTTTTGCAACTAATGGTTTACTTTGTACAACCAATTTTAATACCTGTAGCCATGGGAAATCAGTATGAAACCGAAAAAGGCGAAGTTTTTATTTACAATGGAAACGCGCAACAGGAAGAAAGTGGCTGTGCCTGCGGCGGTAACTGCGCCTGCAAATCGGGCGGCAAGCAGGAATGCGGCTGCGGAGGGTCTTGCTCCTGCAAGTAAGCCCCTTAGCTGCGTTGACTGAAACACACTTCTTCGCAAAGAAACGACCTGGCAGCCAATTAAGGCGGACAGGTCGTTTTTTTGTGCACCAAAATGATTTTCTTTGCAGGCAAGCAGCTGAAAAAGTATGAATACGTATTTGAGCACCCACATAGGCGAGCTGGCGGCACTGGCCACGGCTTTTTGTTGGACTTTCACCAGTATGGCCTTTGAATCGGCCGGCAAAAAAGTAGGTTCCTTATCGGTCAACCTCATTCGGCTGGTCATGGCCCTGGTATTGTTGAGCCTATATACTCTGGTGACTCAGGGTGCCTTATTGCCCCTTCAGGCAGGTGCGCATGCCTGGTTTTGGTTGAGCTTGTCGGGCCTCATAGGTTTTGTCATCGGCGACTTGCTCCTTTTTCAGGCCTTTGTGGTAATCGGGGCCCGCATTTCTATGCTGCTGATGTCACTTTCTCCCCCACTCACGGCCTTGTTCGGCTGGTTAATATTGAGTGAGAAATTGTCACTGAGTGCGGGACTGGGTATGTTGCTGACGCTTTGGGGCATTGCCCTGGCCGTTGTGGGCAGGGCACAGAAAAAAGGCCTGCAGATGCAATTTCACTACCCGCTTAAGGGCATATTACTGGCCCTGGGTGGCGCTGCCGGTCAGGGTATGGGACTGGTGCTCAGCAAACTGGGCATGGGCGACAGCGATCCTTTTATGGCTACACAAATTCGTGTAATTGCCGGCATTGCAGGCTTTTCAGTACTGTTTACCCTGAGTGGCCGCTGGCCGCTGATTGTAAAAGCCCTGCAAAACCGTTCGGCCCTGGGCCGCATAGCTACGGGTGCGTTTTTCGGCCCTTTCCTGGGGGTCTCGCTCAGTCTGCTCGCCATTCAGCACACCTCTACAGGTATTGCAGCCACCCTCAATTCCCTCACACCGGTCTTAATCATCCCCTTTGCCTGGTTCTGGTTCAAGGAAAAAATTACCACCCGCGAAATACAGGGAGCCCTGCTGG
>DUOK01000209.1 GCA_012838865.1 Bacteroidales bacterium | reverse complement strand
AAATCCTTACCACCTCCAATCAGGCGCCCAAACAGGATTGGCTCAATGTAGTGGCCACATCAAGAGCGCGAACCAAGTTGAAGCAGGCGCTGCGCGAAATTCAGTACAAGGAATCGGAGATTGGCCGGGAAACGCTGATACGGCGACTGAAGAACAGGAAGTTAGAACTGAACGATCAGTTGACGGGCTTGTTGGTAAAGCACTTCAAATACAAGAGTGTGCACGACTTTTTCCGGGACATAGCCATTGAGCGTTTGGATGTGGTTGCCATTAAGGAGTTCATTATTGGTCAGTCGCGGAAAGATCACGAACGGGAACTGACTGAAAACGCTCCGGCTGTGCGGAGCGCCGAAAATTTTGTGAGGCCGCCGGTCGATGCGGAGGAAAACAATGGTGGGGATGTTTTGCTGATTGATAAAAATCTGACCAATGTGGATTTCAAACTGGCACGCTGTTGCAATCCCATTTTTGGCGACGAGATATTTGGATTTGTTTCGGTTTCGGGCGGCATCCGTATTCACCGCAGCTCTTGTCCCAATGCGCCCGATATGCGCAGTAAATACAGCTACCGGATTGTTAAGGCGCAGTGGACCGGCGAAGCCGGAGGCAGTTATTTGGCGGCCATTAAGGTGGTCGGAGAGGACGATATAGGCATTGTAAGCAATATTTCACAGATTGTGAGCAAGGAGCTGAAACTGAAAATGCGTGCCATTTCGGTGGAGAGTCACGAGGGCTTGTTTGAAGGGACGGTTACAGTGTTTGTTAATAACAACCAGATTTTAAGCTCCCTAATAAAAAAGGTTAAAGGGATTAGGGGTGTTTTATCGGTCAGCCGCATCGATGGACTGAGCAGTTGAGCAGTAAATATTTGTTTTATTAAGGCTGAAGTGCTAACTTATAGCATACTTTAAACCAACCGCTATGGACGAAAAAATCATTACGCTGGCTACGCATACCTTTCAGCACGCCCAGGTATTGAAGGGTGTACTGGAATCGGAAGGCATCGAATGCTTTCTGCAGAATGCCAACCTGATTCAGGGTGCTTTTAATTCAAGTGTGAAAATTCGCATTAAAGAAACCGACCTGGAACGGGCCATGAAAATTATGGAACGTATAGAGGAACCCGGCTTGGAGAAGATGGGAGACAAGAAGCCGGGAAGGCCTGCTAAACCAAGGATTTTGCTGCCCATCGATTTCAGTGATTATTCAGAAAAAGCTGCACACATGGCCCTGGATTGGGCCGTGCGCCTCGAAGCTGAAATCACGATCCTTAATGTTTACTTTAACCCCATAGTAAATACCCTGCCTTTTTCCGAAGCCTATGTGTACGATTCCAGCATGGACGAGATGATGGTGGATATGGAGGAGCAGGCAGAGCAAGACATGCAGGCTTTTTTAAAAAGCTTTAAGGAACGGAAGCGGACCTTGGGTTATGAGAAAAAGGTGAGCATAAAGCATAAGCTTTTGCGTGGAGTGGCCGAAGAAGAAATATTGCGATTCAGTGAAGACTATCATCCTACGGTCATCGTTATGGGCACCAGGGGAAAGGACCGGAAAGCTGCCGATTTGATAGGCAGTGTAACTGCTGAGGTGATGGAGATGGCACGGGTTCCGGTTTTGGCCATTCCGGAGGATTTTGAGTACCACGGGGTAGACAAGATTCACAATGTGCTTTATGCCACCAATTTTGAGGACAGCGACTTTGTCGCGCTTGAAAAACTGGAACGCATCTTAAAGCCACTTGAGGTTAAAATCTATTTTGTTCATGTGGGGCCGCAAAGCGACAGTCGCTGGGACCGCTTAAAGTTGGAGGGGCTAAAAAAGCATATGGAAGAGCGTTTTCCGCAGACTGAGATCATGTGTGATTATATTGAGCATGAAGACTTTTGGGTGGGCCTGGAAGGCTTCATTCAGAAGGAGAAAATCGACATCATTAGTCTCACCACCCGCCGCCGCAACCTCATTGCCCGGCTGATTAATCCTTCTGTGGGTAAAAAAATGCTGTTTCACTCGAATACGCCCATGCTGGTTTTCCATGCCTAGGGCTGTTTTTCCTTTCTGGTGGAAATGTTATCTTTGTAAAAGCGCCCCATCTCCGGGGTGCTTTTATGTATAAAAGCCTTTGTATTATGGGGAATAGAGGATTTGCCAGCGACAACAATGCCGGCGTTTTACCTGAAGTGATGCAGGCAATAGCCGATGCAAACAGCGGTCACGCAATAGCTTATGGGGGAGACGAATACACGAGGGAGGCCGAAGCGGCTTTGCGTAGGGTTTTTGGTGAAGCCACCCAATGTTATTTTGTGTTCAATGGTACCGGGGCCAATGTTGTGGCGCTGCAGGCCATGGCCCGTTCGTACGAAGGTGTTGTTTGTGCGGCAACTGCCCACATTAATGTAGATGAGTGTGGCGCGCCAGAAAAACTATCGGGTTGCAAATTAATAGATGTTCCTACGCCCGACGGGAAGCTGAGTCCTGAGTTGATTGCACCTGTTTTACATGGCTTTGGCTTTGAACACCATGTACAACCCCGTGTGCTGTCGCTCACTCAGGCCAGTGAAATGGGGACCCTTTACAGCATAGAAGAATTACGTGCTTTATGTGCTTATGCCCACGAAAGGGGCTTGTTGGTGCACATGGACGGGGCCCGTCTGTCCAATGCCGCTGCTGCCTTAAATTGCTCCCTGGCCGATATTTCAGTAAAGGTTGGTGTAGATGTACTGTCGCTGGGTGCCACCAAAAATGGTTTGATGTTTGGTGAAGCGGTTTTGGTCTTTAATCCTGAACTACAGGGCCCGCTTAAGTACATTCGCAAGCAAAGCACCCAACTGTTCAGTAAAATGCGCTTCTTGTCGGCCCAGTACACCGCCTTCCTGAAAAATGAGCTGTGGCGCAAGTCGGCCCGACACGCCAATCAAATGGCCCAATTACTGGCCCGCGAGGTGGGGGCAATTAAGGAGGTGCAACTTACCCAGAAGGTGGAGTCCAATGCTGTTTTTGCTCTTATACCTAAGGAGTGGATCGCTCCTTTACAAGCCGCTTATTTTTTTTATGTGTGGGATGAAAACCGTTCGGAGGTGCGTTGGATGACTTCCTTCGATACTACCGAAGCCGATATTCATGAATTTGTAGCGCAAATGCGTCGCATTGCTGAACTTAAGGGCTGAAAGGATGAAGTTGGCCGGTCCCCATCAAAAACCTGAAAAAAGGCGCCTGATGCACAGTCTTTTTGTGCCGGTTACGCTCGTGGTGCTGATGTTTCTGGTACACCTGCTGAGCTGGCTGGAGGACTGGGATCTGGTTTTCCTGGGGGTGAAGCCTTTGTCGTTGGAGGGTTTGCCGGGCATTCTGCTTTCGCCTTTTATTCATGGCAGTTGGGAACATCTGGGCAACAACATCAGCTCCCTTTTTGTACTGGGCGTGGCACTGTTTTATTTTTATAGGGAGATTGCTTACCGCGTTTTTCCGCTTATTTACCTTTTGGCCGGCATTTGGTTGTGGTTTGGTGGTCGCGAGGTATGGCATATTGGGGCCAGTGGACTGGTTTATGGTTTGGCCTCCTTTTTGTTTGTGAGTGGCATTATAAGGCGGCATATTCCGCTGATGGCGCTGGCCCTGATTGTGGTGTTTTGGTACGGCAGTCTGGTCTGGGGCATGTTCCCTCTGGCCCCACGTCTTCCGCACTCCTGGGAGGGCCATTTGTGGGGCTTTGTGGCGGGACTGGCAGCAGCAGTGGTGTTTCGTAAGGAAGGGCCCCAAAAGCCGCCTTCGCCCTTTGCAGAGGAACAGGAGGAAGAAGTGGAAGAGGCAGAAGCTTTCTGGAAGCTGCCTGCCGACGACAAAACGACAAAGGATAAAAACGAAAATGAATTATAGAAGCAACAAGGTGCTGGCGGGCCATTTGGCTATGCTGACGGCCAATGTGGCGTGGGGCTTGATGTCGCCCATGTCAAAATCGGTCATGATGGGAGAGGTGAGTGCTCTGGCCCTGGTGACTTTTCGGATGGTGGGCGCAGCCGGGGTGTTTTGGCTGACCTCCTTGTGGCTGCCGCGTGAAAAGGTGCCCCGAAAGGATCTCTTGTTGTTTTTTGTAGCCGCCCTTTTCGCCATTGTTTTTAATCAGGGTGTTTTTATGATGGGGATTTCGCATACCAGTCCCATCAACGCCTCCATTGTTACCACCACCTTGCCGCTGATTACCATGCTCATTGCCTTTTTCTACCTGAAAGAGCCCATCACTTGGAAGAAGATGCTGGGCATCGCCATAGGTGGTGCCGGCGCAGTCATCATTATTGTGAACAGTCAGCTCAATGCCGGTGGCGTGGTGGGCGACCGGCATCTTTTGGGGATTACGCTCTGCTTTGCGGCTCAGTTCAGTTACGCCTTGTACTTTGTTTTGTTTAAGGGACTGGTCTCGCGCTATTCGCCGGTTACCCTTATGAAGTGGATGTTTTTGTTCGCTGCCTGTTGTTACCTGCCTTTTTCGTGGCAGCAGGTGTCGGTGATTGATTACAGTGCCCTTCCTGCAGCGACCTACGGGAACATTATTTTTATTGTGCTCGGCAGTACCTGGCTGACCTACTTGCTGTTGCCTACCGGTCAGAAATACCTGCGGCCTACTGTGGCCAGCATGTACAACAATGTTCAGCCCATAGTGGCAACGGTTGTGGCTGTGCTTTGGCAGCTCGATGTATTCAATGGCCTGAAGGCCCTGGCCATACTCCTGGTGGTGGCCGGTGTTTATTTGGTCAACCAAAGCAAGGCCAGGGAAGCCGGACAAGGGTAAATGCGGGTGTTTTAAGCGGGACTTGAGCTTGGGGACTGCCGCCAATGTTCTATGCATCGTCGGGCCTCGTCGTACGCATTGACTTGCATCATTTGGTGACGCAGCTCTGCGGCACCGGGGAAGTCGGACAGGTATATTTTAAAGAAGCGGCGCAGCATGGGAAAGGGGCGTTCGTTCTTCCAGTTGTCCTCAAACAGTTGCAGGTGCAAAAGCAGGGTGTCGAGTCGCTGTGCTGTCGTGGGCGACTGGTTTTCGGGGCCAAACATCCAGGGGTTCTTGAAAATGCCGCGCCCAATCATCACACCATCCACCCCATAGTTTTCCACTTTTTGGTGTGCTTCGGGGAGACTGTCTACGTCGCCATTGCCAATGATGGGCAGGTTGGGAGCCAACTCGTTACGCAGCGCTACCGCCTTGGCAATCTCGTCCCAGTTGGCTGCGCCTTCGGACATTTGTTTTTGTATGCGTCCGTGCAGAATGATGGCATCAATGGGCTGCTGCAACAAAAACTGCATCCAGCGCCCGGTGTCGATCTTTTTAAGGCCCAGGCGTGTTTTTACGCTCAGGGGCAGGGGACTGGCTTCCCGGGTGGCTGCGATGAGCTCGGCCGCCAGGGGCTCCTGATCGATGAGGGCAGAGCAGCTGCCGTGGGCTACCACATTTTTAACGGGGCAGCCCATGTTGATGTCGATGCCGTCGAAAACGTCCATTTCATGGATGATGCGTGCTGTCTCAGCAAATTTTTCGGGTTTGTTGCCCCAGATTTGGGCAATGAGACGCACGCCCTTTGCTTTAAGGAGCTGTTTTTCGGCAGGGGAGACTTTTAAACGGTGACTGACCCGCTCGCGTCCCACCGGATGGCACATGCCATCGGTGGAAGTAAATTCGGTGAAAAGAAGCTGCAATTGACCGGGGAGACTGTTTCGCAAAACCAGTTCCCGAAAGGCGGTGTCGGTCACATCTTCCATCGGCGCCAGCATCATCAGGGGACCCGCTTCGCGTTGCCAAAAATTGCTGTTGGGCGTTTGTGTGCTGCTCATAGACTGGGAACGCTTTCCGGGGTTTGGGCCATGGGTTTACCGGCTTTGTTGTGGGCTTGCAGTTTTTCGCTGCAGGCGCTGCTGCAACAGCCCTGGTGCTTATCGCTGCACGCGGGGCAGAGTATGATGAGCTCATGACAGGGGTCCCAGGCGCAATTCGTGTGGGTGTCGCAGGCACAACCACAGCTGCTGCATTTGCCCAATACATGGGGCGTTATGCGTTCGCCCAGGCGTTCATCAAACACAAAATTCTTTCCAATGAAACGAGGTTCCAGTCCCCGCTGCTTTATTTCAGCTGCATAGGCAATGATGCCGCCATGCAGTTGGTTCACGTCTTTAAAACCATGGTGGCGCAACCAGGCGCTGGCCTTTTCGCAGCGCACTCCTCCGGTGCAATACAGGAGAATCTTTTGGTCCTTTTTCTCCTTCAATTTGTCGACCACCAATTCTATTTCTTCCCGAAAAGTGTCGGCGGGGGGACACCAGGCGTTGACAAAGTGACCGACTTCGCTTTCGTAGGCATTGCGCATGTCTACCACCAATACGTCCTCCTTTTGCGAGAGTTCGTGAAATTCAAGGGGCGAGAGGTGGGTGCCTACATTGGTGGTATCGAATACGCCATCGTTGAGACCGTCGGCCACAATTTTCGGACGCACCCTTACAATCAGCTTAAGGAAGGATTCACGCTGATCTTCAATGGCCCATTTGAGCGGCATGTCGCGCAATTCGGGCACGGAGTCCATGTAGCGCAGGAAGTCCTTGATGTGGTGCTCGGGTACATTCATCTGGGCGTTAATACCCTCCCGGGCGACATAGATTCGGCCGTTGCAGCGCAAAGCATCGAGGGCCAGATACAATGCATCGCGAAACATATCGGGGTCCGCTATGTTTACATAACGGTAAAACGACAGGGTGCGTCGCTCAAAGTCCTCTGCCTGCAAGCGGGCCAGGAGCTGGGGGCGTCCGAGTTTGTTATAAAGTGCCATGAGAATTATTTTTTTGCAAAGATAAGCATTTTAGGATAATTTTATCTGAAACGCCTTAAAGGAAGATGACAAAGGAGAAAACGGAAGTTTTGATTGTGGGCTATGGATTAGCTGGATCGTTGCTGGCGCATCGTCTGGAGGAAGCAGGGATGGATTTCAGGGTGGTCAGTGATTCGACGCAGCCTGGTGCTTCGGAAGTAGCGGGAGGTTTAATCAACCCCTTGATGTTTCGCAAACTTAGAGCTGCCCGGGGAGTGGCCCAGGTCTGGCCATTGTTGAATGAAGCATACGGCCGCTTAGAGGCTTTATACAGACTTCAATTTTTACATTGGAAGGACAGCGTTAAGTTGCTGAATGAACAAGAGTTGTTAGAGTGGGAGCGGGGGCGAAGTAAGGACTTTGGGGTGTTTTTGGGCGAGCTTAAAGCGGACGGAAAGCTTCCTGGCTTGCGTTCGTCTGCCGGTTGGGGCCGCTACAGCGGTTCGGGCTACCTGGATGTTGCACCTTGGTTGGAGGTATCGGGAGCACGCCTGCGCAGCAAAAATTGGCTGATTGATGCAAAAGTGGAGCCGCAGGATTTAAGCCGAAAAAACAACAACTGGCTGTGGAAGGGCGGCCATCTAAAGGCTCGGAAGATCGTTTTTTGTGAGGGGGCAGCAGTCCGCAGCAATCCCTGGCTCCAGGGGGTGCCTTGGACGCCGAACAAGGGCGAATTGCTCGAATTTGTTGCCCCTGGCTTGGCGGAGGATTTTATTTGGCGGGATGAGCTTTTTGTACTGCCTTTGGGCGAAAACCGCTTTAGGGCTGGTGCGACTTACAAGCGGGAAACGCTGGATGCTGTCCCCAGCGTGACAGGACGCCAATGGCTGGAAGAGCGACTGCGCACTATGCTGACGGTCGGTTTTGAGGTGGTGGAACACCGTGCGGGTGTTCGGCCTGCGGTGCGTGACCGCATGCCGGTAGTGGGGGCGCTGCCTGGACAAGAAGAGGTTTATGTGCTCAATGGCATGGGCTCCAGGGGCGTTTTTTGGGCACCCTACTGTGCCGATTTGCTGGTGCGCAGCTGGAACAAAGGAGAAATTTGCATTCCCAAATCGATGCAGGTACAACGTTTTTTTCGTGGATAGGTGTAAAAAACAGCCCGGAAAGCAGGTCATTTTTGAACCACATGGGGCGCTGCTTGTTAATATAGGCAAAAGAACGATGGCGTGTCCCCCTTGCCGCTAGGTAGTCATGGCTGATGAATACGGCACTCAGGGGCACGCCATCTGATTTTTTGAATCCTAAAGTTGCAATTTTTTTAGCACATAGAGGCGCGGGTTTTTGAAAATCTTTTGGCATCTTTACGTTTTCAAATCAACATCAAATGAAACAGCGATCCGACATGGCTTATTGGACTCTATTGAGTTTTTCACTCAGTATGGTGCTTACCATGCAACATGGTCGCGCTGAAGAGGAGGCAAGCGTATTTAAGTCGGCCCGACTTCGAGGTCAGCAAATTTGCTTGCTCAAAGTGCAGGACATCCAGGAGGCCTTTAGAGTACTGGCTGCTCAGGATACTTCTTTTGTTTTTGAGCACAGATCCCTGGCAGCTGGCACTGTAGATACTTCTCTTAAAGATGTACTTGAAGCACTGTATTGCTGTCCTTCTGCACCACTCATTGTAGGGTCAGCCTTTACTTCCCACGAGGATTTTTCTGATCAACTTCTCTGTGATGCTGGTCTTGGCGGCGGTGAATCTGATTTTTGGACAAGCCAAACTGCACTGTTGTGCGCAGCCCCTGAGTCCGGCCACGCCAGCTCAGTACTCTGGAGTGTGCGTCCCTCCCGTGCTGGTCCTGCCTTTATTGCTTAAGGTCTTTCCCCTATCGAGGAAGCCATTTCCCTGTAATACTTTTTATTTTAATAAACCGTTAAAACAACGGTTTTCAACACCTTGATTAATATGAGTGTAGTAAATAGCATACTGGCCCTGTTTTTGGGCGATAAGTCCAAACGTGACATGAAGGAAGTGCAACCTTATCTGGAAAGAATTAAGGCTGCCTATCCTGAAATTTCAAAACTTTCGAACGATGGCTTGCGTCAGCACACCCAGGAGCTTAAACAGCGAATTGCTGCCGGCTATGCCGAGCAACAGGCACGTATTGATGCTTTGAAACAGAGCATTGAGCATGAAAATCCCGAAGTAGATGAACGGGAGAAGATGTATGAAGAAATTGATCGCCTGGAAAAGGAAATTACCGACCTTATTGAGAAAACCCTGGATGAAATACTCCCCGAAGCCTTCTCCATTGTTAAAGAAACTGCGCGTCGCTTCAAGGAAAACAGTTCGGTGGAGGTAACCGCCAGCGAGTTTGACCGCGACCTGGCTGCGCGTGCCGATTTTGTAGAAATTGACGGCGACAAAGCGCGCTTTGCCAACAGCTGGCTGGCCGGTGGCACTGAGATAACCTGGGACATGGTGCACTACGATGTGCAGCTGATTGGCGGGGTTGTCCTGCACCAGGGAAAAATCGCCGAGATGGCAACGGGTGAAGGTAAAACATTGGTGGCTACGCTGCCGGTATTCCTGAATGCTTTGGCCGGACGGGGTGTGCACGTGGTTACCGTAAACGACTACCTGGCCAAACGGGACTCAGAGTGGATGGGGCCCATCTTCATGTTCCACGGTTTGAGTGTAGATTGCATCGATAAGCATCAGCCCAATTCGGCAGAGCGTCGTAAAGCCTACCAGGCCGACATCACCTATGGTACCAACAATGAATTTGGTTTCGACTATTTGCGCGACAACATGGCGGTTTCGCCCGATGATTTGGTGCAGCGCAAGCACAACTTTGGTATCGTGGATGAGGTGGATTCGGTATTGATTGATGACGCACGTACACCTTTGATCATTTCGGGTCCCATACCGCGCGGCGACGATCAGCTCTTTACCGAACTTCGTCCCAAAGTGGAGCGCCTGGTTGAAAGCCAGCGTGCCATGACTTCACGTTTGTTGGCCGATGCCAAACAAAAAATGGCTTCTTCGGACAACAAGGAGCAGGAGGAAGGTGCCTTGCTGTTGCTGCGTGCTTTTAAGGGCATGCCCAAAAACAAGCCTTTGATTAAATTTTTAAGCGAGCCGGGCATCAAGGCCAGTATGCTTAAAACCGAGAATTTCTACATGCAGGAAAACAATAAGAACATGCATGTGGTCACCGATCCCCTGTTTTTCGTAATTGACGAAAAAACCAATTCGGTGGAACTCACCGACAAGGGTATTGATTTGATCACCGGCGACTCAGAAGATCCTCAGTTTTTTGTTTTACCGGATATCGGATCGGAAATCGCGGTCCTCGAAAAAGCAGGTCTTTCGGAGGAGGAAAAGCTCCAGAAGAAAGACGAGCTGATGCAAAGCTACGCCGTTAAGTCGGAGCGCGTACATACCATCAACCAGTTGCTGAAGGCCTACGCCATGTTCGAAAAGGATGTGGAATATGTGGTGATGGACAACAAGGTGAAAATTGTAGATGAGCAAACGGGGCGTATCATGGAAGGCCGGCGTTATTCCGACGGTCTGCACCAGGCCATTGAGGCCAAGGAAAGGGTGAAGGTAGAAGCAGCTACGCAGACCTATGCCACCATTACCTTGCAGAACTACTTCCGCATGTACAACAAACTGGCCGGTATGACCGGTACTGCGGAGACCGAAGCCGGTGAGCTCTGGAACATCTACAAACTGGATGTGGTGGTCATCCCCACGAACCGTCCCATTCAGCGCAAGGATATGAACGATAAGGTTTATAAAACCAAGCGTGAAAAATACAATGCGGTAATCGAAGAGATTGTGGAGCTGGTGAATGCCGGACGACCCGTTCTGGTGGGTACGACTTCGGTGGAAGTCTCCGAGCTGCTCAGCCGCATGCTCAAATTAAGGGGCATTCAGCATAATGTCCTGAACGCCAAGCTGCACCAGCGGGAAGCGGACATTGTGGCCGAGGCCGGTAAGAAGGGTATTGTAACCATTGCCACCAACATGGCCGGTAGGGGAACCGACATCAAACTGTCGGCCGAAGTCAAGGCGGCCGGAGGTTTGGCCATTGTGGGTACCGAAAGGCACGAATCGCGTCGGGTTGACCGCCAGTTGCGCGGACGTGCCGGTCGCCAGGGCGACCCCGGTTCGTCGCAATTCTTTGTCTCTCTGGAAGACGATTTGATGCGTTTGTTCGGGTCGGACCGACTGGTGAAGTATATGGATCGCTTGGGCGTGGAAGACGGAGAGATGATTCAGCACAGTATGATTACCAAGTCGATCGAAAGAGCTCAGAAAAAAGTAGAAGAGAACAACTTCGGTATTCGTAAGCGTTTGTTGGAGTACGACGATGTAATGAATTCGCAGCGTGAGGTGATTTACACCAAGCGCAGAAGAGCTTTGTACGGAGAGCGCATGCAGGTCGAAATCTCCAATATGATGTTCGATACCATTGAGGGACTGGTACAAGACGCTCAGGAGAGCAACGATTTTGAAACCTTCAAAATGGAGTTGATTCGGATTTTCTCTGCCGAGTGCCCCTTCGATCAGGATGCCCTGATGAAAGGTAAAGCAGAGGAACTGACCGATCAGCTGCACGATCAAATTTGGAAGGGCTACCTCAGGAAAATTGAGCATATGGCCCGTCAGGCCTATCCGGTAGTGAAAAATGTTTTTGAAACCAAGGCCGAAATCTATCAGAACATCGTGGTGCCTATATCCGATGGACATCGGGTTTTCCAAATCACCACCAATCTTAAAAAGGCCTATGAAACAGAAGGAAAGGAGTTGGCCAAATCTTTTGAAAAGGCCATTATGCTCATTACCATTGACGAGGCCTGGAAAGAGCATCTTCGTGAACTCGACGATCTGAAACAGGCGGTACAAAATGCCTCCTATGAGCAGAAAGACCCCTTGTTGATTTATAAGTTTGAGTCTTTCAACCTTTTCAAAGGGATGATCGACAAAAACAACAAATCGGTAGTATCTTCCCTGGCCAAGGCGCACATCCCCATAAGGGATGCCAGTCAGGTAAGAGAAGCGGAGCAACGCAGACGACCCGATTTGAGCGCGCTGCGTACGCAAAAAGACGATCCGGGTGCCGGCGCACCTGCAGGTCGCCCCCCCATGCCGGGTGAGCCCCAGGCTCCCCAAAAACCGCAGCCGGTACAGCCCATTCGTACCGAGAAAAAGGTGGGGCGCAATGAACCCTGTCCCTGTGGCAGTGGTAAGAAGTACAAGCAATGCCATGGTAAATAAAAGATGATGAAAGTCCGTTTACTGCCTGGTGCAGGGCGGACTTTCTGCTTTTAAGCCAAAGCTTTTCACTATTGTTGTTAATGGATTAAACGCTATACTATGCAACTCTTTTCCTACATTACATGGACCGCCGATCCCGAACTGTTTTCCTTCGGCCCGATTTCGGTGCGTTATTACGGACTCTTTTTTGCCATTGCCTTTTTGTTGGGCTACTATATTGTAGAACGCATGTTTCGACGCGAAAATGCGCCGGAAGCCTGGGTCGATAAGCTGTTTGTTTATGTAATGGTAGCCACAGTTGTAGGGGCACGTCTGGGGCATGTGTTTTTCTATGGCTGGGAGTATTACTCGCAGCATCCCGGTGAAATTCTGAAGATCTGGCAGGGTGGACTGGCCAGTCACGGTGGTGCTTTTGGTATTTTAATTGCCATGTGGCTCTATTCTAAAAATGTGACGCGCCGCTCGATGTTGTGGACCATGGACAAGCTGGTAATTCCCGTAGCTTTGGCGGCCGTTTTTATCCGTTTGGGCAACCTGATGAATTCTGAGATTGTTGGTATGCCCACCGACTTACCCTGGGGTTTTGCCTTTGTTAAGGCCCATGGCATTGCCAACCCGGAGTTGCCCCGACACCCTTCTCAATTGTACGAGGCCCTCAGCTATCTGATTACTTTTGCCGTTTTGATGTATATGTATTGGAAGCGGAATGCCGCACGACGTCAGGGATTGATTTTTGGCGTATTCTTGATTGGCATTTTTGCCACCCGCTTTTTTATTGAATTTATAAAAGAAGATCAAGAAGCTTTTGAGGCAGGCATGATGCTGAACATGGGGCAGTGGTTAAGTATTCCCTTTATGATTGGCGCCATCTACCTCATTTATCGCAGTATGACCCGCGAACCGATAGAAGTAGACATTACCCGAAACGAACGACGCAGAGAAGAGAAATAGCGCTATGGATTATGGCTTTTTGTGGTATGTGATAGTGGCTGTTTTGCTGCTCGAGTGGGGGTGGGACCAGGCATTGGAAGGACTCAACCGAAAGAGTTGGGCGGCCCACGTTCCGGAACGCCTTAAGGATGTTTTTCCTGAAGATAAATTTCAAAAGCAGAAGGACTACAGACGAGTTAATCACAGCTTTTCATTAATAAACTCCGTCACTTCTCTGCTTCTGATTCTGGTGGTTTTGTTTCTTCATGGTTTTGGTTGGCTGGACGCAAGACTTGAAAATTTTGGCCTGTCGCCTTTTTGGCATTCGCTGGTGTTTTTGGGGGTGGTGGGACTGCTGTCCACGGCCCTGAGTCTTCCGTTTTCCATTTACCACACTTTTGTTATTGAGGAGCGCTTTGGTTTTAATAAATCTACACCGCGCCTGTTTTTCGCCGACACCCTAAAATCCTTGTTGTTGGGTGCCCTGCTGGGTGGTTTGTTGTTGGGCCTGTTTCGCTGGTTCTTCGAGTGGACCGGGCCCTGGTTCTGGCTGTGGGCATGGGGATTGGCGAGTCTTTTTGCCTTGTTTTTTGGTCGCTTTTATACCACCTTAATTCTGCCCTTATTCAATAAGCTTAAACCGCTGGAAGAGGGCAGCTTAAAACAGGCTATTGAAAGTATGAGTAAAGCAGCCGGTTTTCGGCTCGACCGGGTTTATGTTATGGATGGTTCCCGCCGAAGCACTAAGGCCAATGCCTTCTTCAGCGGTTGGGGGCGACAAAAGCGCATTGTATTATTCGATACGCTGTTGGATCAACTGAATGAGGAGGAAGTAGTAGCGGTATTGGCCCACGAAATTGGGCATTATCGTTTAAAGCACATCCATAAGGGAACTGCTGTTGGTTTGGTGCAGACCGGCTTTACCCTCTGGTTGTTGAGCCTTTTTATTTTGCACCCTGCCATAGCTCAGGCCCTGGGCGCACCTGACGCCTCCTTTCATATTGGGCTCTTGGGATTTGGCTTACTGTTTTCGCCCATCAGTGGGGTAATGGGACTGGCTTCCACCATTTTGTCGCGCAGGCACGAGTACCAGGCCGATGCCTTTGCCGCCCAATATGCAAGCGGAGCGGCCTTGCAAACCGCCCTTAAGAAGATATCTGCAGAGGCTTTGAGTAATCCTACACCGCATCCCTGGTATGTATTTTTTCATTATTCGCACCCCCCGCTCTTGAAGCGACTGGAAGCACTTGATTCGTAACATTATGCAAGCAGAAATAATAACCATTGGCGATGAATTGCTGATTGGTCAGGTTACAGACACCAACTCGGCCTGGATGGGTCGGGAACTCAATAAAATCGGCCTTTCGCTGTGCCGGATTACGACCATCAGCGATGAGCTGGACGATGTTTTAGCCGCATTTAAGGAAGCCACTGAGCGTTCGGAAGTCGTGCTGGTAACGGGGGGCTTGGGACCTACGCGGGACGACCTGACCAAGCTGGCGCTGTGTCGTTTCTTTAATACGCGCCTGGTGAGGAACGCGCAGGTTTTGGAAGATGTAGAACGCCTACTTAAAGGACGGGTTACGCATTTGAACCAATTAAACCTCGATCAGGCCCTGGTTCCTGAAGATTGCACCGTGATACGCAACCCGGTAGGCACCGCTCCAATCATGCGCTTTGACCATCCCAAAGGGGTTTTGGTGGCCATGCCGGGGGTACCTTCTGAGATGATGACGGCCATGAGCAATGAAATTTTGCCCTACTTGGCAGAACGCTTTGTGCCTGGAGTCGTATTACACAAAACGATACATGTTTTTAATGTTCCGGAGGCTGCTTTAGCCGAAAAACTGAGCGATTGGGAGGATGGACTGCCAGCCCCCCTGAAGCTGGCTTATTTGCCCGCTCCGGGCAAATTGCGTTTGCGCCTGAGCGCCAGAGGAAGCGACGAGGCAGTACTTTCGGCCGCCATTGCTTCGGTTTTACCGCCCTTGCAGGCGCTTATTGGTCCCCATATTTTTGCCTACGACAACGAAAAGGTGGAAGAGGCGGTGCTGAACATGTTGGAAGCCAAAGGTGCCAAACTGGCTACAGCAGAGAGCTGTTCGGGTGGTTATATGGCCCATTTATTAACGGCGGTACCGGGTGCTTCGGCTGTGTTCAATGGCAGTGTGGTGGCCTATTCAAATACCGCGAAAATAAAGCAGTTGGGCGTAGATCCGGAGGTAATCAGGAGATATGGCGCAGTAAGTCAGCAAGTGGTTGAACAAATGGCCCTTGGAGCTTGCCGTAGCCTCGAAAGCGATTACGCCATTGCCAGTTCCGGCATTGCCGGTCCATCCGGCGGAAGTCCCGAAAAACCTGTAGGAACGGTCTGGTTGGCCTGGGCCGGAAATGGAAAGGTGCAAAGCCGTGTTTTTCAATTTGGACCGCAACGGGAGCGGAATATTTTGCGCACGGCAGAGGCCGGCATCATTGTTTTGAAGTGCTTGCTGGAAAAGGGAGAATTGTAGACAGTAAGCGGTTTTCACAATTTGCTTATCGCTTTATTTCAGCATTTTATATCTGTTTATATGTATGCTTTATTTAAACAAGCGTCTTGGGAGCCCGGGTTTCCAGCGCAGCGAAAATGGAATAAAAAATTCAAAAACAGAGAAATAAAAAAGAGAACTATTTGTTTTTTTGGTAGAAAATCGCGTATTTTGCGCTCTGTTTGAAAAACGTAGATTAAAACGGTTGAGAAATGTCAAAAGTTTGTGAAATAACAGGAAAGCGCTTTATGGTGGGAAATAATGTTTCTCACTCAAAAAGACGTACCAAAAGAAGGTTTGATATAAACCTCTTTGATAAGAAATTTTTTCTGCCCGAAGATAAGCGCTGGGTTAAGCTGAAAGTTTCGGCTGCCGGACTGCGTGTAATCAACAAGGTAGGTGTGCAGGCAGCTATCAAGTCGGCACAGGAGAAAGGTTACTTAAGTGCTAAAATATAAGATGGAGGGTAGTAAAAATGGCTAAAAAAGGTAAAGGCAACCGCATCCAGGTTATTCTGGAATGCACCGAACATAAAGAAAGCGGACAACCCGGAACATCCAGGTACATTACCGTTAAAAACAGGAAGAATACGCCCGACAGAATGGAATTGAAAAAATTCAATCCTATTTTGAAGCGTATGACCGTTCATCGTGAAATCAAGTAAACTATAAATCATGGCAAAGAAAGTTGTAGCAACACTGCAAAATAAAGGAGCAGGTAAGGGACACACCCGTGTTATCAAAATGGTGAAATCACCTAAGACTGGCGCCTATTCTTTCCAGGAGGAAATGGTTGTCAACGATAAGGTAAAAGATTTTTTCGCCAAGTAAGAATCTCCTTTCAGGAATTGTATTAAAAGAAGCCTTCTTAGCATTAAGAGGGCTTTTTTCATTTTGAAATGCCGGTTGACTAAATATGGTTATATTTGCTGTTTAGATAAGAAACAACTATCATGGGAATATTTGGTGTTTTTAATAAAGCGAAGAAGGATAAGCTGGACCAGGGTTTGTCCAAAACCAAGGAAAGTGTTCTGCAAAAGCTGGCCCGAGTGGTTGTGGGCAAATCCAGGGTGGACGATGATGTATTGGATGAACTGGAGGAAATGCTCATCAGCTCAGATGTAGGGGTGGAGACCACCCTTAAAATTATCCAGCGCATTGAAAAGCGGGTGGCCCGCGACAAGTTTGTCAATGCCGATGAGTTGGATCGCATTCTCAGGGAAGAAATCAGCGGTTTACTGGCTGAAAACCAGGTAAACGAGGGCCTGGATTTTGACCTTCCTGCCGACAAAAAACCTTATGTCATTATGGTGGTAGGCGTTAACGGAGTAGGCAAAACCACTACCATTGGCAAATTGGCCCACAAGTTTAAAGCAGCCGGGAAATCGGTGATGCTGGGGGCGGCGGACACCTTTAGGGCCGCTGCCATTGAGCAGTTGGAGATTTGGGCCCAGCGCGTAGAAGTGCCCCTGGTTAAACAGAAGATGGGCTCCGACCCGGCTTCTGTAGCCTACGACACCCTGGCTTCGGCCCATGCAGCGGGCAGCGATGTGGTTATCATAGACACCGCAGGTCGCCTGCACAACAAAGTCAACCTAATGAATGAGTTGTCGAAGATCAAGAAGGTTATGCAAAAAGTGGTGGGCGATGCCCCCCACGAAATCCTTCTGGTACTGGATGGCTCTACCGGTCAGAATGCCTTTGAACAGGCCCGCCAATTCACCAAGGCCACCGAAGTCAATGCCCTGGCCATTACCAAACTCGATGGTACAGCAAAAGGCGGGGTGGTGATTGGGGTTTCGGACCAGTTTCAAATTCCTGTAAAATATATTGGCATAGGTGAGGGCATCGACGATTTGGAACCATTCAGTCGCACAGCCTTTGTAGATTCTCTTTTTGGCAAATAAGCTCTATGATAAAAAAGCGTGTGGATGTGATTACCCTGGGTTGCTCAAAAAACCTGGTGGATTCGGAGTTGTTGATTAAGCAGTTTCAGGCAAACGGCTATCTGGTGGAGCACGATTCGCCCAACCCGCAGGGCGAAGTAATTGTCATCAATACCTGTGGTTTTATTGGAGATGCGAAAGAGGAATCGATCGAGACCATTTTAAACTTTGTGGAAGCCCGCAAACAGGGCAAAATATCCAAGCTCTTCGTAATGGGCTGCCTCTCTGAGCGCTACTTCGATGAGCTGGGTAAGGAAATTCCCGAAGTAGATAAGTTTTACGGTAAGTTCAAGTGGAAGGACCTCATTTCGGAGATGGGCATTGCGTATCGGGCCGACTTGAAAAACGAGCGCAGTTTGACCACCCCGGGCCATTATGCTTACTTAAAGGTGTCGGAGGGTTGCAACCGCAGCTGCTCGTATTGCGCCATTCCCATCATCACCGGCAAGCACCAGTCGCGCAGCATCGAGAGTCTGGTAGATGAAGCAGAGCGTCTGGCCAAAAAAGGGGTTAAAGAGTTGCAGGTAATTGCCCAGGACTTGTCCTACTACGGGGTCGACTTGTATAAGAAACAGATGTTGGCTCCTCTGATTCGCGAACTCTCCAAGGTTGATGGCATTGAATGGATTCGCTTGCATTACGCTTATCCGGCAGGTTTTCCGATGGATGTGCTGGATGAAATGGCCCAAAACCCCAAGGTTTGCAAGTACATGGACATCGCCCTTCAGCACATATCTGATCCTATGTTGACCGCCATGCGCAGAAAGGTGACCCGGGAGCAGACCTATGCGCTCCTGCACAAAATGCGCGAAACGGTGCCCGGTATTCATTTGCGCACCACCCTTATTGCCGGACACCCGGGGGAGACAGAGGCTGATTTTCAGGATCTGATGGCTTTTGTGGAGGAGATGAAATTTGAGCGTTTGGGGGTGTTTTCCTATTCGCACGAAGAAGATACTTATGCCTACCGTCATTACAAAGACGATGTAGATCCCGAACTCAAGCAGGAACGTGCCGATGCACTGATGGAGCTGCAAAACGGCATCAGTCGCGCCCACAACGAGGCCAAGGTGGGACAGGTGCTCAAAGTCATCGTTGATCGGGAAGAAAACGGCTATTATGTGGGACGCAGTGAGTTCGACAGTCCCGAAGTAGACCCGGAAGTACTGATCAGCAGTACCCGGGCATTAGCGCCCGGCACTTTTTATGAGCTACGAATTACCGGGGCAGAAGATTATGATTTATTTGCCGAAGTGGCGGAGTAATACAAGTCTCCTTTTTAGCAACTGCCTATGGACACTTTTATGCTGGTGGTAAATTTGTTGGGCGGCCTGGGGATTTTTCTCCTGGGCATGGAGTTGCTGAGCGCCGGGTCCAAAAAGCTGGCCGGCGGTAAACTGCGTTACATTCTGGACCGTTTTCTGCGGTCGAAACCGGGCGGAGTAGCCTTTGGCGTATTGCTGACCCTGCTTTTCCAAAGCAGCAGTGCCGCCTCGGTGGTGCTGGTAGGCTTTGTAGATGCCTCGCTCATCACCTTTGCACAGACCTTACCGGTACTCCTGGGCACCGGCATCGGTACCACCATTACCACGCAGCTGATTTCCTTTAATCTGGGCGATTACGCCTTGCTGTTTGTCGGACTGGGCTTCTTTATAAAGGCCTTTGCCAAAGGCAGGTGGAGCGATGTGGGGCAAATCATTCTGGGCTTTGCCATTCTCTTTTTTGGAATGAAGCTGATGGCCGACGGGATGGCGCCCTTGCGTGAAATGCCGCGCTTCATTGACTTGTTGCTGCATCTCGAACACCCCTGGGCCGGCTTACTCACGGGCATGGTGTTGACCGCCATGATACAAAGCAGTGCCGCCTTTATCGGCATATTGATTACCCTCACCACCAGTGGATTAATCACCTTTGAGGCGGCTTTGCCCCTGATATTGGGTACCAATATTGGGACCACGGTTACGGCACTTCTGGCCTCATTAACCGCCTCTTACCCGGGTCGAAAACTGGCTGTTGCCAATGCACTTTTTCGCTTTTTGGGCGCCCTTTTGTTGATCTGGTTTTTGGGTTATTGGGCCCAGGCCACCTATTGGATCAGCGGTCACACTGCGCCCAATGCCCGCCTTTTGGCCAATGCGCATACCCTGTTTAATCTGATGATGGCCCTGGTCTTTTTGCCCTTTACCGGCCTAATAGGTGCACTGGCCGGCAAGCTGGTGAAAGCCCCGCGCAAGAAGTCCGTACATTCGCTCCAATATTTAAACAAGGACTTGATGAGCAGTCCCGACTTATCGCTGCCCTTTCTGCAAAAAGAGGTTCAGGATATGGGCGAAGTGGTTTACAGCATGGTTAAAGCCTCCATGCGTCCGTTTTTTGAGCGGGATGCTGCGGCGGTAGACCAAATAAAAAAATGGGAAGAAAAGGCCGATTTTTACCGGGAAGCCATCAATGATTTTCTGGTGAAAATGAATCAGAAGCACCCCATTGAAAACTGGTCGGAAGACTATTACCGGATGTTGCATGTGGTTAATGAGCTGGAACAAATAGCCGATATTGTGGCGGTGAATGTGGTGCGGCAAGCCGAAAAATGGCTGCAGAACAACATACAATTTTCGCCCAGCGGTAAGAAAGAACTGGAAGATTATCACGCCCGCTGCCTCAAGCAATTGGAGCGGGCCCTGGTATTGATGCACCACTGGGATCCGGATCAGGCCCTGCGCATGAAAAGGAAATACCGCAAATATGCCCTAATGGCTTTTGATTTTGAACGTCAGCATTACAAACGCTTACTCACCCCCAATACCACCTCGCTCGAATCGAGCAAGGTGCATATGGAGCTTTTAAACTTATTGCGCATCATCAACAGTCGCGCCACCAACTTCGGACGCCTGGTATTTATGCGGGAGGCCCACGAGCCCATGCCCGAATAATTGCGTCTTGCCGTTGCCCCGGTTTATTTTTGTTTGCGACAGCCGGGTATTTTTTTATCTTTGTGTGACTGCAATTGAAGGCAGTTTTTGCTTCTATGGAATACATTGTTTCAGCACGAAAATATCGGCCGGGCACCTTTGCCTCGGTGGAAGGGCAGGAGAACATTACCACCACCCTTAAAAACGCCATTAAAAATGAGCAGCTGGCCCATGCCTATTTGTTTTGCGGTCCACGCGGGGTAGGCAAAACCACTTGTGCACGAATTTTTGCCAAAACCATTAATTGCCAAAATATCGGGGCCGATTATGAGGCCTGTAACGAATGTGCGTCCTGCAAATCCTTTAACGAGAACAAGTCCTTCAATATTCACGAACTGGATGCGGCGAGCAATAACTCGGTGGACGATATCCGCCTCCTTATCGATAAGGTGCGCATCCCTCCACAAATGGGCAAGTACAGCGTTTACATCATCGACGAGGTGCACATGCTGTCGTCCCAGGCCTTTAACGCTTTTCTTAAAACTCTGGAAGAACCTCCCAGGCATGCGGTGTTTATCATGGCTACCACCGAAAAGCACAAGATTTTACCCACCATTCTGTCGCGTTGTCAGACCTTCGACTTCAACAGGATAGCGGTAGAAACGGCGGTGGCGCATTTGAAGTATGTGGCCGGCAAGGAAGGTGTTACCATCGAGGAAGAGGCGCTTAACGTAATTGCCACGAAGGCCGATGGTGCCATGCGGGATGCCTTGTCCATATTCGACCAGATTGTGGCTTTTAGCGGTAAAAACATCACTTACCAACAGGTCATCGAAAACTTAAACGTACTCGATTACGATTACTATTTTCGGTTGACCGAAGCTTTTTTGAAGGAAGATGCCACCTCGGCACTTTTGATTTTTAATGAAATATTGAATCACGGTTTCGATGGCAGTCACTTTTTAGAGGGGATGGCCAGTCACCTGCGTGATTTGATGATGTGCCGCGATCCGCAAACCGTTAATTTGCTTGAGGTAGGTGCTTCTATAAAACTGAGGTATCAGGAACAGGCCCGGGTCTGCGACAACGACTTCTTGTTTGAGGCTTTGAAAATCACCACCTCCTGTGAACTGAACTACAAAGTAGCCCGTAATAAGCGTCTGCATGTTGAGTTTGCCCTGCTCTCTTTGGCTCGCATTTTGGCTGAAAAAAAAAAGCACTTGAATTAGCAGAGAAAAGGAAAAAGGCGGCCGCAGCAAAAGCGAACGCCCCATCCGGCACTCCTATTGCCAGTCCTTCGCCAGCTCAGCGCACCCCCCAGCAACGCATTTCCAGTGTTTCGGTTAAGGCCCTGTTAAAGGGACCTGGGAAAAGCGCTGCGGGGAAGGGCAGCGATACTAAAAATGCAGAAAGTACACAGGAGAGCCCTGCAGGAAACAGCCTCCGGCTTCGCGAAGCCGTGGATCCGGAGGCACTTGATCTGGCCTGGCGGGCTTATGGTAAAACGCTGGAGCAAAACGATCCACGTCTTTTCAGCATCATTTCGAACAATCCGCCCGTTCTTATAGACAAGGAGCGTATCCGGGTTGAACTGACCAGCAGTCTCCAGCAGGACGATTTGCTGCGTGTAAAGCCCCAGTTGATGTTGTTTTTAAAAAAGGAAGTCAAAAATGATTTTCTCGAATTGGAAACAGCCATTAAAACAGAAGAGGAGGAAGGTCCCCGAAAAGCATTTACCGCCACAGAAAAGTTGGAAGCCATGATGCAAAAGAATCCGGCACTGGCGCTGCTTCGGCAACAATTCAATTTGGATATCGACTGATTATTTTTGTTTTTTATTGCAACAATTCAGCCTTCGGTTTGTTACAAAATGTGAATCCAATTAACTATCTAAATCATAATATAATTCTGATACCATGAGCAAAATTAAAGTGCTGAATCCGGTGGTGGAGCTGGACGGGGATGAGATGACCCGCATCATCTGGAAGATGATTAAGGAGGAGCTGATTCTTCCTTATGTTGATTTGGACATCAAGTACTACGACCTGGGAATGGAGCATCGCGATGCCACCAACGATCAGGTGACCATTGATGCAGCCCACGCCATTCAAAAATATAATGTCGGGATCAAGTGTGCCACCATCACGCCCGATGAAAACCGTGTGGAAGAATTTGGATTGAAGAAGATGTGGAAGTCGCCCAACGGAACCATTCGTAACATCCTCGGCGGCACCGTATTTCGCGAGCCCATCATCATCAAGAACGTGCCGCGCCTGGTTCCCGGTTGGGAGCATCCCATTTGCATTGGCCGTCATGCCTTTGGCGATCAGTACAGAGCGACCGACTTCCTGGTAAAGGGCAAGGGCAAGCTCACCATTACTTTTACGCCTGAAGACGGGGGCGAGGTACAGTCCTACGATGTTTACGACTTTGAGGGCGACGGGGTGGCTTTGGCCATGTACAATACCGATGAGAGCATCACCGGTTTTGCCCACAGCTGTTTCAACCAGGCCATCAACAAAAAGTGGCCCCTGTACTTGTCGACCAAAAACACCATTCTTAAAAAGTACGACGGTCGTTTCAAAGACATTTTTCAGGATGTTTACGAGAAGCACTATAAAGGAAAGTTTGAGCAGTTGGGCATTACCTACGAACACCGCCTTATCGACGACATGGTGGCTGCGGCCCTTAAGTGGAACGGAAACTTTGTCTGGGCTTGTAAAAACTACGACGGCGATGTACAGTCGGACACCCTGGCCCAGGGCTTTGGTTCTTTGGGACTGATGACCTCGACCCTGGTAACGCCCGATGGCAAGACTATGGAGGCAGAGGCAGCGCACGGAACCGTTACCCGTCACTACCGTCAGCATCAGGAGGGTAAGCCCACCTCAACCAACCCCATTGCCAGTATTTATGCCTGGACACGGGGACTGGCTTTCCGGGGCAAACTCGACAACAATCAGGCTTTGATTGATTTTGCAGAGAAGCTGGAAGCAGTTTGTGTAGAGACGGTGGAGAGCGGTCAAATGACCAAAGATTTGGCCCTGACCATTCATGGTAAGGATTTGAAGTCGGAACATTACCTGACTACCGAAGGCTTTATGGCTGCCATCAAGTCACATCTTGAGTTGAAGATGGCGAAGTAAGGATATCAGATAAGGATATTCGGTCTCATTATAAAGAAAAAGCTGCCTTCGGGCAGCTTTTTTTGTTGGGGCAAATCAGCTTTTGAGCATCATTAAGCCTGTCCCAGAGCCTGCTTTATTTTCAGCTCACACTCCTGCACCAGTTCTTCGGCTTCCCGCTTCCCGGGCTCAAGGGGCGGCAACACCCGGTAGGTCAGCTTTTGCCCAAAAAGCAGAGGAAAGTAACCTTTCTTCATTAAGTCCGAATGTCCCTCAATAACAAAGGGAACCAAAAGGGCAGAGGGCGCTGCTTTAAGGAGGGATTTTACACCGGCCGACTGGAAGGGTTTAACCCGGCCGTCGCGGCTTCGGGTACCCTCGGGGTAGATGCAAACGGCATAGTTGTTGGCTTCGACGTAGCGCCCCAGGCGCACGATTTCACGGATGGCCTGACTGCCTTTACTGCGGTCAATGAGGGCCGAACCACTGCGGCGCAAATTGTATGATATGCTGGGAATGCCCTTGCTCAGCTCAATTTTCGAAACAAATTTGGGATGCCAGGCATTGAAACCATAAACAAAGGCCTGGATGTCGAAAATACTCTGGTGGTTGGCTACCACTACCAGGGGGCGGTCTTTTGGCAGCAGTTCAAAACCTTCGAAACGGATGCGTGCACCCAATATCCACAAGCCTTTTACCAAGAAATAATTAAGAATGCCCACACTCTTCCTATGGGCTTCATAGCCCCCCAGATGCCAGGACAATACCTGAATGGGATGAAAGAGGCCCAAAGCCAGGCCAAACCACAAGTAGTAAAGAGGAGTGAGCAGATAACCAAGGATGAGTTGCATAGGTCTTCAAAAAAAATCATACAAAAAAACAACAATAAAACTGTTTCTACAAGTTTGATGCGGCTGGCTAATTTAAAATCAAAACAAAATAGGGGGTAACAGCAGTCTTTTTTACGTTTTTTCACACCAGCAATAACACTTTTAAGTATTTTAGACAGTCCTAACTTACAATTGCTTGCGCTAATAATTATAACATACTCATTTTTTCACGTAAACCATGGATCAAAATTCAAGTCCTAAAGTAAAATTTTTCAGTGGAGAGCAAATCCCTGTAGAATTACACAAAGTACGGATCGTTCAAAAGTTACACCTAAAGCCCATTGACGAGCGCCTAAAGGCCATTAAACAAGGTGGCTTCAACACCTTTTTACTGAATACGGCAGACATCTTTTTGGATATGCTCACCGACAGTGGCACCAATGCCATGAGCGACAACCAACAGGCTTCGATGCTGCAGGCAGACGATGCCTATGCAGGTTCACAAAGTTTTTACCGGATGGAGGCAGCCATTAAGGAGGTATTTGGTAAGGAACTGGTATTACCTGTACACCAGGGAAGGGCTGCAGAAAACGTTATCTCAAAGACTTTTATCAAGCCGGGAGATGCCATTCCCATGAATTATCACTTTACCACCACCAAGGCGCATATGGAGCTCAACGGCGGAGAAATTTTCGAGATTTTTACCGAGGAGGCGCTCAAAATAAAAAGTAAGCATCCCTTTAAGGGCAACATCGATATTCATAAGTTGCGTGAGCTGATTGCGCGCTTTGGCAAGGAACACATTCCCTTTATCCGCATGGAAGCCTCTACCAACCTGATTGGTGGGCAACCCTTCTCCATTGCCAACATGCGCGAGGTGCGCAAGGTGGCCGACGAATTCGGCATAATGATGGTGCTGGATGCCAGTCTCATCGGCGAAAATGCCTGGTTCATTAAGCAGCGGGAAGCAGAGTTTGCCACGACCAGTATCAAGGAGATTCTGCGTACCATGTGCGGTATCTGCGACATTGTTTATTTCTCGAGCCGCAAGGTAAGCTCCACACGTGGGGGAGGTATCTGCACCAACAACAAGGATTTGTACATGCAAATGCGCGAATTGATTCCGCTTTATGAAGGCTTCCTGACCTATGGGGGCATGTCGGTCCGCGAAATTGAGGCCATGGCAGTTGGTTTGTACGAAACCACCGACGAAACCGTCATCAGTCAATCGCCCGGTTTTATCGAGTACGCCGTAAACGAACTCGATCGCCTGGGGATTCCTGTAATTACTCCTGCCGGGGCCCTGGGTGCCCACGTAGATGCCATGAGCTTTTTGCCCCACATACCTCAAAGTGAATACCCCGCTGGCGCTCTGGCCGCTGCCTTGTACATCATATCGGGATGTCGCGGTATGGAAAGGGGGACCATCTCCAGTGTTCGTCTCGAAAATGGAGAGGATCTCCTGGCAGATATGGAACTCTTACGTTTGGCTTTCCCGCGCAGAGTGTTTACCCTTTCGCAGACCAAGTTTCTCATCGACCGGATCAACTGGCTGTATCAGAATCGTGAATTGGTAGGCGGACTTAAATTTACCGAAGAACCTAAAGTATTGCGTTTCTTTATGGGACGCCTGGATGCTGTTTCCGACTGGCCCGAAAAACTGGTGGCCAAGTTTAAGCAGGATTTTGGAGACAGTCTCTAATACCTTCTTTACCCCTCTATCCAAAGTGGGCAAGGCTGTGAACGCAAGTTCACAGCCTTGCTTTTTATAGGGGTAATCGCTATCTTGAAAAACGTAGCACTGCTGTGCTTCGACCAAAACTGTAAATTTTTCGGCTGCAAAAAACAAAAAGCCTGTAACGCTGTTAATAGGATAGTTTCAAAACAAGCGCTTTGTTTTATTTAGACTTGTTTAATATAACCCAAAGCGCTATTTTTGCGCACCAAATTATTGAGATATAAGAGAGTAACGTTAAAACACACGGAATAATAGCATTAGAATCAACAAAAAATAAATCTTTTCAATATGTCTACATTTGATATCCTTATGCCCAAAATGGGTGAGAGTGTTGAAGAAGCCACCATCACCAAATGGTTTGTAAAAGTTGGTGATACCGTGGAAGAAGACCAGGTTTTGCTGGAGATTGCAACCGACAAGGTTGACTCTGAGATTCCTTCACCCGTTGCCGGTGTGATCAAGGAGATTAAATTTGAAACCGACGCCCTGGTGCCGGTAGGTGAAGTAGTGGCAGTCATTGCCATGGATGGAGAGGACGCCGGAGACGAGTCGGCCGAGGCAGAAGCGAAGCCGGCAGAAGAGCGTAAAGCACCTGCCGCTGAGCCCGCTGCCGCAGCGCCAGCAGACAGTAGTGCCGATTTCAAGGACAGCGATCGTTTTTATTCTCCCCTGGTTAAGAGCATCGCTAAGGAAGAACAAATATCGGTGGCCGAACTCGATGGCATCAAAGGTTCAGGCAAGGACGGACGCGTTACCAAAGAAGACGTGCTCGATTACCTGAAGAATCGTGGCAGTCAACCCGCAGCCAAAGCTGCTCCTGCCGCCAAGGCCGAAGCACCAAAAGCCGCCGAAAAACCTGCCTTTAAGGCGCCTGAAGTTAAGGCCGGAGCCAACGACGACATTGTTGAAATGGACCGCATGCGCAAGCTGATTGCCGACAACATGCTGATGTCTAAGCAGGTTTCGCCCCACGTAACTTCTATTGTTGAGGCCGACGTGACCAATCTGGTGCTGTGGCGCAATAAGCAGAAAGATGCCTTCCTTAAAAAATACGGGGAAAAGCTCACCTTTATGCCCATCTTCACCCAGGCCGTTGCCAAGGCCCTGCGCGATTATCCCGGCGTAAATGCTTCGGTCAGCGGCAACAACATCATCTACCGCAAAAATGTGAATGTGGGTATTGCTGTGGCACTGCCCTCGGGCAACCTGATTGTACCGGTAATTAAGCAGGCCGATCAGAAGAATGTGGTGGGATTGGCCAGCGACATCAACCGTTTGGCCGATCAGGCACGCAACAACAAGCTGTCGCCCGACGATATTCAGGGAGGCACCTTTACCATTACCAATTTTGGTTCCTTTAAAAACGCCATTGGTACACCCATTATCAATCAACCCCAGGTAGCCATTTTGGCCACCGGCACCATTGAGAAGAAACCCGCCGTGCTCGAAACAGAGGCCGGAGATGTCATTGCCATTCGTCACAAAATGTTCCTGTCGCTGTCGTACGACCACCGTATTGTAGACGGTGCACTGGGCGGATTTTTCCTGCGTAAGGTGGCCGACTACCTCGAAGAGTGGGACATCAACACCGAATTGTAATCAAGGTTGTACTAAAATATTGTAGAAATGAAGAGCAATGTTCCTGTAAAATATTCTATAAAAAAGACCGATAAGGACCTACTGTTGAAGTGGTACCATCTGTTGTTTTTGGGTCGCTCGCTCGATGAGCGTGCCCCCAACTACCTGAAACAAGCCATTGGCTGGTCGTACCACGCACCGGCCGCCGGACACGATGGTATTCAGTTGGCCATTGGTCAGATGTTCCGCAAAAACAAAGACCATTTGTTTCCTTACTACCGCGACCTGCAGACCTGTGTGGCGGCGGGGATGACTGCCGAGGAAATCATTTATAATGGTATTTCGAGAGACGCCGATGTGGCTGGTGGCGGCCGACACATGTCGAACCACTTTGCCAAGCCTGAGTGGAACATCCACAACGTGAGCAGCTGTACCGGTAACCATACCCTGCACGCCAGCGGTGTGGGACGTGCCATAAAGACATACGGCGAGAAAGATGCCGTTGTCATCAGCAGTCAGGGCGAAAGCTCCGTCTCCGAAGGCTACGTTTACGAAGCCATTAACGGCGCCTCCAACGAAGAATTGCCCGTAGTGTTTGTCTTCCAGGACAACGGTTACGGTATTTCGGTACCCAAGGAAGACCAGACCGCCAACCGTAAGGTGGCCAAAAACTTCGAAGGTTTTAAAAACCTGCATATTTTATATTGCAACGGCAAAGACGTGTTTGATTCCATGAACACCATGGAAGAAGCCGTAGCCTGGGCCAAACGCGAGCAAAAGCCGGTTTTGGTACACGCCAACTGTGTGCGCATTGGCTCACACAGTAACAGTGACCGACATGAGCTGTACCGCGACGAAAATGAGCTCCGCTATGTAAGGGAGTACGATCCCCTGGCCAAGTACCGTCGTCTGTTGTTGCGTTACAATCGGGCCACCGAAGAGGAGTTGAAAGAAATAGAGGAGAAGGTGAAAGCTGAGGTTAAGGCCGCCCATAAGAAAGGTATTACCGCCCCGCAGCCCACGCCCGAATCCATCTATGATTTTGTAATTCCCGAGCCCTATGCAGCCGACAAATATCCCGATGGCCTGCACAATTCGGAAGGGGAAGCCAAAAAGTTTATTGAAGCCCTGAACGAAACCCTGAAGGCAGAGTTCCGTCACAACCCCGACACCTTTATTTGGGGTCAGGATATTGCGAATAAAGACAAGGGAGGCATCTTTAATGTAACTAAAGGGATGCAGCAGGAATTCGGCAAAAAACGCGTGTTTAACGCACCCATTGCCGAAGACTACATTATGGGTACCGCCAACGGTATGTCGCGTTACAACAAAGACATCCGCATTGTGGTAGAAGGGGCTGAATTTGCCGACTATTTTTGGCCGGCTATGGAACAGTTTGTAGAAACTACCCATGAGTACTGGCGGACCAAAGGGCAGTTTTCGCCCAATATTACCGTTCGTTTGGCTTCCGGAGGATACATTGGGGGAGGCTTGTACCATTCCCAAACCATTGAAGGGGCCTTGGCCACCTTCCCGGGCGTGCGGGTCGTTTATCCTTCTTTTGCTGACGATGCAGCCGGTTTGCTGAGAACGTCTATGCGCTCAGAGGGTATGACGCTGTTTTTAGAGCCCAAAGCCTTGTACAACGCTCCTAAGGCAGCTACACCGGTACCCGATGATTTCGAAGTACCTTTTGGCAAGGCACGCATTCGTCGCGAAGGCAGGGATCTGACGATAATTACCTACGGCAATACCACGCATTTTTGTCTGGAAGCCGCTGAAAAGCTGGCCAAAGAGGGCATTGCAGATGTGGAAGTGCTTGATTTAAGAAGTCTTTCGCCCCTGGATACCGACGCGATCATTGCCTCGGTGAAAAAGACTTCCAGAGCCATGATTGTGCATGAGGACAAGGTTTTTGCCGGTTTTGGCGGTGAAGTTGCCGCAACCATTTCTGAAGTGGCTTTTGAATACCTGGATGCACCCATCAAGCGTGTAGGTTCAGCTTTTACTCCAGTTGGTTTCAACCGCATATTGGAAGCAGCGGTACTGCCCAATACCGACAAGATATTGCAGGCAGCCAAAGAAATACTGGAATACTAAATCAATCGTAAACCACAGAAGAGAATAATATGAAGAAGGTAGGCATATTTTACAGTTTTCGCTCGGTAAAAACCCACCAGCAAGTAAAAAAAATGATCAAATTGCTGGGTGCAGACAATTGCGAGGAAGTCGATGCCGACGTGGCTACTTTGGAAGATTTCAAGAAGCACGACAACTACATTTTTGCTGTTCCCACCTGGTTCGACGGAGAGTTGCCCAACTATTGGGACGAATATCTGCCCACCATTGAGGACGAGTCGTTCAAAGGCAAGAAATTCGCTATTTTTGGCGGAGGCGACCAGAAGAACTATCCCGAGAACTTTGTGGACGGTGTAGGAATTATGGCCGAGTTTATTGAAGAACGCGGTGGCAAAGTAGTGGGCTTTACCTCTACCAAAGGATACAGCTATGAGGACTCCAGAGCGGAGCGAGGCGACCAGTTTTGCGGTTTGGCACTGGACATCGAAAACCAGGCTGCGCTAAGCAACGAACGCATAGAAAAATGGATCACCGATATCCAAAAGGAGTTTTCTAAAAAGAAATAATCCTTAGTACATACGCATCAAAGGGGTTGGTCTGCACAAGCAGACCAACCCCTTTTTTTGTCCTTTTTAGCCACTAAAGACTGCTCATGTGGACTTAGGGCCGGGTAGGCACCTTTAAGTCTACAAACACACTGAAACGTACTTTGCCAAAACGATGGTCTCTACGGAGGTAGAACAGGAGGATTTTCAGCCCATTCTGACAGCTTTCATTATGATAAATAAATTAAAGGCCGATATTCATTAAGAAGACTTCGTGTTTGGGCCTTACACGTGGCAGGATAGCGCTACAGGTTCGTTAGGTGGGGACTTAGTTGCCGTTCCGTTCCTGCAAGGGGACAGGGGAGAAGTCGCCGCCATGATGTTACAAATGTAAACCATGAAAACAAACTGTTTTGATGTATACAAAAAACCCTTTCTTGAGTTATAAAAATCACATAATCAGCGTTTTATAACAGCAAGGAGAAGTATTTGTTTAATTAATACAGGACTGGGCTTGAATAATTATTCAATCAAGGCCTTTTGAGGGCACAGAAGTCAATGTAAAGTGTTTATTTCCAGCTTATTAATAATATCAGCAAAAGTATTACTTTATCAGCAATCCGTATGAGCTTCCAGCTTGCTGAAAGAGAGGCAATAACAAGCGCAAAGCCCTTGCTGAAAAAGGATGGGACGGCGAATTGCAGCCCTAAGAGTGAATAAACTGGCATCCTAATCAGGACTTGTATTCATCTCATAATACAGGCATTAAACCCTCCTATTTCGACAGCTGTTTAAAGGGGTCTGTTTCACTTCGTTATTCGCAGCTGAAAAAACCAGTCGCCGATTACAAATGTAACAAAGAAAGGTCGCCAGGCGCCTTTGATATATGTAAACTCAGTGTTATATTTGTAAACCAACATTCGCTTAAAAGCAGTTATCATGAAACAGCGTTTACAGATATTAATGGATAAGGAAGGCTTAAGTCCAGTGCGCTTTGCCGAAATCGTTGGCGTACAGCGCTCCAGTGTCAGTCACATACTTTCGGGACGCAACAATCCCAGCCTCGATTTCATACAAAAAATCCTCCTGGCCTTTCCTGAAGTAAGCAGCGACTGGCTGATAAGTGGCAAGGGAAGTGTTTATCGTGCTCTGCCTGCTGCCTCCGAAGAACAGCAGGGGAAGAAACCCGATACACTACCTTCGGCTGCAAGGCCGGAGCAGAACGACTTGTTTTCTGCCTCAAAATCTATGGAAAGTACTGTTCCGGAACCAAGTCATGCATCCCCGTCCCCTTTAGGGGAGGCGCTCAAGGTTGTGGGGGAAACGGAAATTGAACAAATCGTTGTGTTTTATAAGGACAAAAGCTTCCGCAGCTATCATCCGAAAGGATGATTTTATTATGCCGGCTGCGTAAAAAACACTAAATTTGTCCAGTTTTTCTCTTGTTACATTTGTAAACAATCTTCCATGAAATATCTTCATGATTTTACCCTGGTCAACAGCGAAAGGCAGACCGACGATTTTGTGGTGTTGACGCTGCAGGGCGGACCGGAAGCACTGCCGGAAATGACTCCCGGTCAATTTGCCGAAGTGCGTGTGGATGCGCCGGGGGCCTACCTGCGCAGACCTCTGTCCATCCACGATGTAGACTACGATAAGCAACAAATAAAGCTTTTGGTACAGGAAGTAGGTACCGGAACCCGCGCCCTTACGGCCCTGGCTTTGGGCAGTACCATCAATATGCTTTATCCGCTCGGCAAAGGCTATGCACTGCCCGACAGCAAGCGGGTTTTGCTTGTAGGCGGTGGTTGCGGTGTGGCTCCCTTGTTGTTTTTAGGTCGTCACTTAAAGAAAAACGGTATAACACCACGGTTTTTAATTGGCACCCGAACCGCTGCGGGCCTGGTGCGCCTGGATGCCTATCGTGAACTGGGCGAGGTGATGGTAACCACCGAAGACGGCAGCGCCGGTACCAAGGGCTACGTTATCCATCACCCGGTAATGAAAACGGAAACACCCGATTTCGACTGGATATACACCTGTGGACCAGAAGCCATGATGCGCATCCTGGCCAAGTATGCCAACAAACATGCACTTAGCTGTCAGGTATCTCTCGAAAACCATATGGCTTGTGGCATAGGAGCCTGTTTATGTTGTATTACCCCAACCAAAGACGGACACAAGTGTACCTGCACCGATGGTCCTGTGTTTGACTCAAAATACTTACAATGGTAGATCTGAAAGTAAAACTGGGAAGCCTTGAGCTGCAAAATCCGGTAATGACCGCCTCAGGCACTTATGGCTACGGCGAAGAGTACGAAGATTTCGTAGACATCAATCGTTTGGGGGGCATCGTGGTTAAAGGAACAACACTGCATCCACGACAGGGCAACGACTACCCGCGCATGGCCGAAACGCCAATGGGTATGCTTAATGCGGTAGGTTTGCAAAATGTGGGCGTTGACCGTTTTATCAGCGAGATTTATCCCCGCATCAAGAAGTACCGCACCAACATCCTGGTGAATGTATCGGGTTCAACAGTAGAAGAGTACGTAGAGACAGCCGCCAAAATAAATGCACTGGACCACATTCCGGGCATTGAATTAAACATCAGCTGTCCCAATGTAAAAGAAGGGGGCATGGCTTTTGGAACCTCCTGTCCCTCAGCCATCGCTGTAACCGCAGCAGTCAGAGCAGTTTACAATAAGCACCTGATGGTAAAACTGTCGCCGAATGTAACCAATATCGCAGAAATTGCCCTCGGGGTGGAAAGCGCCGGTGCCGATTCGGTCAGTCTCATCAACACTTTGCTGGGCATGGCCATTGATGTGGAGCAGCGACGCCCGGTATTGTCCACCATAACCGGAGGCTTGTCGGGAGCAGCAGTTAAGCCTGTAGCCTTGCGCATGGTTTGGCAGGTGGCCCAGGCTGTAAAAATTCCGGTGGTAGGGATGGGCGGCATCAGTAATGCCGAAGATGCCATTGCCTTTATGCTGGCCGGAGCCAGTGCCATTCAAATTGGGACTGCAAATTTTATCGATCCCGGAGTAACGGAAAAAATCATTGCGGGTATTGAAGACTACCTCCTTCGCCACAAAATGAGCTCGGTGACAGAACTCAAAGGGGCGTTGCAGGTGTAAAAGAACTGTTTTTAGCCTATTTGACGCAGTTTCTTCTCTCTTTCGAGCAGATTAATAAGCGGTCTGAAATATTGCCTTATGATGGGCCAATTTTGCGGATTTTGTTCCAACAGGAGCAAAATCCGTTTTTTGTTCTTACGCAGTGCATCAGTAATGGCCGGTGCAGTAATGGGACGCTCCATCAATTTCCCTACCATAGCACCGGTCAAATCTTCTCCCTGACGGGCCAGCTCTGCCGCTGCATTCTCCAGTTGATCTAAAAAATTACGGGTTTTTTCCATACGGCCACCAGCAGCAGGCAAAGAGTTTGTAGCTGATTTATCCGGCTCACTCACCGCAGGGAATACCAAATATGGGGCCTCAATCAGCACTTCGTCCTGTTCTTCATTGCTCAGGGTCAACATCAATGCAAAACGAGCGGCCTGCTCCAAAGCAGACTTGGCCGCCCGGTAATCGGGGGCCGTTGCGAGGCGCTCTAAAGCGGCTTTACTAAGGCGGAGTTGAATGCCCCGGGCTGCGCCCAATTGCTCCAGCTGGTCTTGCGACCATTGGTCCACCCAGCTGAGTGGCGGGTTTTGACTTTCGGAATTTTGCCCGGACAGCAACTGTTTTGTTACATTTGTAAACTGATGAATGTAGTCCTTAAACTGACCGGAGGATTGATAAAAGAAACGCGTAAAGCGGAAGAGGAGGGTACCAATGAGGGCCTTTCGCGCTGTATCCAACTGTCCTTGAAGTCGACTGACCCCAAAGTTACTCTGGTCTCCTCTAAAGTAGAGGTAAAAACAGTCGGTTTGTCGCCCGGCCTTCATACGCAGCTGCATGACCACATGCTGTTCTTCCGAAAATATATCCAATTGTCGCTGCTGTCTGGCCTCCTCCTCAAACGGAACCTGACCCGGAGTCAGCCATAAGTAACCCGGCTGTTCTCTGGCAATTTGAGCCAATTGGTCGGCCAGCGCCGTGGTCAACAACTCATTAAGTTGGTATTGCTGCCCTTTTCGCAACAACTCCAAGCCATCGCTGCTGCCATCGGCACCTATGGACAATACAACCACCCTGTCGAGCCCCGGAAAGATATCCGGCCAGGCACGAAGCAGTAACTCCCGCGGAGTCAATATTGGTTGAGGTACCTGATGCATAGGCAGCAATCACAATGAAATTAAGTGAACAGTTAAGCACAAATTTAAGCTAAATTAAGTCTTAAGCCAATAATTAAGGGCATAAAATCTGCTTAATTTATTTCAAATAAAAAGAAAATGCGGTTTAATATTGTAACTAAATACAGTGTTGCTGTTCAGAGCAACAGCTCCGGTGAAAAACAATCAATTAAGCAAATAATTAAATAAACTATTAAGTATGGAACAAGCCGACAACTCCTCTTTTCGTCACACCCACGCTTTCCTGCTGGAGCAATTAAGCGATTGGCTGGGTGAGTTCTTTAGTGATCCGGATTACCAGTCCCACGAAATCCCCAATGATGAAGATAAGGCAGACGAGCTAAAAAGCTTTACCAGGCTGCTCGATCTTCTTGTTGTTTTGCTGGGGAAACTGTTTTTGCACCTCTTTAAACTTCCTGCTGAATTTGATACAAAAGTAAACGTGCTGCCTGTGACAAATGTAAACAAGAGGCCCGATACAAATGTAACTCGCAATTCATCGACATGGCCCGGGTACCTTTTAGGGAATTTCAGTATCTTTCGACAATCAAATTTTTCATTTACGCCATCAACAGCAGTACTTCTATGGCCATTTCCCTTATTTTCTTACTTAAAGCGGCTTTTGAGCAGCTCCCCACCAAGGGTAAAAGCATTTGCAAATATGCGCTTCTACCCGGCTTAATTTTGTTAAGCAGCGCGACTGCTTTACAGGCCGAACGTTGGGAGAACAGTAGAATGACCATTTTAACCTGTGCCCCTGGTGAAGAACTCTACAGTCTCTTTGGACACACAGCCATTCGCGTTCAGGATGAAGCAAGTGGCAGCGATTATGTTTTTAATTATGGCACCTTTGATTTTTCGACCCCCAACTTCTATCTAAAGTTTATGCGGGGGGAATTGGACTATATGCTTTCCATAACCACCTTCGAGCGCTTTCTCAGGGAATACCGTATGGAGGGCCGTTCTGTTTGGGAACAGGAGCTGCTTTTAAGTAGTGCCGGAAAAGCGGCCTTAATGGAAGCGCTGCTTTTGAACCATCAACCAGAAAACAGGTACTATCCCTATCATTTTTTCTACGACAATTGTGCGACACGGGTGCGCGACATCATTGCAGTTCAATATCCCGGAGGACTCGTTTTTCCGGATACACAAAATGTTGAGCAAAGCACTTTTCGTACTGCCATTGCAGACTATCTGCAATACAGACCCTGGACCAAACTTGGCCTCGATTTAATTCTGGGCCAACCTACCGACAAAGCAGTGGATGCACTGAGTATTCAGTTTTTACCCGACCACCTGATGCTGCAATTTGCCGGGGCCCACGATGCCAGTGGCAAGGCAGCAGTAGGTGAAGCGCAGGAGCTTCTGGTGTTTGAAACCAGCCCTAAAAAGGTCTTTTGGGCACCGCTTCTGGTATTCAGCATCCTGGCTTTATTTGGCCTTCGCATCACCCATTGGCGCGTTAAAAGAAAGTTGTCCCTGCACTGGTTGAATGTGGTGACCTTTGTGCCTCCGGTTTTACTGGGTTTTTTGATTATTTTTCTTTGGTTTTTCACTTCACACTCGGTAACCGGTCCCAACTGGCATCTCTTATGGGCACATCCCCTGTATTTACTGTTGCTTTTCCCAAGCAGAACCAGCGCTTTGTTTCAGCGGCGGCTCCGTTGGCTTCTCCTGTTGCCTTTGATTTTTCTCTTAGTGCTTTTCCCCTTTTTACCTCAGGATATGCCATTGGCTTTATGGCCCTTGTGGTTGCTCATGGCCGTTCGCTTAATTTGGTAGCAGGCTGAACTATTTTCTGCTTTCAGCTGTTTCTTTACAGTTACCCAAAGAATCAGTTATGCGACATTTATTAGTTCTGTTTTTGTGGATTTCCATTTTTAAGGCTGAAGCAGCCCATCCGGTTGAGAATATTCCGGTAGCTGATTTGCAGCAACGCGTTGAAACGGCATCGGACACCTTGTTTGTGGTGAATTTATGGGCCACCTGGTGTCAACCCTGTGTAAAAGAGATTCCCGAATTTAATCGCATTGCCCCGCAACTGGAAGGTGTACCGGTCAAAGTGCTGATGGCCAATCTTGATTTTCCCAATCAAAAGGAAGCGCGTTTGTTGCCTTTTTTAGAGCAGCATGAGGTCCGTCACGAAGTGCTTATGCTGCTTACCCCCAGGGGGGGCGACTGGATTGAAGCACTTGATCCGGCCTGGTCGGGCGCGATACCGGCAACCATCATGCATTACAAAGGCAAGCGCTTTTTCCACGAGGGCGAAGCCACTTATGAGCAACTTGAAGAATGGATGAAAAGCTTATTGTAAACCAATAACAATCAAACACTATGAAGATGAAGAAGATTTTATTTATGAGCGCAGCCCTGCTGCTTATTTTGGCTTCGCCCATGCAGGCACAGTTAAAGATAGGCGATAAAGCACCTGACTTTAAACTCAGGAATGTAGACAACAGCTGGGTGGCACTTAAGGACTACAGCGACCAAAAAGGAGTGGTCGTTATTTTCAGCTGTAACCATTGTCCCTACGTTAAACTTTATGAAGAGCGTTATGTAGCACTGCAGGAAGAATTTGGACCCAGAAAATTCCCCTTAGTTGCGATTAACTCCAATGATTCGACCATTGTTGCCGAAGACGGCTTTTCCTACATGGTACAAAATGCAGCAGAAAAGGGATTTAACTTTCCCTATTTGCTGGACGATAAGCAGCTGTTTAAGGCCTATGGCGCTACCCGTACGCCACATGTTTATCTGCTGAAGAACGACGGAAAACATTTTACAGTGGCCTATATTGGTGCTATTGACGACAATCCTCAGGATGCATCAGATGTAAAGGACCGCTATCTGGCCCAAGCCATTGAGGCAGTACTTAAAGGGGAGCAGCCGAGTCCCGCCGAAACCCGCGCTGTAGGCTGCACCATCAAGTTTAAAGAATAAGAATTAAACGTTTACAAAGCACAAGGGCATGAAGTCACCACAGACTTCATGCCCTTTTTTATAACTTTTTCATGAATTATCCGTATTTTTGACAGCATTAAATTTGAGTCGAGAATATGCATATTAAGTACATTCCGGGGTTATTAACGGCAGGATTGATAGTGGGGATGGCCGTAAAATACCTTACAGGACCCTCCATACAGACATTTGGTACCGATTTTATACCCCCGGCACCCCTTACTACTTCGGTAAGGATTTCAGGCACTTATGCGCAGGGGGAGGATTTCAGTTACATCGATCGCGAAATGAACCGTTTTATGCGGCAATGGAACCTGAAAGGGGCCTCCGTGGCTGTGGCCCGTGAAGGACAGATGGTCTTTGCCAAAGGATACGGCTATGCGGACGAAGAGCAGGAGGTGGAGGTAGAGCCTTATCATTTGTTTCGGGTGGCCAGTATTTCGAAATTGATTACTGCGGCAGGCATTATGAAGCTGGTTGAAGCCGGCCGATTGAGCCTCGACGATAAAGTTTTTGGACCCGAAGGCATTTTAAGCGCAGCGCCTTACGACAGTTACCGCGATCGAAAAGTAGAGGAAATCAAAGTGCTGCATTTGCTGAATCATTCGGGAGGGTGGACCAACCGTTGGGGAGATCCTATGTTTATGCCTACCGTAATTGCGCGCAACACAGGTAAAGACTTACCCATCAGCGATGAAGACATCATTTGTTTCATGCTGGATAAACGCTTGCATTTCAGACCAGGAACGATGTCTTCTTATTCCAATTTGGGCTATGCCATTCTGGGTAAAATCATTGAGACGGTAAGCGGGGATTCCTACGAGAGCTACATAAAAAGTGAGATCTTTTATCCCTTGGGTATTTTTGATGCCACCTTGGGCGGGAGTTATGAAGAAGACCGTAAAGACTTGGAAGTAAAGTATTATGAACAAGAAAACAGTCTTTTAATTTCAGACTTTCAGGGAAGAGAAGGACTTGTTCCGCGCAGTTATGGCGGAAACGACATCCAGACCCTGGGTGCTGCCGGGGGATGGATTGCTTCTGCCACCGATTTGATGCGCTTTATGCTGGCTATTGACGGTCAACCTTATCCGGAAGACATTCTGTCGCCCGAAAGTATTGAAGTGATGACAACGCCCGTAGGGCGTGGTTATCAGCCATTAGGATGGCGCGGGGTGCGTCGTGGAGAGCGCTATCGTACAGGTACACTGGCCGGCACTTCTGTTTTGATGGTGAACCGTCCCGGTGACATCTCTTATGTGGTACTCTTTAACACGAGCACCTGGAAAGGCCCGATGTTGGCCAACGACATTCGCATAATGATGCAGCGCGGTATTTCCAGAACGGATAATTGGCCGGAATACGATTTGTTTGACCTGGCTGTACTTGAGAATTGATACCAATCGCAGCTGATTTGTTTATTGCGCGATTCGGTTTTAAATCTATTCTGGCGCAGCAATAAGGGTTAAACCTGTTGTTTTGCAGGAAACAGCAAAAACCTCGCTTGTCTTATAATTGCTATTATGATAAATAAGATATATATAAATAAATCCGGGTTTCTCCGCCCGGATTTATTTATGTATCTATCAGCTCCTATTAGAGACCTTTAAGAATGCTGTCCACTTCATTGTACTTGTCGGTCATTTCAAAACGATAGTACAAATTCTTCAGGGTCTCCAGCACCATTACATCATCGGGACGCAATTCATGTGCACGTTCCATAAAGGGCATTGATTGACGGAAAGTAGCCTCAGCTGCTTTACGGGCGGCTTCGTAAGCCCGATTATCAGACAAGTCGTTGGCTGCATTCATTTCTTCTGCAGCACGGTTGTAATAAATTACACCCAGGTTCAAGGTCGGCTCAAAATAGTCTTCTCTAAGCTCCAAAGCTTTCTTGTATTCGGCTTCGGCCTTTTCATATTCTTTACTTAAATCATAAAGTACGCCACGTGCATTGTAAAAGCTGGGATTGTTCGGGTCCTTCTCCAGTGCAGCATTAAGGTAGTTTAAAGCCTCCTCATTCTGCTCAGTGCTCAAATAATGATTGATGAGCGTCGTCAAAATACGGTCGTCATCGGGATAAAGCTCAAAGCCCCGACGCAAATTCGCAGCCATTTTACTGGAATCTCCTTTTTCTACATAGAGCTCGTGCATCAGCAATATCGCATCGCCTTCAGCGAAACCCAACTCGATGGTCTCTTCAAAATACTTTTCAGCTTTGTCGAATTGCTGCGAACGATTGGCTGCCAAACCGGAATAGTAAACAAAAACGGAATCAATGGGCATATTGTCCTCTTCATATAGAGGCAATTGATTCAGCCCGATAACTCTTTCAAATACAGCCAGGGCATTTTCAAAGTCATTGGCGTTAAAGGCTTCGATACCGGCGTTCTGAAACTCGGGCATAAAAAAGGTCAGTGCCACCTTAATTTCTTTTTCGGCACGTCCGATACCCCGGCCTTTTTCATCACCTTTGCGATCCAACTCTGCAGCAGTAAAGTAATGATCGGCCGCTTCAATAATTTTGTCGGTTCCTGCGCCCTGCTTAAACTGTGCTGTAGCCAGATTGGCAGCTACAATATAGGTCCTGGGCCAGCCCTTGGTTTTGTCGTGTTCCAAAGCGTCTTTAATGCGCGCCTCGGCTGCAGCCAGGTCGCCGTTGTCAATAAAAGCAGAGGCTGCTGCTACCTTTCCTTTTTGTGCACAACTGGTTGCAACAACCAGCACGGCCATGAATAAAAACAGTATCCTTTTCATCTTTGTTGATTTTTGTTTTGTTTGTAGGTCCAAAATTAAAAGCTTTTAAATTAATTATCACTATTATCTGATGCCTGATTTTCAGTTTGGTCTAAAGCATCAAGCCCCTCTCCTCCTTCCAGCATTTCTTCCTCCAACTGCTCAGCCATAACCCGCGTAACAGAGGCAATGGCATCCTGTTTCTTGTCCAGGTTAATCAAACGGACACCCTGTGTGGCTCGGCCGGTAGTGCGCATGTCGGCTACAGACAGTCTCAGGGTAATTCCCGAACGGTTGATGATCATGAGGTCGTGCTCATCCGTAACACTCTTAATGGCTATCAAATCCCCGGTTTTATCGGTAATGCGCATGGTTTTCACACCCTTACCCCCCCGATTGGTTACCCGGTAATCATCTATTTTAGAACGCTTTCCGAAACCTTTTTCAGAAACCACCAGGATGTCTTCCTCCATATTCTTCACACAAACCATGCCAACGACCTCGTCTTTTGCAGATGCCAGCGTTATCCCCCTGACGCCCTGACCGGTACGACCAATGGTTCGAACGATGGATTCATTGAATCGAATGGCGCGTCCCGAGCGGGTAGCCAGCAACACTTCGTTACTGCCATTGGTCAGTCGGGCCGAGATGAGTTCGTCATCCTCCTTAACGGTGAGGGCAATAACGCCATTCTGCCGCGGACGGGAATAATCGGCCAGAAGGGATTTCTTAATGACCCCTTTCTTAGTTCCCATTACAATGTAATGAGAGTTGGTGAACGCAACATCCTCTCCCAGGCGCTTCACCTTCATAAAGGCCTTAACGGTGTCGTCCGGATCAATATTCAACAAATTTTGAATGGCCCGACCCTTCGAGCTCTTATTGCCTTCGGGAATTTCATAAACTTTTAGCCAGAAACAACGGCCCTTTTTGGTAAAGAACATCAGGGTGTTGTGCATCGACGCGGGATAAATATGCTCAATAAAGTCCTCATCCCTTGTTGAAGAACCTTTAGAGCCTACCCCTCCCCTGTTCTGGGTCCTGAACTCAGTCAAGGGGGTACGCTTAATGTAGCCCAAATGAGAAATGGTGATGATCATTTCATCATCCGCATAGAAATCTTCGGGGTTGAACTCTTCCGAAGAATAAACAATTTCAGTTCTTCGCCCCTCGTTGTACTTGGTTTTAACTTCAATCAATTCATTCTTAATGATTTCCATCCGCAAGTGCAGGTGTTCGAGGATGTCCTTAAGGCGCTGAATCTCTTTCATTAAACTCTCATACTCTGCACGCAGCTTGTCCTGCTCCAGACCGGTCAACTGACGCAAGCGCATTTCAACAATGGCTCTGGCCTGTATGTCGGTCAGTTCAAAGCGGGCAATCAAATTCTCACGTGCCTCGTCCGGAGTTTGCGCAGCACGAATGATGCGGATGACTTCGTCGATATTGTCGCTGGCAATGATGAGTCCCTCCAAAATATGGGCACGCTTCTCGGCCTGATCCAACTCGTAGCGGGTACGACGTGTCACCACGTCGTGCCGGTGCTCAACAAAATTACTGATGAGCCCTTTCAGATTCAAAAGCTCCGGACGCCCCTTCACCAATGCAATGTTGTTGACCCCAAAGGAGGTTTGCATGGGCGTGTATTTGTAGAGGTGATTCAACACGACATTGGCAATGGCATCCCGCTTCAGATCAATGACAATGCGCATACCGTCGCGATCCGACTCATCGTTCACATTGGATATGCCTTCAATCTTCTTATCGTTGACCAGGTCGGCTATTTTAATGATGAGCTCGGCCTTATTCACCAGATACGGAATCTCCGAAATAATTATTTTTTCTCGTCCGTGGCTGTCGGTCTCGATATCGGTCTTCGCACGCATAATCACACGCCCTCTGCCCGTTTCATAACTATCCCTTACACCCTGGTAGCCGTAAATATAACCGCCTGTCGGAAAGTCAGGCGCCTTAATGATGTCCACCAGGGCGTCTATACTTATGTCGTTGTCATTAATGTAGGCAATGATGGCATCGACCGTATCCACCAGGTTGTGTGGCGCCATATTGGTGGCCATACCTACTGCAATACCAGAAGCTCCGTTGACCAGCAAAAGCGGAATGCGGGTGGGCAGCACGGTAGGTTCCTTTAGACTGTCGTCAAAGTTCAGCTGAAAGTCTACGGTATCCTTATCGATATCCAACAAGGCCTCCTCGGCCATTCGGTGCAAACGCGCCTCGGTGTAACGCATGGCAGCGGGACTGTCGCCGTCAACTGAGCCAAAGTTACCCTGACCGTCAATCAGCGGATAGCGCATCGACCATGGCTGCGCCATGCGCACCATAGCATAATATACGGAACTGTCGCCGTGCGGGTGGTACTTACCAAGTACCTCACCAACAATACGGGCCGATTTTTTGTAAGGCTTGTTGGAGGCTATGCCCAACTCATTCATACCAAAAAGTACCCGACGGTGAACAGGCTTCATACCGTCTCTTACATCAGGCAACGCCCGGGAAACTATTACCGACATCGAATAATCGATGTAGGCAGATTTCATTTCCTCTTCGATGTTAATCTTAATTATTCTATCTCCTTCAATCATTTAATTAAAACTTTTGATGAGTCCGGAACACAAAAAAAGGTCTGCAAAAAGACCCTTTTTTCACCGCTCTAAATTAGTCATTAAAAGCGTAATTGTGAAAAAAGTTTTCAATTATTATGAACAATTTTCTCCGCGACCAGAGCGGATTTTCAGAACATCGGGCCTACCCTTTTTACGTCGGTGTATTATTGAACAGTCTTTGCGCTCTGATGTTAACTATCTGTCTGTGATAATTGCATAATTTGTACTATTTTTGAAGAATAATTTGTTGACTGGATTTGGAATAAAATCAGGAACAGAAGCACACAATTATATGGAATTAAACTATTCATCAAGAGTCAGGGATGTCCTCTTACACAGTAAGGAGGAGGCGCTTCGTCTGGGAAATTTGTTCATTGCTCCCGAGCATCTTATGCTGGGATTGTTGTTGCAACGGGAAGGTAAAGCAATCAGGATACTCGAAAAACTGAAAGTAGATTTTGAACAGTTGCGCGAAACCATTGAAGATAAGATAAAAGGTGGCCAAACAACACCTGCCGCTACTTCACTGCCCCTGCTTCGTTCAACCGAACAAATTCTAAAGCTGATTCACCTGGAAGCCAAGTCGCTAAAAAGCGAAAAAATAACTACTTTGCATCTTTTGTTGGGTCTTTTAAGAGACAACAACAGTACAATAGCACAGATTATGGAAGATTATAATGTAAAATATCAGCCTTTGAAGCATGCGCTTCAAAAGCAAAATCCAATAGCACGGTCGCAAATGCCCGACGATGACGACCAGGACAGCCCCTTTGGTGGAAATCCTGAAGGTCCCAAAGCAGGCGGCGCAAAAAGCAGCAGTGAAACCCCGGTACTGGATAACTTTGGCATCGACATTACCAAAGCGGCCGAAGAAGGAAGACTGGACCCCATTGTAGGCCGTGAAAAAGAGATTGAACGCCTGGCACAAATCCTGAGTCGCCGCAAAAAAAACAATCCTGTTTTGATTGGCGAACCCGGGGTAGGTAAATCGGCCATTGCAGAAGGCCTGGCCCTGCGAATCATAGAGCGGAAGGTCTCGCGTGTATTGTTCGATAAGCGGGTAGTTACCCTGGACCTTGCATCCATTGTTGCCGGCACCAAATACCGGGGCCAGTTTGAAGAACGCATCAAAGCCATTCTGAACGAGCTGGCCAAAAATCCGGGCATCATCCTGTTTATCGACGAGATCCACACCATAGTGGGAGCCGGTGGTGCCACAGGCTCCCTGGATGCCGCCAATATGCTGAAGCCGGCATTGGCACGTGGAGAAATTCAGTGCATTGGTGCCACTACACTTGACGAGTACCGACAGCACATCGAAAAGGATGGAGCCTTGGAACGCCGCTTCCAAAAAGTGATGGTAGAACCCACCACACCCGAAGAAACGGAAGTTATTTTGAACAACATAAAAGGCCGCTACGAAGATCACCACAATGTTAATTATACACCGGAAGCCATTTCGGCCTGTGTTAAGCTGACCGAAAGATACATTTCGGATCGTCACCTGCCCGACAAGGCCATCGACGCCCTGGATGAAGCCGGTTCGCGCGTACACATCTCCAACATTGTGGTACCCGAAACCATTGTCAAGCTCGAAGGGCAAATCGAGGAGGTGCGGGAAAATAAAATCAAAGCGGTTAAAGCCCAAAATTTTGAATTGGCAGCCAGTTTCAGAGACAAGGAAAAACATTTACAGGAGGAACTGGAACGCTCCAAAGAGAAGTGGGAACAGGATCTGCAACAGCATCGGGAGACCGTAGATGAAGAAAAAGTGGCCGAAGTAGTGGCTATGATGACGGGCATACCGGTGCAACGTGTGGCACAAGCCGAAGGCTTTCGCCTGCTGCAAATGGGCGAACAGCTCAAGGGCAAGGTCATTGGTCAGGAAGAAGCCATTCAAAAGATTGTAAAAGCCATACAGCGCAATCGGGCCGGCCTGAAAGATCCCAATCGCCCCATCGGCTCCTTCGTATTCCTTGGTCCCACCGGCGTAGGTAAAACCCACCTGGCTAAAATTCTGGCCAAATACCTCTTTGACACCACCGATTCGCTGATTCGGATTGACATGAGCGAATACATGGAGAAATTCAGTGTTTCGCGCCTTGTTGGTGCCCCTCCCGGGTACATTGGTTATGAAGAAGGCGGGCAGTTGACCGAGAAGGTGCGCAGACGCCCCTACTCTGTTGTTTTACTGGACGAAATTGAAAAGGCCCACCCCGATGTATTCAACCTCATGCTGCAGGTCCTGGATGAAGGTCGCCTGACCGACAGTCTGGGCCGCCGTGTTGATTTCAAAAACACCATCATCATAATGACCTCCAACATCGGCACCCGCGAATTGAAAGATTTTGGCAGAGGCATTGGCTTTGCACCGGGAGGAAAAAGCGACAGCGATGGAGACTACGCCAAGGGTATTATTGAAAAAGCCTTGAAAAAAGCCTTTGCTCCGGAGTTTTTGAATCGTATTGACGACGTAATTATTTTCAACAACCTCAGTGAAGCCGATATTCATCAAATCATTGAAATTGAACTGGCCGGTTTGTTTGCCCGGGTGGAGAGTCTGGGTTACCAACTGAAACTGACCGACGAGGCCAAGCGCTTTATTGCCTCCAAAGGCTTTGACATACAGTACGGCGCACGGCCACTTAAGCGTGCCATTCAAAAGTATCTCGAAGATGAAATGGCCGAGGTGATTATTCAGGCCTCGGTGAGCGAAGGCGATGAAATAATGGTGGATTTTGACGAAAAAACCGAGAAGATTACCACCAAAATCATAGCGCACAGCAGCAAGGGCTCTTCTGCCAAACTTCCCCCGCAGAATAATGAAGCGGTAAATTAAGAAGCCCTGTAAGCAACATAAAAAAACACCCGTCTGATGTGCTCAGACGGGTGTTTTTTTATGGCAACTTTCTATATTACCAAGTAATTCTAATTGGCAGAGAGTCTGCTGTCTACTTCGCGCAAGGAAGCCTGGGCGTTTTGGTTGGCGGGGTCAATAGCAATGACCTTTTCGAACCAGGGCTTAGACTCAGCAAAAGCGGCATTGGCACGCTCGGTAATGTCGTCGTACTGCGAAGGATCGGCATTGGCCGCAGAGGCCAAAATTTGCGCCGCACGATTAAAAGGCTCGGCACCCTGCTTCAGGTAGTAGGTCACCAGCATTTTTTTCATGTGGCCCAAAACAGAGCTGCTCTTATAAGTTTCAAGTGCTTCTACCAAAACTTCTTCCATTTCGCTTTCACGCCCCAAATTGTTGAGGGATGAAGCTACATAATAGGTAGAAAAATCAGCACGATAACCCAAGTCAGCCGATTGCTGGTAATACTCTAGGGCCTTTTCGTGATTCTGACTTCTGCGTGCACTGGTTGCCATATTAAAAACCATGGCCTCATCCATAGCTTCCTCTTCCGGCCATACAGCCAATGCAGCCTCATATTT
>DUOK01000208.1 GCA_012838865.1 Bacteroidales bacterium | reverse complement strand
GATTCAGGTAAAAAACGGCCCCTGCCATCGAGCATACGTACCCCCATGGCCCCACCATCCGGATGTTGGTCCATAAAGTCCACTACCCGCTCGCACAAATCTTCCGGAACATAAGTATCGGGATTCAACATCAACAAATACTCCCCGCGTGCCCTTTCCATCCCCTGGTTACAAGCCCTTCCAAAACCCACATTTTCGGCATTAAGCACCAACTCCACCTGAGGGAAACGGCTCCGCAGAAGTGCTGCGGTATCGTCGCTGCTGGCGTTGTCCACCACCAGGACTTCTAAGCCATCTTGCTTTTTCCAAAGCAAAGCATGCAGGGTCAGTCCTAAAAAAGCGGCACAATTGTAGCTGACAATAATCACCGACAAGCGGGGCTTCGGCAAATTATTATCTGATTTTGATAAATTGATATCGGACATTATTAAAAGAAGGGGAATAAATTTCTTAATTTTAACCGTTGCTGTTAAGTCAACGACAAGATATCATTTGTTTCTCAAATCCTAAAAACAAACTTTCATGAAACGAAGCAAAATCTTTTTTGCACTGCTGGCCCTCCTGGGTTTGAGCAGCTGCAACAAAGATGCCGGCCTGCAACTGCCGGCGTTATTTACCGACCACATGGTTTTGCAACAAAATGCCTTTGCCGCCATTTGGGGCAAAGCCGCTCCCGGCACGCAGGTTACGGTGAGCAGCGACTGGGGCGCGGAAGTCTCCGGCCAGGCCGAAGCCGACAGCAGCTGGCGTGTTGACCTGCCCACCCCCGAAGCAGGAGGACCCTATGTGCTGACCATTACAGCAGGTTCCAGCACCCTGACCATCAACGACGTTCTTTTGGGTGAAGTGTGGCTGGCCTCGGGCCAATCGAATATGGAAATGCCCCTGGAAGGCTGGCCCCCCAACGACCTGATTCAAGACTCGGAAGCGGCCATTGCCGCAGCCAACAAGCCCAACATCAGGATGTTTACCGTTGCTAAAAACACCAGTTCTACCCCCCTTTTTAATGTAGAAGGCAGCTGGGAAACCGCTTCGCCCGAGGTGGCGGGACAATTCAGTGCTACCGCCTGGTTCTTTGCGCAAAAGCTTCAGGAGGAATTAAGTGTTCCTGTAGGCATCATTCACAGCAGCTGGGGCGGTTCGGCCGCTGAGGCCTGGATCAGCAGCGACATGCTGGCCCTGGAGGAAGCCTTTCAGGAAGAACTGGCCCAACTGAAGGAGTTGGCGCCCAAAGAAGCCGAATACCAGGCCTGGCTGAAGAGTCGGCCCAAGCAGTCCCTTGCCGCAACAGAAGGAAACGACCCCTTAATTGGCCTGGACTTACACAACGAATTTGGAAGCCATCCGCAAACCAGTCACGAAGACTGGGCAGAAATGAACTTGCCCGGCCTTATTGAAAACACCGAGCTGGGTGCTTTTGACGGCATACTGTGGTTCAGAAAAGACATTGAAATCCCCGCTTCCTGGGAGGGTCAGGAACTGGTGCTGGACCTGGGGCCTATTGACGACCGCGACCTGACCTTTTTCAACGGCACCCTGGTTGGGGCGCACGAAGAGGGCGGTTATTGGCAGACTCCACGCAGTTACCAAGTTAAGGCCGATTTGGTTAAGGCGGGGAAAACCACCATTGCCGTGCGCATGATCGACAACCAGGGCGGAGGCGGCTTTAATGCGCCGGCCGACCAGATGGTACTGCGCCTGGCCGAAACAGGCGAAAGTATTCCGCTGTCGGGAAGCTGGAAATACCGTGTTGTTGGAGAAATACGCGGAACGACCCTCTACACCTTTAATCCGGAGACCAATGACTTTGCCGCCCGGCCTTCTCTATCGGTCAGCATGGGCAACCAAACGCCTACTGCACTGTTCAATGCGATGTTGGCTCCTCTGACCCCCTACACGCTGAAGGGCGCCATTTGGTATCAGGGCGAAACCAATGTTGGACGTGCCAACCAATACATGCGTTTAAAGTCGATGTTGGTCAGCGATTGGCGTCAGCGCTTCGAAAACGAGGAACTGGCCTTTTACTATGTACAATTGGCCCCCTGGCACTACCAGGATGCGGAGGGTCGTTCTTCTGCCCACCTGCGTGAAGCCCAGCGCCGCATGATGGATTTACCGAACACAGGAATGATCTCGACCCTCGATGTGGGCAACGTCAACAACATTCACCCGGCCCGCAAGCAGGAGGTTGGCGAACGCCTGGCCTTCTGGGCCCTGGCCAACAATTATCAGATGGACCTGCCATATTCCGGTCCCCTGCCCGACCAAAGCGAAGTTAAGGGTTCTGAATTGCACCTGACTTTTACCCACGCTGACGGTGGTTTGGTGATAGATAAAGATGTTCCCAATCAATTTGAAATTGCGGGTGCCGACGGGACTTTTTATCCTGCCCAATGGAAACTGGAAGGCGACACTCTGGTGCTCAGCTCCAGTGCCGTTAAAACCCCGGCCTACGTCCGCTATGCCTACCGCAACGGCAGTCAGGCCAGTCTCTTCAACGCTGCCGGCTTGCCAGCTCCCTCCTTCTCTACCGAACCAGAGATTCAGGATTAAGCCAAGCAGGCACACAAGAAATAAAAGGGCAGCGATCGTAGGATCGCTGCCCTTTTCGTCTTTCCAAAGCCAGAATATAAACTCAAGCCAACCACGACTTGCTGGGCGGGCTCACGGCGCTTGAAAGTCTCCCCAGCCCGACAATGGGTATAAATACCCACCTCTAATAATAGGATTTCCCTAATTTTGCAGGTCAAAACTAAATGCAATATGAGTCAGGATATTAAGCCAACACACTATCTGCTGCAATCGGTAAAAACGGGTCAGCAATTCAGTGACCAGGGCTGGACACTGGATGCACCCAACGAAAAGGAACCCTCGTTGATTCGTACCGTGTACGAAGAAGTACAGCTGGAAGTAAAAGACGCCAGTCTGGGCCTTTTTCGCTTTGACGACTGGTTGCCGGTAACCCGCTTTCTGGAGGGCTCTTCGGCGCCCATCACCTACAAAAGTGAGGGCTTGGCAAAACATTTGGGACTCGAAAACCTGTACATTACCTTCAGTGGCTACTGGCCCGAGAAGGGGGTAAATATGCGCACTTGCTCTTTTAAGGAAACAGAAGCCTTTGCCGTTGGGGGGCGCATTACACCGGCCACTAAAGGCGTATTGGTGGTGGCCTCAGCCGGCAATACCGCACGGGCCTTTGCCCGGGTGTGCTCCGACAACAACATTCCGCTGCTGCTTTGTGTGCCTGAGGACAATCTGGATGCCATGTGGTTCGATGAGCCCATCAACGACTCAGTCAAGCTGGTTTGCACCCGCAAGGGCAGCGATTACTTCGACGCCATTCACCTTTCCAATAAGGTGGTTACCCTGCCCGGCTATTACGCCGAAGGCGGCGCCCGCAACGTGGCCCGTCGCGACGGCATGGGCACCACTACCCTCTCGGCCGTCACCACCATCGGACGCATACCCGACTACTATTTTCAGGCCATTGGCAGCGGAACCGGTGCCATTGCAGCCTGGGAGGCGGTGGACCGACTTATCGTGGACGGACGCTACGGCAATAAGCAAATGAAACTGATGATTGCCCAGAACGAACCCTTCCTGGCGGTGTACAATGCCTGGAAGGCCGATTCGCGCCAGCTGTTGCCGCTCGACGACGACGAGGCGCGCAAGCAGTCCGAAGCCATTGTGGCCAAGGTGCTGGCCAACCGCTTTCCGCCCTACCCCATTCCGGGTGGCTTGTACGATTGCCTGAAGGACTCGGGCGGAGATGTACTGAAAGCCACCAACGAAGAGGCTATGGCGGCGGCCGAATTGTTTGAGCAACTGGAAGGCAACGACATTTTATCGGCTCCAGCGGTAGCCACCGCTGCCCTTATTGCCGAAGCCAAGGCAGGTCGCATCCCTAAAGATGCCACGGTAATGCTGAACATCACCGGCGGAGGCGAAAAGCACTTCAAACGGAATAAGGAAATCATTTACAAACAACCCGACCACATTTTTGACATCAACCCGGGTGTAGAGGACATCAAAAAGGTACTGGACCAACTTTTTAAGTAAACGCACACCAAGCATACTGGTCGAACAATGCAAAAATGACCAGCTGAGATTACCATAAAGACCGGCAAGACCGGGTGACCGGCCACTGCTATCAGTGGCCGGTTCCTGTTTGTACAAGGTTTCGCGCTGTCCATTGCGCAAAGCAGAGGGCGGCTTCCGCCGATTCAAAGCGGTAATCGAGATGGTCGGGGAAGGCGCCGTAAAGCGCCATAAAGTGTTCTACGGCCAGGGCGGAGTAGAAATACACCCCTTCAAAATCTTCGAGATTAAAATGCATGGGACGCGGATGCTGCTGCAACATGCCCCGGGGATCGACCGTTTCGAGCGGAGCATGCACCGGATGCAGGCCTTCGGGCACGGCCGAGGGGCGACGGTGACCCGTGTAAAGGTAGCGGCGACCGGGGCGACTGCCGTCGGCGGCTGCGGTCCACCCCACCATTATGATGGCGGGTGAAGGCAGCAGGTTTTCTCCGCTGAGCAGACGCTCCAGGGTATAGCGGCGGGTCTCGGCATCGGCATAGGAGGCGTTGCGGGTAACGGCGACCGGAGTGGCCGGCGCCCAGCCTTCGTCGATGAGTCGTTGCGCCAGGGGCACCTGGTTGGAAGCGCCCATGTAAATCACCAGGGTCTCGGCTTTGGGAATTTGCAACTTATCGAGGTCGTGCCCCGAAATAAAGGCGACCGACGAGGATACCCCGCGCTCGGTCAGGGGCACCAGAGCATCG
>DUOK01000207.1 GCA_012838865.1 Bacteroidales bacterium | reverse complement strand
TGCCCGCCTTACCGAAGGGGCGTTGCGTTGGTGCCGGGAAGCCGGGAAGCAGGTTTTGCCGCTCTGTTCCTATACGGTGGTGTACTTCAAGCGCCATCCTGAATGGAATGATTTGAAAAGAGAATAGCGAACGCAGGCTTTCATAAGCTTTCTTTTCTCTGCTCTTACCTCCGTGGCGTGATGGTGGACTCGATAAGTAACATCTTTATGTTTCGAAAGCTTTAAACTGGGGTGTTTTATGTCGTTTTTTATTGCTTGTTGGTTTTGTTTGCTTTCGGTTTTGGGCTGCTTTTGCGATTATGCCTACTTTCGGAATGTTTTTTAACCACAGGAAATTATGGCATTTCGAAATCTTACAACGGAAGAAACCGCAGCTTTGGAGCAAAATGGATGTTGGTGTGGGGATTGGTCCCAGGTAAGGGTGAAGGAGGGTTTCCGTACCCACAACATACGCAACGTCCAGTTTTCAGGGACGGTTCGCATTGGTTTGTTGCAAAAGCAATTTGTTGCTCAGGGGGGCGTGCCCAAAACAGCCGGTCTCTACAATGCCACCATTCATAATTGTACCATTGGAGATGATGTGTACATCAATCAAATAAAGAACCAGCTCGCCAACTACGATATAGACGAAGATGTGGTCATTGAAAACGTGGATGCGCTTTCGGTTACCGGCGACAGCAGTTTTGGTAATGGTGTTCGTGTAGCGGTGCTGAATGAAACGGGTGGACGAGAAATTGCTATGTACAACGACTTGTCGGCCCACACGGCTTACTTGATGGCGTTTTACCGGCATCGGCCCGCCCTCATTCAGCATATGATGGAAATGGTTGACGCTTATGCCAAAAGCGTGCGGAGCAACCGTGGGCGCATCGGTCGCGCGGCCCATCTTGTGAATTGTCGTACCCTTTTGAACATTAACATTGGTCCCGCTGCCGAAATTGAGGGCATCTACCGCCTTACCAACGGGAGCATCAACAGTTGCGTCGAGGACCCTGCCTACATTGGTCCCGGTGTAATTGCCGAAGATTTCATTACCTCCTGCGGCAGTGTGGTCACCGAATCGACCATGATCAGCAAGTGCTTTGTGGGGCAGGGCACTGTTTTGGGCAAGCAATACTCGGCAGAGAATTCGGTCTTTTTTGCCAACTGTCAGGGCTTCCACGGCGAAGCCTGTTCCATTTTTGCCGGTCCCTATACCGTGTCTCACCACAAATCGACCTTGTTAATTGCCGGTTATTATTCCTTCCTGAATGCCGGAAGCGGCTCTAACCAGAGCAATCATATGTATAAGCTGGGGCCCATCCACCAGGGGGTTGTAGAGCGGGGCAGTAAAACCACCAGCGATTCCTATCTTTTGTGGCCTGCAAAAATTGGTGCCTTTTCTCTGGTAATGGGGCGTCATTACCGTAATCCCGATACTTCGGCTCTGCCCTTTTCGTATTTGATTGAAAACACCGATGAGAGTTACCTGGCGCCTGCAGTTAACCTGCGCAGCATCGGAACCATCAGGGATGCCCGTAAATGGCCGCGTCGCGACCGGCGCAAGAGTCCCGAGTTGATCGATTCCATTGTTTTTAATTTGCTGAGTCCCTATACCATTCAAAAGATGCTGCAAGGGATAGCCGTTTTGCAGGATTTGAAAAAGACTTCGGGCCCCGCGTCGGAATACTATATGTACAACAGTGTGAAAATAACCGATTCGGCGCTCGAACGTGGCATTCGCATCTATCGCATGGGCATTGTTAAGTTTTTAGGGAATGGTTTGGTGAAGAAATTGGAGACGGGCAGTTATACGAATGAAGCAGAAATGCGGCAGGTCCTCCAAAGCAGTGGTCCCATAGGCAGTGGAGAGTGGGTAGATATGGCCGGTTTGTTGGTCCCCAAAGAGGTGGTTTTGCAGTTTGTGGAAGATGTGGAATCAGGAAAGATTTGTAAGGCCAGGGACTTGAATGCGCTGTATCGGAGTTGGAAGGATGAGTATTTTACCTGGGCCTGGAACTGGATTGTTCCACGACTGAAATCGGAGGTGGGCTTGGATGTGACGGTTGCCACCGCTGCTGAATTGGCTGCATTTGTGGAGGACTGGAAAAAGGCGGTGGTGGAACTCGATGAGATGATGTACCGCGATGCCCGTAAGGAATTCACGCTGAAATCGCAGACCGGTTTTGGTATCGACGGCAGCGCCGATACCCGGGCCAGCGATTTTGAAAATGTACGCGGAGAGTTCAACAGTCACCCCGCCGTTACCGATATATTGGAGCACATCGATAAGAAAAGTAAGCTGGCGACGCTGGTGAAGGAGCGCCTTGAGCGCCTGTCCTAAGTGAGTAAGAAAAGAGAAAAACATTGGTTTATGTGTGGAATAGTGGCCTATGTGGGGGAGCGGACCGCCTACCCCATTTTGATAAAGGGTTTGCAGCGCCTCGAATACCGGGGCTATGATTCGGCAGGGATTGCCCTGCTTAACGGCAGTACCCATGTGTACAAATGCAAGGGGAAGGTGCGCGATTTGGAGGAGCTGTCCAAAGATAAGGACATATCGGGCAGTGTGGGTATGGGGCATACCCGCTGGGCCACCCACGGCGCTCCCAACGATCTCAATGCCCACCCGCATCGCTCCATGAACGGAAAGTTTTTTGTGGTGCACAACGGCATCATTGAGAATTATGCACACTTACGTAAGGAGTTGGGCAACCGGGGATACCGTTTTGAGAGTGAAACCGATACCGAGGTGCTGGCCAATTTGATTGAAAACATTTACCTGGAGCAGAGGGTGAGTGCCGAGCTGGCGGTACGCCTGGCCCTTACCCGGGTGGTGGGTGCCTATGGCCTGGTCATCAGCTGCGAAGACGAACCCGGACAGCTCATTGCTGCCCGTAAAGGAAGTCCCCTGGTGATAGGTGTGGGTGAGAACGAGTATTTTCTGGCCTCCGATGCCACGCCCATTGTAGAATATACCGATCAGGTGCTGTATTTAAAGGACGAAGAAGTGGCGGTGATTCGGCGCGATCAGCTCGATCTGAAGAACTTGCACAACGACAGTAAGACACCGGACATTCAAAAGATCAATCTCTCGATCGACCACATCGACAAGGGCGATTACGCGCATTTTATGCTGAAGGAGATTCATGAGCAGGCCGTGACCATTCGCGATACCTTCAGGGGCCGGATTGCCATGGACGAGAGCAAGGTGTTTTTGGGAGGTGTTTTGGATGTAATGCCCCAGCTCATTAAGGCCAAGCGCATCATTATAGTGGCTTGTGGCACTTCCTGGCATGCGGGACTGGTGGGAGAGTATCTTTTGGAGCAGTATGCGCGCATTCCGGTTGAGGTGGAGTATGCTTCGGAGTTTCGCTACAGGGATCCCATTCTGGACCGGGACGACCTGGTAATTGCCATTTCGCAAAGCGGGGAGACGGCCGACACTTTGGCAGCTGTCCGCAAGGTGCGGGAGACGGGGGCTAGCATCTTGGGGATTTGTAATGTGGCCGGTTCGTCGCTTTCGCGGGAGACCGACGCAGGGGTATATACCCATGCCGGCATCGAGATTGGGGTGGCTTCTACCAAGGCTTTTACTTCGCAGATAACGGTGCTGACCATGCTGGCGCTGCTGCTGGGCAGTAAGCGACAGGTATTGTCGTCCGACACTTACCGCGAGCTGATTCATGAACTGATTCAGGTGCCCGATAAAATAGAAGAGATCCTCCGGAGCGAAAAGGCCATTGCCGAAATTGCAGCGGTTTATCAGGGCGCCACCAACGCCTTGTACATGGGGCGGGGTTTGCTGTTTCCGGTGGCTTTGGAAGGGGCCTTAAAACTTAAGGAAATTTCTTACATCCATGCAGAAGGCTATCCCGCTGCAGAAATGAAGCACGGACCCATTGCCCTCATCGATGAACAAATGCCGGTGGTGGCCTTGGCAGCCAACGACCAGAGCTACGAGAAGATGGTGAGTAACATTCAGGAGGTGAAGGCCCGGAAGGGCAAGGTCATTGCGGTGGTGAGTAAAGGAGATAAAGCCATACGGAAGATGGCGGATCATGTTATTGAAATACCCGACTGTCACGAAGCAGTATCGCCTATGTTGGCAGTCATTCCCCTGCAAATTCTTTCGTATCACATTGCGGTAATGCGGGGCTGTGACGTTGATCAACCCCGGAACCTGGCCAAATCGGTCACCGTAGAATAAAGGGTCTGGTTGTACTGAGTATAAACCACAATGGCCGGTCGCGCACGACCGGCCATTGTGGTTTTAGTGCTTCCGCAAGAATCAGCGGTCGCCGTATTGCTCGTTGTAGTACGATTCGTAGGCCCCGGAGAGCACACGATTCATCCATTCCTGGTTGCTCAGGTACCAGCGTACGGTCTTGGTGAGCCCTTCCTCAAATTGCAGGGAGGGTTTCCAACCCAGTTCGCTGCTCAGTTTTTCGGCGTCAATGGCGTAGCGCTGATCGTGTCCCGCACGGTCCTTCACAAAGGTGATGAGGCCGGCCGAATCACCCTGAGGCCGGTTCAGCTCCTGATCCATCACCTTGCAAAGCAGGTGAATGAGGTCGATGTTCTTCCATTCGTTGAAGCCGCCAATGTTGTAGGTCTCGCCCACTTTTCCCTGGTGAAAAATTACATCGATGGCTGCGGCATGGTCCTCCACATACAGCCAGTCGCGAATGTTGTCGCCCTTGCCGTAAACCGGAATGGGCTTTTTGTTCAGGATGTTGTTGATGGCCAGGGGCAGCAGTTTTTCAGGAAACTGGTTGGGTCCGTAGTTGTTGGAACAGTTGCTGATGACTACGGGCAGTCCGTAAGTGTGGTGGTAGGCCCTTACCAGGTGATCCGAACTGGCCTTGGAGGCCGAATAGGGACTGCGCGGATCGTAGGGCGTACTTTCGGTAAAGAAGCCTTCGGCACCCAATGAACCGTAAACTTCGTCGGTCGAAATGTGGTAAAACAGTTTGCCTCCGAAGTCGTCCTTCCACTGCTCGCGCGCTGCGTTAAGCAGGGTGACGGTACCCACAATGTTGGTGGTGATGAACTCCATGGGGTTGCTGATGCTGCGGTCGACGTGCGACTCTGCAGCCAGGTGAATGATGCCGTCGAATTTTTGGGTGGCGAATAAGCGCCCAACGGTTTTTGGGTCGGTAATGTCGCCTTTCACAAATTCATAATTACTGGCATGCTCGATGTCCTTCAAATTCTCCAGATTTCCTGCATAAGTGAGGGCATCGAGGTTGACTATTTTGTACTGAGGATATTTTTTAACCAGGAGGCGTACCACGTGGGAGCCGATGAATCCGGCTCCGCCGGTAACAAGTATTTTCTTCATTCTATTTGATTTTAAACAGCCAATATAAGGGTTTAGGGCATCAAGGGCAAGTTTTAAAGGCCTCTTACTCTTTTTTCCCAGTTCCAGGCTGAAAGCAGGGTTTCGTCCACCGTCTTTTTGGCTTCCCAACCCAATTCCTTGTTGGAGATGGTGGTGTCGGCCCAGATTTTTTCGATATCCCCTTGGCGACGGGGGGCAATCTTATAGGGCAGCTTAACCCCGGTTACCCGAATAAAGGTTTGTACCAGCTCCATCACCGAAAGGCCATTTCCCGTTCCTACATTGAAAAACTCATAGTTTTGCACTGCTTTTTGTTCCAGCAGACGATTAATGGCCACTACGTGTGCCTCCGATAAATCCACCACATTAATGTAATCTCTGATGGCAGTTCCGTCGGGAGTTTGGTAGTCGTCGCCAAAAATGCTCAGCTCTTTTCTTATGCCGGCAGCTGTTTGGGTAATAAAGGGCACCAGGTTGCCCGGTACGCCAATGGGCAATTCGCCAATCAGGGCAGAAGGATGCGCGCCTATGGGGTTGAAGTAACGCAGGG
>DUOK01000206.1 GCA_012838865.1 Bacteroidales bacterium | reverse complement strand
GATGGTTCGCGAGAGGCCCCCTGGGATTTACAGACAGCCCTTAGGCATCCTGCGGTTGGCCCCGGGGACACGGTCTGGGTGGCCGGCGGTCGCTACAGTGGTGTGTTTTATTCTGAGCTGAGTGGCCGGGAAGGGCAAGTGGTTGTGGTACGCAGTATTCCAGGCCAGGAGGTGGTGCTCGACGGGAATGTTCCCGGCAATGCCAATGGGGTGCTTAATATTCATGGTGCCTATTCCTGGTTTTGGGGTCTAACAGTGACCAATAGTGCGGCAACAGGGGATGCGTATTTTAAGGATGGGGTTTACTTTGTAGGGGCCAACAGCAAGTTGATCAATTGTCGCATATACAATAATGGCGGAAACGGCGTAGGTTTTTGGCGGCCGGCGCTCAATGCAGAAATTTATGGTTGTGTGATATACCACAATGGTTACGAGGGCACTGCCCGTGGACATGGTCATGGGATTTACAGTCAGAATGAAAGCGGAACCAAGTTGATTCGCGATAATGTTCTTTTTCACTCCTACGGACTGGGGGTGCATATCTATACCGAGAATGGGGCCATTGAGGGTTATGTTTTGGAAGGAAATGTGGTTTTTAACAGTGGCATTCCCGGTGCCGGCTTTATTGAACGGAATGTGCTGGTGGGAGGCATGCAGCCGGCCGACAGGCTTGTGCTGCGGGACAATTATTTTTACAACCGGCCTGCATTTAGTTCCAAAGCCAGTGTGCAGTTGGGCTACGCGGTTCCCAATCGCAATGCAGAATTCACGAACAATGTGTCGGTTGACGGCAGTGTTTACATCCTCTCGGGTTGGAATGCCCTTCAACTGACCGGCAATACGCTTTACTCCCGGAGTCCGGATATGCAACTGTTGGCTTTTGATGATTTCGCGGGTATTTCACGTCCTGTATTCAACAACAACGACTATTATGTCGGTTCTCTGGCCATGCGCTCCTTTTCAGATTGGCGCGACTTCAGTGGGCAGGATGCGCAAAGTTCTTTTTCTGCAACGCTGCCGGAACAAAGTAATTATCACATTTTGACCAACAGGTACGAGGCACAGCGGGCGCATATTGTGGTATACAACTGGTCGGCAGAGCAAAGTCTGATGATTAATCTTTCCGGTTTGCTGGAGGAAGGTGCCGATTTTGAAATATATGATGTGCTGCGCATGGACCAGGCACCCGTGCTCAGTGGGGAATATGCCGGAGGAGCAGTGGCATTGCCACTGACGCCCTCGAATCCCGACTTGCCCTTAAGAGCGGGCAGTTTTACGAGTCTCCTAAGCACTACGCTTCCCGCTTTTGGGGTGTTTCTGCTTCGTTCCAGTGGTCACCCCGATTCTCTCGACCTTCCTTTGGTGCCGGGTGTCCGGGAACCTTTAAAAATCATTCAATGTCATCCCAATCCCACCGTTGACCTGGTTGTGCTTGAGCTGTCCGTGCCTTCGTCGGGCCCTTTGGATGTGAAGGTTTACGACGAAGCAGGTCGTTTGGTGCATCGCGAGACTTTTGCTGTTAGGGCGGGACGAGAAAGTCTTGTTTTGAATCTTTCGCGTTTGGGAAACGGCGTTTATATTTTGGAAGCGGGAGATGGAAAGGAAACGGTGCAGTGTAAGATGGTCAAACGCAGTTTTGCCTGGAATCCTCCCGATAATTAAAGCTCTACCAGGTGGTTTTTGATGGCGAAGACAACCAGACTGGCTGTGTTTTTGCAGCCGGTTTTCAGCAGTACGTTGGCCCGGTGTTTTTCTACAGTGCGTTTACTGATGAAAAGTTTGTCGGCAATTTCATTGTTCGATAAACCCTGACATATCTCAAGGAGGACTTCCAGTTCGCGTTCGGACAGTTGGTCGTCCTCCTGTTCTGTCGGTGGATTTTCTTTTCGGGCAAGGATGAGGCCCCGCAACAGCGGCTGGGAAAAATAGTTACCCCCTTCGGCTACGGTGTGAATGGCTGTTTTTACTTCTTGTATGTCGCTGTCTTTTAATACAAAACCTCGCACGCCGATTTCGAGCATGCGGCTGTAGTATTCCTGGTCCCCATACATCGAAAGGGTGATTATTTTTAGGTTGGGATCTTGCTCCAGTACTTTTTTTGAGGCTTCAATACCGTCCATCTCAGGCATAGAGATGTCCATTAAAACAACATCCGGCCTGGCTGCCTCAAATTTTTCCAGGAACTCGAGTCCGTTGTAGGCTTCCCCTATTACTGTAAAGTCGTGCAAGGGGTCCAGGAGCGATTTGAGTCCCTTAAGAAAAAGGGTGTGATCGTCGACCAGGAAAACGCGTATGCTTTGTTTATTTTCCATCGCTGGGGAGTGTTATTTGGACATGGACGCCCTGGTTTTTGTTTGAAGTTACCTGGAGTTTCCCTTTCATGGATTTCACCCTGCTGAGCATGTTGAAATAGCCTGTTCCGACTTCTTTATCGCCGGTAAACAGCCGGGTGGCGTCAAAACCAATTCCGTTGTCGCTGTACTGAACGAGGACTTGCTGTTCCCTGGCCATGATTTCGATGTCTACTTTACCGGCCTTGGCGTGTTTGATGGAATTGTTGACCAGCTCACAGATGGAACGATAGATCACCACCTCCAGGGCTGCAGAATAGCGTTGGTCGCCGAGGTTGGACTTAAAATTGACTTTAAGTCCCTTGCTTTGGTTGACTTTGTTGATGAAGTTGCGGGTGGCCTTTACGATGCCGAAGTTGCTCAAAATGTGGGGGCTCAGGTTGTTCGAGATGTCTTGTATGCTCTTAATGGCTTCGCTGACAGCTTGTTTGGTGTTTTTTATTACCGGGATGGCGCTGGGGTTGGTTTCGAGCTCTGCCAGTGAAGAAACCGACATCTTAATGGTAGATAAGAGGGGACCCAATCCGTCATGTATCTCCCGGGCAAAGCGCCGGCGTTCCCTTTCCTCAGCTTGAATAACCGCATTCAGCAGTGCTTTTTCCTGGTTGCGTGTTTTGCGTTCCACCTCCTTCATGTGCTGAAATATTTTACGGATTAGAAAAACTCCTACTGCAAAAAACAGACTGGTGATGGCGCCCAGCCAGGTGTAGAACAGCGTAAAATCCT
>DUOK01000205.1 GCA_012838865.1 Bacteroidales bacterium | reverse complement strand
CCCCATCTATCGATCCGCATACTTACAAAGTTTAAAAGAGGACCGACAACCAGCAGGTTGCCGGTCCCCCCAGGTTCCAATCTAACTATTCACTAAAACTAAAATCATCGAAGAAGAATACCCCGCCGCCGCTGTGGCCTTCCATACCAAACTGAATCACAATTTTATCGTAATCCTCACGGTCGGCTACGTGACTGAAATCAAAGGTCAGCTCCAGCCACTTGTCCTTTTCCAAATCGGCCATCACGATCTCGGTCTGCGTAGACCAGGCATTAGCACCCAGGTCGCTGTTCTGCAACTTTACGGCAACGGCAGGCTGCAACCTGGTGTTGGTAACATGCTCTCCGGCTACACTGTACTCGGTGGTATAATCGTTGTACGAAGGAATAAACACCTTCATGGTAATCTGATTCTGAGTGCTCAGGTCAAATTTATACCCTTCGGCAGCGTAAAAAATGTTGGAGTAAAACTCGCCGGCCTTTTTCTGGTACAGGAAGACTTTGGGCGATTCGTTCAAAGGCACAGGCGCAGGATTCTGATAGCCGGGGATGCTTAGGTCACCCATGGCATCGAACGCAAAGTCGAGCATCTTGGTCACATCTGCCTTCTCAAAATCCTCACTCAGGGGCACCACCTTCAGCGGCACTTCCGGTTTTACATTCAGTTCCTTGGGAATAAAGCGGTACCACCAGGCATTACCGGGCTCAGATGCACTCAACACTTTAAGATACATCTCAGTTTCATTCAAAGACAGGATCTTATAAGTGGAACTGCCGGCAAAGTGCCCCATAAAGGCGTTGTCGCTCAAAGTCAGGGTAGAGTCGGTGGTATTGAGACTAAAAGTATAGGCATCCAGCGGCTCATAAGCCACATCAAAGTCGCCCGCCGGAGGCTCCACACTTTGCGAATAACCCAAAGCAGCCAGTCCCGCCAGTCCGGCACCATTGGTATAAACAAAGCCGTTGTTTACCCAGTTCATCTGCACGCCCACCTGCTTAAAGGTAAACTCCTGGGTGTAAAGCGAACATTCCAATTTGTCGTTGGGACCAGCTGCCCACCATTCGGGACTGGTCATATCTGCAGCGCCTACCCCAAAGTGACCGGAATTGTACTGATCAAACACCCAGGTCCTTCCCTCAGTATTTTCCGCACCACCGGTCAGGGCAGCATATAAGGGATGCTCGAGCAGACTCAGATCATCACTTTCGATGCTCAGGGGGAAAGTTTTGGTAATGGCACCGGCTTTTGTGTACAGCACCATAGTAACGGTATAATTACCTGCAAAAGGATATTCGCCCGTCACCTGATCGCCCTTGCCTTTGGAGCCATTGCCAAAATCCCACACAGCTATACCTGTGGCATTAGAGGTATTATGAAAAGTCACCACATTGGGTCGATCGGCCTGGGGCGTGGTGGTAAAAGTCACCTCCGTTTCCATGGGCTTAGTGCCCAAATCGTAATCGTCAAATTCTTGCGGCTCGCAGGCAAAAAAGAGCAAAGAGAGTGCCCAGACCGCAGAAATCCATTTGTATTTTTTCATGATTCTTCGTTTTTAAATTATTGACCGTGTCTGCTGCCTAGTAGGCATTCTGTTCCAACTTGAATTCGCCTTCGGTCCGATCGATCTCCGACTGCGGAATGGGCAGGTACTTCTTCTCGGGTGCCCAGGTACGTACCGAAGCGTATTCCGGAAGGTTTTCGGTCAGGACCTGTGCATCGCCCCAACGAACCAAATCCCAAAAGCGCATGCCCTCACCCACAAATTCTCTCCGTCTTTCGAGCTTAATGTTCTCTACATTGGCGGGAATAGAAGGAACGCCGGCTCTGGTCCGTACCGCATTCAAGGCATCCTGGGCCGACAAGCCCTCGCCGGGAGCCACACCATGTACCGCAATCAATTCGGCAATGTTCAGGTAGGTCTCTGCCAGGCGGAAAATACGCAGGTTGTTCTCGTAGTTCAAATCGACATCACCGGGCGGTTCGTTGTAACCGATGCGCGCTGCATACTTGGCCATAAACATGCCGGTATTCTGAAAACGGGAGACGTAAGTACCTTCCTCAAAAACGTTGATGGAAGCATCCCGACGGGCATCGTTGGCCTCAAAAATTTCATAGGCAGCAGGTCTTACCGGACCAAAGCCCCATCCACCTTTAAATACCTCATCATCTTTCAATTCGTTGGGCGAGATAAAAGCCGGAAGGTTGGTTCCATAGCCGTGCCAGCCCGAATCCCAGGTCTTGCCGCCGTACTCACCCGGCAGGTGATTCACTTCAAAGATGGATTCGTCGCAAAATTCTCCCTCACGGGGCCATATCGAAGCAAAATCGACCAGCTCATAGGCCTCACTGCTCACAATCTCATTCATCTCAGCCAAGACCTCAGGATAACGGGCCTCCTCTTTTTGGTACATGACCACGCGCGCCTTCAGCATGTAGGCGGCAGCCAGGGTGGCACGACCGTCGTTTCCAGCTTCGGCACGCATGGGCAATGCCTCCAGCGCAATCAGCTCATCCAAATCGGCCATAATGAAATCGTAGATTTCATCGGCCTGGTACTGCTTGGCCATATAGGGGGCCGGTAAGTCTTCGGTAAAGAAGGGGATATTGCCCCAAAACTTCCACAACCAATGTAAATAGTAGGCCCTTAGAAAAAGGGCTTCGGACTTCAATTCGGCCAGACGGTCTTCATCCATGCCCACGGCATTCTCACAGGAAATCAAGGTCGCGTTGGCCCGGGCAATACCACTGTAGTATATGGTCCACAAACCTTCGGGAACCTCAGTCGGTGTAGCGTCGAGCTGCGACAAGCGGTACAGCATGGCCTGGTCACCGGCATCTCCCCCGCCTTTAAACACGTCGTCGCCGCGCAAATCAGAAACAAAAAACAAACTGTTGTAATTGTTGTCGGCATAACTGTCGAACAACAAAATTTGATAAGCAGAAGTCAGGTTGGCCATTATGGCCCCTTCGGTAGCGGGCCCTCCGGCCTCCTGCGACTCCGTAGGCTGGATGGTTAAAAAGTCATCGTTACAGGCCGAAAACCCCAGCAAGGCAACAATGAGCACTGTATTTAGGTATCTTTTCATGGTGTTCTGTTTTTTGAATTAGAAAGTAATGTTGGCGCCAAAAGAGATGGTACGCGCCTGAGGATAAATACCCTTGTCCACCCCAATGGTAAAATAATCTCCGGATGCCAATTCCGGATCAAAGCCATCGTATCCGGTAAAGGTCAACAGATTTTCACCCGCTACATACAATCTGAGTTTGGAAATAGACACCCTTTGACTGATGGTGGCAGGAAGGGTGTAACCCAGCTGCAGATTTTTCAGACGCAGGTAGGACCCATCTTTGATGTACAAATCGGACGAAGCCCAGTTGCCATTGGGATTGGCATTGGTCAACCTCGGCAGTTTATTGGAAGTCCCTTCACCGGTCCAGCGATCCAGGATCCAGGCCGGACGATTCATGGCAGGAATGTCCCCACGGGTAGAAAAATCGAAGACATCGTTGCCCAGACTTCCCTGAAAGAAAGCATTCAAATCAAAGTTTTTCCAATCGCCGCCCAAATTCAGACCAAAGGTCCAATCGGGCATCCCCTTTCCAATTTTCACGCGGTCGTGGTCGTCAATAACATCGTTGCCGTCTACATCCACAAAGCGCACATCACCGGGTTGCGCATTTCTGCCGTAGGCGGCGTTGTAAGCATTGGCTTCGGCCTGATTCTGCAGAATCCCATCCGTTTTATAGCCATAAAAGAAAGGATACACCTCCCCGTTTTGACCTTTAATGTAGGGACCTACACCAGAGGCTCCGGCATTTTCATAGATGGCTTCGCCCGACTCATTCCCCAGCTTTATCAATTTATTATTAAGCAGAGAAGCGTTGCCATTGATGTAGTAGTTAAACGCTCCAATATTGTTCTTAAAACTGAGTTCAAACTCCAAACCGGAGTTTTCCATTTCTCCCGCATTGGCCATTGGCGCCCCCTTACCCACATAACGGGGAATGGGCTGGTCCATGAGCATGCCCGAGGTCGTTTTCTTGAAATAATCGAAACCAAAAGTCAGCGCGCTGCGCCACAAACGGGCTTCAAAACCCAGGTTAATCTGCTCGGTCTCTTCCCATTTAATGTCGGGATTCGCCAGCTTTGAGGGACTGGCACCGTATTGCATGGCCATGTCGTCTCCGGCACCAAAATAATAGTTTTGTCCACCATCCATCAGGGAAGTATAGCGGAACTCACCAATGCGCTCATTACCATTTATACCCCAACTTCCCCGGATACGTAAATGATCGATAAATTCGGGGCGGCCCTCCATAAAGCTTTCATTGCTTATGTTCCAACCGGCCGAAAAGGACGGGAAAACGCCCCATTTATTATTTGCGCCAAAGCGTGAAGAGCCATCGCGACGCACCGTGGCCTGAAACATGTACTTCTCGCGGAAGTTGTAATCGAGGCGACCGAAATAAGAAGCCAGGGTTACCGAACTGTAACCACCTGTACCGCCTGCAACACGCTCCAACGCACGATCGGCAATGGCGTAATTGATGTTGGCTTTGGAAGGATCGTTTTCCAACAGATCGTAATCGTCGCCCCACAACTCGCGAAGGGTGTATTCCATGGCCGACTGTCCCAGCAGGGCAGTAAAGTTGTGGGCCTCATTCAGACTCACACTGTAGCTCAGGGTATTCTCTAACTGCCAGCGGAACCCGCGGTGCATGTTCGAATAGACGTGACTTTGGGTATGATTTTTACCCTGACTGGCCAAAAAGTGCTCAAAAGTATAACCATCGTTGCCCCAAAAAGCCAGGTCAACCCCGTAACTGCTCTTGAATTTCAGGTTGGGCAATACATCCAACTCACCCCAAAAGGTGGAGACAAACTTATCGGAATTGCCGTAACCGTTTTGAGGCGCATGCAGCATGGCCACAGGGTTGGCTATCTCCTGAAAACCTGCAGGCGGCAAAGAGAATACTTTTCCGTTGGCATCGCTTACCGCATGGGGATAATCGGCCAAAACGGCCTCCGGATCCTCGGCATAAACCGGCACCAGAGGATTAAAGGCCAGGGCACTGCCCAGAACAGAGCCATACTCGGTATTGGTCTCGATGCTGGAGGACTTATCACGCGAATAACCGGCATTGATGCCTACGCGGATTTTATTTAAAAAGCTGCGATCGTCGGCCTCAAAAACGGTGTAGTTGTTGTTGGCCCTGATGCTGTAACGCTCGTAATTGGATT
>DUOK01000204.1 GCA_012838865.1 Bacteroidales bacterium | reverse complement strand
GCTGGCAGAGGAAAGCAGTAAAAAAGAGCAGCGCCTTATTAAGCAGTTGGAGCAGGTTACCGAGGTCAGAACCAAGTACCTGGCAAAAATGGCAGAGGCCGATTCTTTAATTGGGGTGAGCGACACCTTGCTTTCTTCCTTGAGTGAACAAATGCACTTGGCCAGTCAGGAAATGCGCGCCGAGGCCCAGCGTTATGCCGAAGAGAAGAAGGCCGTAGAGCGCATGCTTGTGAAGGTATCTCGTTCTGAAGCCAATGAGTTGAGAGCCGGTTTACGTGAGCTCGATGCGGAGTACCGTCAAAAATTGAGAGATTTTGACCAGTTTATGCGTGAACGCATTCGCCAGTCGGAGCGGCTTTTATCGACCAACAACCGGAGCGCTGTTTATAAAAAAGAGGCAGAAAAGGGCTTGCGGGAGGTGGAGCGACGTATGATGGAGTTGCAGTTGCAATTGCGACCACAAACTCAGCCTAGTCAGGAGCAGGCTAGTATTCAATAAAGCCTGGATTATTACTTTTGTGAACAGAACACACTCCTGTGTTGTTTTGTTTGAATTTGTACGACATTTTAGCGGTTGTATTGGCCCTTGGCCAATACAACTTTTTTTTTGCCTATTCTTGCAGCAGGAGCGGTTTTGCCGTGAACCTTATGGTTGTTGGCCTGTTATTAGGTGGACATTTGAAACCGCCATTTTGATGCTTGGCGCTTTTATTTTAAGGTTTTTTCCAAATCTTTAATAGTTTTGGCGCAAATCCCTATAAACAGGGAGAATCCGTTGGCTTTTGCTTGCGAAAAGAGTTAAATTGTAAGCACTTGTCGCCTTGGTGCTTTTTGCCGGCTCGTTCGAAAAAATTATTTTTAGCAAAGTATAAAATTTAAGAGATATGCAAACGAAACTTCAGGAACTTACTGAAAAGATTTATAATGAGGGGGTTGAAAAATCCCGTCAGGAGGCCGAAGTCATTCTAAAGGAGGCCCGGGAGCAAGCCGATAAACTGCAGAAAGAGGCAGAGAAAAAGGCGGCTGCGTTGGTGAAAGAGGCGGAGGAGAAAGCCGAAACGCTTAGAAAGCATGTCGATTCGGAGCTGAAAATGTCGATAGGGCAGGCACTTGCTGCCCTTAAACAGGACTTGGGCAACCAGGTAACCATGCAAGCGGTACAACCTGCTGTTAAAGAACTCTTTTCGAATCAGGATTTTTTGAAGTCGCTGGTTGAGAAAGTGGTTAAAACCTGGGCCGAAAAGGACAGCCTGGATATGCAGGTGGTCTTGTCGGCCAAGGAACAGGAACAATTGGATGCTTACTTCAAAAACCAATTGGCTGCCGAGCTCAACCAGGGATTGGAGTTGACTTTTTCGGAAGGTGTGAAATCCGGTTTTAAAGTGGGTCCGGTTGATGGCAGTTATCAAATCAGTTTTACCGAGCAGGACTTCAGCAATTTTTTTAAAGCTTACCTGCGTCCCAAAACCAGTGAGTTACTTTTTGAAGCGGAAAAATAATGGGAAAAAACTACTACGCATTGGTGGCAGGTTTACCCGATATTCTTCTGGAAGACAAAAAAGTACTGTACTCTTCGGCAGAATTAAGGGAGAACTTAAGTGCAGAATTGCAGCCGGCGGACTTTAAGCTGGTACAGCTGCTGTATATGCCCTTTGACCATCAAAACTTTTTGAATCGCTACTTTAAGCGGGACCAAGAGTGGGATGAGCGTGGAAATCTGCCACGGGATACCGTGGAGCAGTTGCAGGATCGAAAGAGTTATGAAGCTGCAAACCTGGAGTTGTTGCCCGATTATTTTGTAGAATTTCTGGAGCAGATCCACGGCGAAGAGGGTACAGATGATTTTTATGCGGCAGAGTTGCAACTGACCAAGGCTTATTACAAACATCTGGACCAGGTCAATAATTCTTTTTTCCGTGCATTGGCCAGTTATCACCGGACCATTGCTAACGTGATGGTGGCATTGAATGGTCGCAAGCATGAACTGGCCTTTGATCAGGCTTTGGTGGGTGACGATGAGATTACCGCTGCGCTTCGGAAAAGCAGAACACGCGATTTCGGTCTGGCCAACGAGGTGCACGAGATGGAGCACCTTATTCAGTTGTTTGAAGGCAAGGATCTGTTGGAAAGAGAACTTCGCCTGGATCGGCACCAATGGGACTTCATAGATGAGGAGACCTTTTTCGCGTATTTTACTATTGAGAAAGTGCTGGCCTTTGTGCAAAAGCTCTTGATTGTGGAACGCTGGATGGCCCTGGATGCTGAGCGCGGTAAAGAAATGTTTAACCAATTGCTGAACGACCTGGAGGCAGGCTTTCAGTTTCCGGAAGAATTTACATTAGGATATGGAAAGAAATAATAAAACCACAGGCAAGGTGGCCGGAATTGTGGCCAACCTGGTAATCGTTGAAGTGGACGGGCCGGTGGCACAGAACGAGATTTGTTTTATCCAGCACAACGAAGAACGCCTCATGGCTGAGGTGATTAAGGTGGTTGGGGTAAATGCCTACGTTCAGGTGTTCGAGAGCACCCGTGGAGTGCGCATTGGTTCCTCGGTGGAGTTTGAAAACCATATGTTGGAGGTGAGTCTCGGACCGGGTATCCTCTCTCGCAACTACGATGGTTTGCAGAACGATCTCGACAAAATGGACGGGGTGTTTTTGAAACGGGGCGATTATACCGATCCCTTGAACCGGGTGGACAAGTGGACCTTTAAGCCCCTGGCCAAGGTGGGCGATAAAGTGACTGCCGGCGACTGGTTGGGTGAGGTGATGGAGAACAGTGTTCCCCATAAAATTATGGTGCCCTTTAAAATGGACCAACGCTACGAGTTGAAGTCGCTGGTCGAGGCCGGCGATTATACTGTAGACGAAACCATTGCCGTGGTGGTGGATGAGGAGGGACAGGACTTCCCGCTTACCATGGTGCAGAAGTGGCCCGTTAAAATGGCGGTGCGTGCCTATAAGGACAAACCACGTCCCTTCAAATTGCTCGAGACAGGAGTGCGTTGTATCGATACGCTGAATCCCATTACCGAAGGGGGAACCGGCTTCATTCCCGGGCCTTTCGGAACCGGGAAAACCGTACTTCAGCACGCCATCTCTAAGCAGGCTGAGGCCGATGTGGTTATTATCGCCGCCTGTGGTGAGCGTGCCAACGAGGTGGTAGAAATTTTTACCGAATTTCCTGAGCTGGACGACCCGAGGACCGGGCGCAAACTGATTGAACGTACCACCATCATAGCCAATACTTCCAATATGCCGGTGGCCGCTCGTGAGGCTTCGGTATATACCGCCATGACCCTGGCCGAATACTACCGGTCAATGGGTTTAAAGGTATTGTTGATGGCCGACTCTACTTCACGTTGGGCGCAGGCTTTGCGGGAGATGTCGAACCGTTTGGAGGAGCTGCCCGGACCGGATGCTTTCCCGATGGACCTTTCGGCTGTAATCTCCAATTTTTATTCGCGTGCCGGCTTTGTTTATTTGCCCAATGGTTCCACCGGATCCATTACCTTTATTGGAACGGTATCTCCGGCAGGGGGTAACCTTAAGGAGCCCGTTACCGAAGGGACCCGTAAGGCGGCCCGTTGTTTCTATGGTCTGTCGCAGGCGCGTGCCGACAGCAAGCGCTACCCGGCCATCGACCCCATCGACAGTTACTCCAAGTACCTCGAATATCCCGAAGTAATGGAGAACCTGAAAAAGAATGTGGGTGAAGAATGGTTGGCAGATGTTATTAAGGCCAAAGATATTTTGTTGCGTGGTAAGGAAGCGATGGAGCAAATCAATATTTTGGGCGACGATGGCGTGCCCATAGCTTTCCACGATCGTTTTTGGAAGTCGGAACTCATCGACTTTGTGATTTTGCAACAGGATGCTTTTGACGCGATTGATGCTTCTACGCCGATGGAGCGCCAGAAGTACATGCTTTCCAGTGTTTTGGGTGTGGCAGATGCCGAATTCAAATACAAAGGTTTTGAAGACGTCTCCGTATTTTTCAAGGAGGTGATCAACATTTACAAGCAGATGAATTATGCCGAGTTTGAGTCGGACGACTTTAAAAAACACGAGTCGGCACTTCAGGAGCTGCTCAAAGGACGCATGAACTGATTATTAACCGAGTAAAATTTGAATGATGGAAAGTCAGGCATTTCAAAAAATATATACCCAGCTGATCAACATGACCAAGGCCACGGTTACCTTAAAGGCCAAGGGTGTGGGCTACGATGAAATGGCCATGGTGCATGGCCGCAGGGCACAGGTGGTTAAGCTGATGGGCGATTTGGTTACCCTGCAGGTGTTTGCCGGAACCGAAGGCATCCCCACCAACGCCGAAGTGACCTTTTTGGGGCGTCCGCCCCAGCTGAAGGTGAGTGAAGAACTGGGTGGTCGCTTTTTCGACGCCTATGGCGACCCCATTGATGGCGGTCCCCAGGTAGAAGGGGAGATTCGCGACATCGGCAGTCCTTCGGTAAATCCGGTACGTCGTAAGCAGCCTTCCCAGTTGATTGCTACCGGTATAGCCGGTATCGACCTCAACAACAGTCTGGTTTCGGGTCAGAAAATTCCCTTTTTTGCCGACCCCGACCAGCCTTACAACCAGGTGATGGCCAATGTGGCTTTGCGGGCCAAGGCCGACAAGATTATTCTGGGGGGGATGGGCTTGACCAACGACGATTACCTGTTTTTTAAAAATGTGTTTCAGAACGCTGGGGAGCTCGATCGCATCATCAGCTTTGTTAATACTACCGAGAATCCTCCCGTGGAGCGTCTGTTGGTACCGGATATGGCGCTTACGGCAGCCGAGTATTTTGCGGTAGATAAGAATGAGAGTGTGTTGGTGTTGCTCACCGACATGACCTTATTTGCCGATGCCCTGAGTATTGTATCCAATCGTATGGATCAAATTCCTTCGAAGGACAGTATGCCCGGTTCTTTGTATTCTGACCTGGCGCGTATTTACGAGAAGGCAGTACAGTTTCCTTCCGGCGGCTCCATTACCATTATTGCCGTAACCACCCTTTCGGGCGGCGACATTACCCACGCCATTCCGGACAACACCGGTTACATTACCGAGGGACAGTTGTTCCTGCGTCGTGATACCGAAATTGGAAAGGTGATTGTGGATCCCTTCCGTTCGCTTTCTCGTCTGAAGCAGTTGGTTATTGGCAAACAAACCCGGGCCGATCACCCGCAGGTGATGAATGCGGCCATTCGTTTGTATGCCGATGCGGCCAATGCCAAGACCAAACTGGAGAATGGTTTTGATCTGACCGATTACGATGAGCGTACCCTGGATTTTGCCAAAGCCTATTCGGATAAGTTGTTGGCTATTGATGTAAATGTGGATACCGACACCATGCTGAATATTTCCTGGGAATTGCTTGGTAAGCATTTTACCAAGGCCGAGGTGGGCATCAAACAAGAGTTTGTTGACCAATACTGGGTGGGAGAATAAGCAGCGGTAAAAACATTAAGAAGAACAGCATGTCAATTAAATTTCAGTACAATAAAACTTCGCTGCAGACTTTGGATAAGCAGTTGAAGGTACGCGAGCGGGCCTTGCCGACCCTCAAGAACAAAGAGTCGGCTTTGCGCAGTGAGGTGAAGCGTGCCAAAGACCGTGCTGCCGAGATGGAGCAGGAGTTGGAAAAGGAACTGGGTCGTTATGAGGACATGGTGCGATTGTGGGGCGAGTTTGATGCTTCGCTGGTTAAGGTAGAGGATGTGGATTTGTCGGTGAAGAAAATCGCCGGTGTGCTGACCCCCATCCTGGAAGACATTCACTTTAACATTGCACCCTACAATCCTTTTACACGGCCGGTCTGGTTTGCCGATGGCATCGTCATTTTGCGTAATCTGGCCCGTTTGGGTATTGAACGCGAGGTATGGCTGCGGAAGATGGAGCTGCTTGATCATGCCCGGAAAAAGACCACCCAAAAGGTGAACCTGTATGAGAAGGTCCAGATCCCCGGGTTTGAGGATGCCATGCGAAAAATCAAGCGCTTTTTGGAAGATGAGGAAAACCTTTCCAAATCGGCCCAGAAGATTGTTAAAACCCGTCAAGAGCAGGAGGTCGAGTTATGATAGTACCCATGATGAAATACTCTTTCCTGGTGTACCATGCCGATTATAAAGCTTTTTTAAAAGAGCTGAAGCAGATGGGTGTGTTGCATGTTCAGGTAAAGAAGCAGGAGGCGACTCCCGAAATGCAGGATTTGCTTAGGGCTTACAACGACTTGTTGAAAACCATTCGCAGTTTGAGCGTTCGGGGTAAGGACAAGGTGGTAAGTGGTGAAGGACCCCGCCTTGCCGATGGTGCTGCTGTTTGGCAGCGCATTCGGGAAATTGAGGCGGAATTGGAACAGAAACAGCAACAGATTGGGAGTCTTGAAAAAGAGGCCCAGCTCTTAGTGCCCTGGGGTGATTTTTCTCCGGAGCGCCTGGAGGATTTAAAGCAAAGTGGACTTTATTTCCGTTTCCTGGTTTGTCGCGATAAATATTTTGATCCCGCCTGGGAGCAGGAGCACTATTTGCAGAAAGTTTCTGCTGAAGGGGGATTCACTTGCTTTGTCTTACTGCAACGTGAAGCTGGTGCTTCGCTGCCCGAATGGGAGGGCGTTGATGAAACTTTGCTGCCGGCAAGGTCTTTGTCGGACTTGCGAAAGGAGCAAAAAGCATTGGAAGCTGAGGTGAGCCGCTTGAACGAGGAGTTGGACTCGTTGGCCACGCACCAACTGGGACAACTGGAGGCCTATGCCGCTGATTTAAAAAGCGAGCTGGATGAGGCCAATGTTTTGCACCAAACGCAAAGCGAGGTGGAAGACCATGTTCGTTTGATCGAGGGTTGGGTGCCCCAGCCTAAGATGGCGGGACTCAATGCTGAGTTGGATCGTAGGAGTATTTTGTATGTGGCTTCGCGCCCCACCGACGACGATAAGGTGCCCGTGCAGTTGAAGAACAACCGATTTGCCCGCGTGTTTGAGTCCATCGGCGACCTGTACGAATTGCCCAACCATAAGGAGCTGGATTTGGTGCCTTTCTTTGCACCCTTTTACATGCTCTTCTTTGGGTTTTCCCTGGGCGACGCCGGTTATGGATTGATTATTCTGTTGGCGGCCATTTTTATGAAGTACAAAGTGCCAAAGATGCGCAGCATCTTGACCCTGGCGCAGTGGCTGGGATTGGTAACGGTTGTTTTTGGCGCGCTTACCGGCACTTTCTTCGGCATCGATTTGATTGAGGCAGACATTGCCTGGCTGGATAAGTGGAAGGCTTACATGATCGATACCGACAAGTTGTTTAATCTGGCCCTTATTTTAGGTGTGATTCATATTTTGTTCGGCATGGTTCTGAAGGTGGTGAATGTTTCCATGACCAAAGGCATTGCTTACTCTTATTCCACCATAGGCTGGTTGCTGTTGATTGTGGGCAGCGGCCTGGCTTACGGTTTGCGTGAGCTGGGTGCGGTCAGCGAATCGGTGGGCACTTATGTTCAAAACGGAATTTTGATTGCTTCCGGGTCCTTGATCCTCTTGTTCAATGATCCACGTCGCAGTATTGTGATGAATTTTTTAACTGGCTTGTGGGATGTGTATGGCATGGTTACCGGCTTGGTGGGCGATTTGCTTTCGTACATTCGTCTGTTCGCCCTGGGGGTTTCCAGCGCGATTCTGGGCTTCGTGTTCAACGAGTTGGCCATGAGTATGCGTCCCGACAATGTGATTTTTGGTCCCCTGGTGATGATCATTATTTTATTGGTGGGGCACGGAATGACCCTGTTTATGGCAGGTTTGGGTGCCTTTGTTCATCCCATTCGACTTACCTTTGTAGAGTTTTATAAAAATGCCGGTTTTACCGGGGGCGGCAAACGTTATACCCCTTTTGCCGAGAAGAGTTTAGATTAATAACAGTTGTAACAAATTAAAAAAGAAAACATGGAACCTATTGTATTGGCTTACATTGGAATTGGTTTAATGGTTGGTTTGGCCGGAACCGGTAGTGTATTTGGATGTTCAGCGGCAGGTAGTGCCTCTGTAGGAGCAATGAAAAAGAATCCCGATGGATTTGGATCTTATCTTCTTTTGACTGCTCTTCCCGGTAGTCAGGGACTTTATGGCTTTGCCGGATACTTTTTGATGAGTAACTTTTTCGGTTTGCTGACACCCGACATTACCTGGTTCAAAGCAAGTGCCGTTTTTGGCGCCGGTTTGGCTGTTGGGCTGGTGGGCTTGTTGTCGTCGTACCATCAGGGTCAGGTGTGTGCCAACGGTATTGCTGCCATTGGTTCGGGTCACGATGTGGCTGGTAAGACCTTGATTTTGGCTGTATTCCCCGAGCTTTACGCCATTATTTCATTGGCTGCTGCCTACATGATTGGCGCTGCCGTAATTTAATTTTAGAATACTTTTTAGTAATGCAGAGTCGTCTGTTGATCAGACGGCTCTGCTTTTTTGGTACTGCTGCATGCTTAAAATTTTAAAGAGCACCACCTTCCTGGCCATCTTTGCCAGTTGGTTGTGGTCCACCGCCTTTGTGGGCGTCAAGATTGGTTTGGAATACCACAGTCCCCTCCAGTTTGCCGGACTTCGTTTCTTTATTTCGGGACTTTTGTTGCTTGTGTTCTTTGGGAAGCCGCGGGTCTTTTTGCGTGAAATTAAGAAACAGCCGGTCTTTGTTTTGCTCATTGCCCTGCTGCAGATCTTTTTGCAGTATGCCTTTTTTTATATGGGGCTTGATTTTGTGCCTAGTGCGCTGGGCGCCATGCTGATAGGGGCCTCGCCCCTGTTCGTTGCCGTGGTGGCTCATTTTAGCCTGTCGAACGACCGGATGACTTTCTGGAAAATGTTCAGTATCGCCATTGGGGTGCTGGGTATCGTCGTCATTACCCTGGGGCGCAGCAAAGCTGAAGTCCGGGGGGAATACGAGTGGCTGGGCATTCTTTTTCTGATCATGAACAACCTTTTTTCTGGATTTTCCAATGTCTTGATTGTGAAACGCTCGAAGGGCATGCCGGCCTGGGTGCTCAGCGGGGGCAGTCTCATTATTGGCGGTTTGGCCCTCTTTTTGGTATCCCTCCCGGTAGAGGGGCTGGCCAGCGGTCCTTTCCCCAGGGATTATTACCTGGCCCTGGGCTGGTTGAGCTTCCTTTCTGCAGCCGCTTTTACCATTTGGTTTTCCTTGATAAAACGTCCCGGGGTTAAGGTGTCGGAGTTGAATGTCTGGAAGTTTTTGATTCCTGTTTCCGGCGCCATTTTGAGCTGGGTGCTTATTGCTGAGGAGCAGCCCGACTGGATTTCGGTCACTGGGATGCTCATTATTGCTTCTTCGCTCGTGGTGCTCAATTTGTCCAATTACTGGCGGTCGAGGCGTCCCCGCCACCACGAAAAGTAGATGCCTGCCAGTCCCAGTGCGGCAAATACCAGAAAGGCCTGGCGTTGGGCCTGCAGAAACAGTTTGGGATCAGCTGCTTCCATTTGGGTTTTCCCCAAAAGGAGGGCGAAAAAGAAGGTTGCAATGGTCATCGACGTAATTTGTCCCACCACCCGCATGGTCGCTGCCGTGCCCGATGCCTGGGCGTAAGCGCTGCGATCGACCGAGCTCATGATGGTGTTCATGTTGGGCGATGAAAACAGCGCAAAACCCAGTCCCACCCACAACAAAATCCCCACAATGATTGGCAGAGGGGTGTTTGCCTGCAAAAAGGCAAAGGCAGCCAGTCCCACCGTGCACATACTCATACCCAGTGTGGCCAGGTAGCGGGCCTGTATGCGCTCGGAAAGGCGACCGGCCAAGGGCGAGAAAAGTGCCATCATGGCCGGTTGGGCCACCAGAATGCTGCCTGCGGTTTGTGGACTGAGTCCCTGAATTTTTTGCAGGTAGAGACTCAACAAAAACACAATGGCAAAGGTGGAGCTGTAATTGATGAGGGCGGCGAAATTGGAGTAAGCAAAAAGGCGGTTGTGGGTAAACAGCCGGGTATGGAAGATGGGGAAGTCGGACCGTGCTTCGCTGCGCCAGAAAAGCAGTAAGCCTACCGCACCCAGCAGCATCAAAAGCCAACCCAAAAGCTCCGGAATGCGGGAGGAGCCATAAACAAGAGCTGAGAGTCCCGCGATATAAAAGACACTTCCTTTCAATCTTAGCTTGCGCAAGATGCCGGGTGCTGTTGCCGCATCCTTACCCAAATAGCGCCAGGTAACGGCAATGACCAAAAGGCCCAGTACGGTTGAAGTCAGAAAAATGGAGCGCCAACCCAAAAGCAGGGTGAGATAACCGCCTATAAAGGGACCGGTGGCCAGACCGATGTAAACCGCAGCCACTGAAATACCCAGCACCCGACCCTTCTGTTGGGGTGGAAAGGCCGTTACCAAAATGGCGGTCCCTGTGGTGCTGGTGAGCGCTGCCCCCATTCCCTGAAGCAGTCTGAAGGCGATGAGCCAGTTTCCGTTGGGCGCATAGGCACAAAGCAGCGACGACAAGGTAAACAAGACGAGTCCCGATTTAAACACCCTGCGAACGCCGCTTAAATCGGCAATGCGGCCCATGGGTAAAAGCAAAATGGCGGTGGTCAGCAAAAAACCGGTAACAATCCAGCTCAAGGCCACCGCGTGCATCGAAAATTCTGCTTCAATGGTCGGAAGTGCTATGTTGATGGAGGAGATGAGGAAGGTCCCCATAAAAGAGGTGATGGCCACGATGGCCAGAATGGAAAGTTGCTGCCGGCTCCACTGCATAATCAAGGTGTTTTGTCTGTAAAGATAAGAACTGTT
>DUOK01000203.1 GCA_012838865.1 Bacteroidales bacterium | reverse complement strand
GCCACCATCAAACTTTCAATTTGCACCGAACTGCTGCGCCCATCTATCGACAAATCGAGCACCCGACTCTTAATCTCTGCATCGGTGAGTCCTGCGATATGCGAAATTTTAATTCCGTTATGATTAAGGATGGAAACATTCAACAAACGCTTTAAATCACAATCGGAATAAAAACGGATATTGGTTTCGGTGCGTTGCGGCTCTATAAGGCCGTAACGACGCTCCCACATACGAATGGTATGTGCTTTAATACCCGAAATCTTTTCCAAATCTTTGATGGAATACTTTCCCATTATAAACAAAGGTAACTGCAACAAATTCATACGGTAGCCGGCCATCAGATACATCCTGCACAACTACCTGGACCAATGGCTGCCTCAACGTCCTTTAAACCGTGGCCAAGGTCTTTTGTTCAAAACAAAGGCACAAATTTAAAACGCTTGGCACACACCACCATATTAAAAAGCCAAAAAAAGCAGGAACAAGGCTTCAATCCCCGCTTTCTTTGGCTCAACTGCAAGGCCGACGCCCTACTTAGGGTAAAATCACCCCGTCGATAACATGTATCACCTCGTTAACCCACTGCTCACATCGGCAGCCACCACATTACCTTCAACCACGTGCGAAAGTAAAACAGCCGTTAAGGTCTCCACATCCAGGTCCTCCACCCCATTTACTTCTAAAGTCGCAAACAAGGCCTCAAAGGCGGCCATCATCAGAACAGCCAAAAGACGGAAACCCATTCTTGTTTTCATACTACTCAATTTTTAAGGTTATTGATACAATCGGTTTTGTAGCAATGAAACCATGCAAGATTCTTTTTATTCATTCTTTTGATGAAATTATTAAACAATCCTTCTTTGTCAGGGGGTGGGACTACTTTAAGTCCGACAAAATCCAAAGCCTGAGACGCACAACATCCTTTCAACAGAACAGGGGCGTTCCGGTCAAAAAAGCTTATTTTTGCGCTGTAATAATTATTAGCAGACTTCTTATGATACAATCGATGACTGGTTTTGGCAAGGCAAGTGGTGAGCTGCCCGGCAAAAAAATCCATGTAGAGATCAAATCCCTCAACAGCAAACAGCTCGACCTGAACCTTCGTCTTCCACAAATCTATCGCGAAAAAGAGCTGGAAATGCGCAACCGCATTGCCGACCGCCTGCAACGGGGCAAGGTGGAAGTCAACATCCAACTGGAGTCGGAAGTGGCCGACCGCATTCCGCAAATCAACGAAGCTGTTTTTGAACGTTACCACCAGCAACTCAGCGGCATGGCTCAGAAACTGAACCTGGGCCAACAGAGCGACTTTTTGAGGGCCATACTGGGACTGCCCGAAGTCTTGAAGACCGAACAGGCCGAATTGGCTGAAGCCGAGTGGCTGGCCCTGGAAAAGACCCTGGATGCTGCCCTGATAGCCATCATCGACTTTCGCAACCAGGAAGGCAGCGCCTTGCAAAAAGACATCCTGCAACGCGTCGAAACCATCGCCGGCTTGAGTCTCGAAGTCCAGTCCTACGAAAAACAGCGCCTCGAACGCATTAAGGAGCGCATTCGCGAAAATCTCGACGACCTAAAACTGAAAAATGTAGATGAAAACCGCTTTGAACAGGAGTTGATTTACTACCTCGAAAAACTGGACATCACCGAGGAAAAAGTGCGCCTTAAAAACCACATCGACTATTTTAAGGAATGCATTTCAGAAGAGGGACCTGTGGGGAAGAAATTGGCCTTCATCACCCAGGAACTGGGCAGGGAAATCAACACCATGGGCTCTAAAGCGAACGATGCCGATATCCAGCGCCTGGTAATCCGCATGAAGGACGAACTGGAAAAAATAAAGGAGCAAATGCTCAACGTGCTTTAACTGGCATTGTTCATTAATTGCCTGTCACGATAACTTTTGAATAAAGCAGCTTAAAGATATCCGGCGCTTAGCGACTTAAATCCAAACAATATGCAGCAAGGCAAACTCATCATTTTCTCTGCCCCCTCAGGGTCTGGCAAAACCACCATTGTAAAGTATCTTTTGCAAAAAGACCTGAATCTGGCTTTCAGCATTTCGGCTACGAGTCGCCCTGCCCGCGGACAGGAGCGCCACGGGGTCGATTATTACTTTCTGAGTCAGGAAGCCTTTGCCCAAAAAGTGTCGGAAAACGCCTTTCTCGAATGGGAGGAAGTCTACCCCGGCACCTGCTACGGCACGCTTAAAGAGGAAGTGGAACGCCTGCTGCAAGAGGGTAAAAATGTGGTGTTTGATGTAGATGTGGTGGGCGGTGTCAACATCAAGAAATTTTATGGCGACAGGGCTTTGGCTATTTTCATTAAGGCGCCTTCGGTGGAAGAATTGCGTAAACGACTGGAGCTAAGAGCCACCGACGCCCCCGAAGTCATCGAAAAACGCGTAGCCAAGGCCACCCTGGAACTGACTTATGCCCCCGAATTTGACGTGGTGGTGGTCAACGACCAGCTCGAAAAGGCCTGCATTGAAACGGAAAAAGTGGTGCACAACTTTGTCACAGATAAAAACTAAATCACATAAGTCATGCGGGCCCATTGGGTTACCCGACAACAAAAATCAAAATAACCAGGCACATGAGCGCAACCATCGGACTGCTTTTTGGTTCCTTTAATCCGGTACATATCGGACATTTGGCGCTGGCCAATTACCTGGCAGAATATGCCGGACTGGATGAAGTGTGGTTTGTGCTTACCCCCAAAAACCCTTTTAAGGAGAAGGGAGATTTGCTGGATGAGGCGCACCGCCTGGAGCTGCTCAAGCTGGCCCTTCAGGAGGAGCCGCGCTTTAAGGCCAGCGATTTTGAATTTATGCTGCCCCGCCCCTCTTTCACCATCGATACACTGGACAAGCTGCATGCGACTTTTCCGCAGCATGATTTTCGTTTGATTATGGGCGCCGACAATCTGTTGGCCATCGACAAGTGGAAGGAGCCGGAGCGACTTCTAAAACAATATCGCCTGCTGATTTATCCCCGTCCGGGCTATTCCCTGGAGGCGCAGCCCCAAACAAAAGGTCTGCAGGTGGTGGATGCGCCACTGCTCGATCTCTCTGCAACTTTAATCAGGGAGGGACTCCGAATGGGGAAAAACCTGCGCTACCTGCTGCCGCACGGGGTGTACGACCTGATTGCAGCCAGGGGGTGGTACAAGTAAAATTCAGCCTGCTTACTCCCCTACCCGCTTGCAGCTTATGTTTTCAGCGCTTGCGCTCCAAAATCAGGTACACCGGCAGGTGATCGCTGTAACCACCATGGTACCAATTGCCCACGTAGGTCCGCCAGGTATATCCGGCATAATCGCCCTCTTGCTGCAGGAGGTAATCGGGGCCATAGATATGGGCCGAATGGTAGTAATACCCTCTGAAGCGCTCCTTCAACAAACCCTTACTCACCACCATCTGGTCGAACAGGTTCCACTGGCCCCGGTACTTCAAACTGCCCTGTCCTTCGGCAAATAGCGGAGCGGTGGCATTGAAAAGCTTACTGTCGCCAAGCGAGTCGCGCTCCAGGGCGGCACCCAAAAAATGTTGCATACTTAAATCGGTGGGGTCGTCATTAAAGTCGCCCATGATGACGATACGTGCTTTACGATCTTTGGCCAGAATGGAGTCGCTGAGACTGCGGGTCAGCTTAGCGGCTTGCTCCCGAAAGTCCTCTCCGCCCCTGCCGCGCGACCGGGCAGGCCAATGGTTGACGATAAAATGGATGGGACTGCCGTGCAAACGGCCTGAAACCACCAGTTGATCGCGGGTAAATACACGTTGGCCCTCCTCATTGAGCAGCAGCAGAGGAACTGCCCTGCTGTTTTCGGGCACAAAATCATCTGTGCGGTAGAGCAAGGCCACGTCGATACCCCGCTTATCGGGCGAATCGTAATGTATGATTTGATAATCGAGATCTTTAAGATCTTCACTGGCTACCAAATCCTCCAGCACGGTTCTGTTTTCCATTTCGCACAGGCCTATTACTGAGGCGCCTTCTACGCCGGCTTCTTCAGACAGCTTCTTCAGCACCTCTGCCTTGCGTTCAATCTTTAGCCAATAGCGTTCGCTGTTCCATTGTTTTTGGGCGCCGGGGGTAAATTCCTCATCCAACACACCGGGGGTATCCAGGGTATCGAACAGGTTTTCTAAGTTGTAAAAAGCCACCACAGCCCTATCGGGCCCGCCAGAGGGCAGCAGCGGAAGGGCTGCGGCGACCAACACCACCAGACCCATCGCAAATAAACCTTTACGGGATTTATTCATAAAACCATTATTATTATCAGTTCAGCTTTGCGTACAAAGTTAGTAGAAAATAAGCCGGTATGGCCAGCCCGCAAAAAAGTTTGTTGTATATTTAGCCAAATTTTTGACACACAAACGGGTATAAAAATTTTCTAAAAATGGGTAAAGTTTTAGTTATTGGCGCCGGTGGCGTAGGAACTGTAGTGGTTCATAAAATGGCTGCATTGCCTGAAGTTTTTACCGAAATATTGCTGGCCAGTCGCACCAAAAGCAAGTGCGACGCCATTGCAAAACAAATAGGTGGCAACCGGGTACAAACTGCGCAGGTAGATGCCGACAGTGTGCCAGAGTTGGTAGAGCTGATCAACAGCTACCGGCCCGACCTGGTGGTAAATGTGGCCCTGCCCTATCAGGACCTGACCATAATGGATGCTTGTCTGGAAACAGGCGTTTCGTACCTCGACACGGCCAACTACGAGCCCAAGGAGGAGGCCAAATTTGAATACAAGTGGCAATGGGCCTACCAGGAGAAGTTTAAAGAGGCCGGACTGACTGCCATTTTAGGTTGCGGATTTGACCCGGGCGTTACCAGTGTGTTTACGGCCCATGCCGCCAAGCACCACTTTGACGAAATTCAGTACCTGGATATTGTTGATTGCAATGCGGGCGATCACGGAAAGGCTTTTGCCACCAATTTTAACCCGGAAATCAACATCCGGGAGGTAACGCAGAAGGGCAAATACTGGGAAAACGGACAATGGGTGTATACCGAGCCGCATGAGATTCACAAGACGTTGAATTATCCCGAAATTGGCCCTAAGGAATCTTACCTGATTTACCACGAGGAACTGGAGTCGCTGGTTAAAAACTTTCCTACCCTGAAGCGCGCCCGTTTTTGGATGACTTTTGGACAGGAATACCTGACGCACCTAAGGGTGATTCAGAACATTGGTATGGCGGGCATTGAGCCGGTGATGTACAATGGGGTGGAGATTGTACCCATTCAGTTTTTGAAGGCTGTACTGCCTAACCCTGGTGATTTGGGCGAGAACTATAAGGGCTGGACTTCCATCGGTTGCCGCATCAAGGGACTTAAAGACGGGAAGGAAAAGACTTACTACGTTTACAACAACTGCAGCCACGAGGTGGCCTATAAGGAGACCGGTACGCAGGCGGTGAGCTACACTACTGGTGTGCCCTGTATGATTGGTGCCATGATGTACCTGCAGGGGACCTGGAAGAAACCGGGCGTGTTCAACGTAGAGGAGTTTAATCCCGATCCTTTTATGGCCGAACTGAACAAACATGGCTTGCCCTGGAACGAGTTGCACGATGTCGATCTGGAGCTGTAATTAAAGATTTGGTCCATACAGACGCGCAGTAAAAAGGCGGCCTGGTCAGCTCTTCAGCGCCTGTTTAAAAATGAAACGATTAGGAAATAAAAGCGGGAGCCTCTAAATTTCGAGGCTCCCGCTTCTTTAATCATGTGGGAACGGCCCGCTACACTTGCTGACCTTCCTTATGCATCCTTTGCGTGTTAAATTGCTCAGCAACTGAGTGCTGATTGGAACACCCTTCTCACTTAAAAGGAAAATAGGGGCCTACCGGCAGCATCAAATTTAACCTCCATAATACGAGCGTGCCGGTTGGGATCGTAAAGCGGATCGCCAACAATCTCTTCATAATCGCGCGCGTGATAAATGCACAAGGGCGTTTTGCCGTCTTCTGCCACAGTGAAGCTGTTGTGCCCGGGACCGAAAATCTTTTTTTCATAATCGGTCTGGAGTACTGGGTATCTCGACTTGCTCCAGGAATTGCGGTCCATCAAATCAGCGTTTTCATCGGCTTCCATCATACCCATGCAATAACAGGCACCGGTGGCACTGGCCGAAAAAGTGATGTAGATCTTACCTTGGTGCTTAATGACAGCAGGACCTTCGTTCACCCAAAAGCCTATCCGCTCCCAGTCGTAATCGGGGGTGGTGAGCATAAACTGAGCGGTTTTGAGCTTTATGGGCGATTCCATCTCGGCCAGGTACAGATTGGAGGCGGCAAATTGTCCGCCTGTTTTCTCGGCCCAACAGAAATAACGCTTGCCTTGATGCTCAAAAACGGTGGCATCAAGCGAGAAATCGATGAACGATTTCTCGTCCCCGTCGGCCGCCTGCATCTGCCCCAACTCATTCCAGCCATCCTTGAGAGGATCCTGTCCCCGGCATTCGAGCACGTAGGGTCTCAACTTCCAAATGTCGTCGACCTCACTGGCGGCAAAATAAATGTACCATTTGCCGTCGAGGTAATGGAGCTCCGGGGCCCAGATGTGCTGACTCATAGGGCCCTTGTCGTGCTTGAACCACACATCGTGGGTTTCGGCTTTAGCCAGCCCCTCCAGGGTGCGCGACTTGCGCAATTCTATACGATCATAGGTGGGTACCGAACCGGTGAAATAATAGTAGCCGTCGCTGTGTCTGTACACAAAGGGGTCGGCCCTTTGTTCTACGAGTGCCTGCGTACTTCCCATGGTGCTATATATTTAATTTTTGTTTGATCTCTTCGTAACGCTTGTCGGTTATCTTGTAGCGGAACATCATTCCTCCTACCAGGGCATGAAAAGCACCCGGTATTACTGTAAGCAGCAGAGCCAGTCCCACAAGGGTAAACTCACTCTGAACCACGGCATTGGGCACATAATCAAAAAAGTCGAGCAAATAACCTACGGAGGCTCCGGCAATACTCATACCCAATTTCTGAGCAAAGGAAATACCGCCGTAAGCCAGTCCCGATACACGCTTTCCTAATTTTGCATGACCATAATCAACCGACTCGGCAATGGCCGACCAAAATACGGGGGCGTGCAGGTCTACCACAAAGGACAGTATAAAGTACAGGGGAAAGGCCCAAAGCAGGTTGCCGGGTCCAACCAAAAACAGCATAGCGAGACTCAGCAGTCCCACGGCCAACTGCGACCATTTGTACAGCTTCACCTTACAGTAGTGCTTGGTAATTAAATTGGAGATGGGCATGGCCAAAATGGCCGCTGCAACTCCCGTGGCCATAAAGGTCGATTGTATGGTTGCGTCGCCGTCCAAATAGTATTTGGCGTAGTAAATGGCCACCGAGTTTCGAATAACATAACCGATGGTTCCGAAGAAAAATGCACCAAACAGCAGGGCCCATTGATCGTTCTTCACCAGCAGGCGAAACTGCTCCCACAGGGGTTTCTTATCTACTTCATGTTCAATGCGCTCCCGTGTGGTGAAAAAGGTGAACAAAAACAAGAGCGTACCGGCCAGGGCCATCAGGCCCATGGCCAACTGGTAGCCCCTGCCCAGGTCATTGTGCCCCAGCTTCTCGGCCAAAATTGGTACTACAATGGACACCATAAAGGCGGCAATCTTAGCAAAAAAGAGCCGGAAACCGTTGGCCGACAAGCGCTCTTGCGGATCGTTGGTGAGTACGCCTATTAGCGAGATGTAAGGTATGGTGACCGAGGTAAACATCAGTGTGACCAAAATATAGGTGGCGTAGGCATAAATCATTTTCCCTGCATAATCGAACTGCGGGGTGGTAAAGGTCAGGAAGACCGAAATACCAAAAGGCACCGACAGAAACAGGAAGTAATGCCGATAACGTCCCCAACGGGTTTTAAACTTATCGGTAATGAGGCCCATCAGGGGATCGGTAATGGCATCGATGAAGCGAACCAGCAGGAACATGAGTGCCATGTCTTTGGGCTTAAGCCCAAAGATGTCGGTATAAAAGAAACTGATGATGAGAAACATCGCGGAGATGACCACATTTACTGCAGCATCTCCCGAGCCATAGCCAATTTTTTCGAGTACACTTAATTTTTGAGGTTTCATAAGGGTCTATAAGTCGTTGTATTTACAAAAGCGACGCTAAGATAAAAGAATATTCTGTTTCTTCCACAGGTGGAGAAGTCAGTAGCAGCTTTCAGGTGGAGAAGTCGGAAGCAGCTTTCCTCACCGTTTCAGCCCCCCAAAAAAAGCCAAAGAGTGAGTCCATATCACCGGAATATCCACTTTTTGCGAAGTTGCAGTAAGCTACAAAACACCCCCTTGGAAAACTTCATTGACTTGAGGTTCGGCATCGTATTGCCTTAACGGTAGGTTTTCTCCCAAAAAGGAACAGGTGTTCAGGTTTTGAGCCACTACGACCAGCCATTACTTAAGTTCAAATGCGTAAAACGGGAAGACGGTACCACGGGTGGCCTTGCCAAAAACATCAAAAACCGACTTAAAGTCCATAAAAGCAGGCTGCAGACCTAGCGGGATGTAGTTCAACCGAGAATAATCGCTGGGTTCCCGAAAATCGGGACATGCAGTTCCGACCGCTCATATTCCTATATATTGGCAACTGGTGTTCAGTCCCTCTATACATTTTCAATACCTAAATTTC
>DUOK01000202.1 GCA_012838865.1 Bacteroidales bacterium | reverse complement strand
TAAAACTGTGGCCAACCTCCGTTGTCGTACTGCGCTTCGAACAAATAATTGAGTCCCCGGATAAAAGCCGCACGCAGCTCCTCACCACCCTGTTCCTTGTAAACCTTGGCCAAAAACCGCATTTCCAAAGTAGTAGCCCCGTTGTCAATGGTAGCACCCGGCTCATCACGGCGCGCCTCCACTTCGGCCCTTTGTGCCTCCGTTAATGGTCGGTGGTAAGGTTCGTTCTTCACCCAGCCCCCGATTTCCTGCTGACAAAAAATCACTTGTCGCGCTACCTCCATCGCCGCCTCCGAAGCGTACCATTCGGCAGGCATCCGGGTAGCCACCTCGCTCCACCGCTTTTTCAAAAACGCAGCATCCTGCGCGCTCATTTCCAATGGCCAACAGACCAAAGTCACCAACAAACCAAAAATCACTCTTCTCATATCCGTCTTTCTTTATATTTACAGTCCCTTGAGTAAAATTAACCTTTCAGCAGCGCAATTCCTAAAAAACACAACAATTTCCTACCTTTAAGGCAGGCCAACAACACAGCAAAATCAACCAGCATCTATGACAAAAAGAAAGCTCCTTCTGTTTTTACCCGCAATACTGGTTCTGGTATATGTAGCCGGACCCAAACCCGAAAAACCCGACTTTCACCAGGTACTGCCCGACTTGCCGGAAGCCCCTGCCGAGGTGGAGGACTGGCTGCAGCAGCGCGAAGCCGCCCTGCCGGTGAAGGCCGACAACCAGGCCCACATTGTATGGGCCCGCGACAGTCTCCCCCAAAAGACCGAGTATGTAGTGCTCTACCTCCATGGCTTTGGTGCCAGCAGGCGCGAGGGGGCTCCCGCCCACCTGCACCTGGCCAGGCAGCTCCAGGCCAATTTATTGCTGGGCAGACTGGAGGGACATGGCCTCAGGGACACGCTGCCGCTGCAGAACTTTAATGCTCAAAACTACTACGACAGCGCCCTGGAGCATTACGCCCTGGCCAAAAAGCTGGGCCACAAAGTGGTTATTATGGGCAGCTCCACCGGTGGCACCCTGGCCTTGCTGCTGGCAGCAGGCTTTCCGGAGGTGGAGGCCCTGGTACTGCTCTCACCCAACATTCGCATCAAGGACCCCATGGCCACACTCCTGAACAAGCCCTGGGGCTACCAGCTGGGCCGACTGGCTACCGGCAGCGAGGTCATGAGTTCGCAACATCCGGCCGACTGGTATCCGCTTTACTGGTATCCCCGCTACAGTCTGCGTGCCGTAGTCGAGATGCAACAACTCCTGGCCACCGGCATGCGCCCCAAAGTCTTTGCCCGCGTAAAGCAACCTCTGCTGCTGTTGTACTATTACCGTAACGAAGTCGAACAAGACCCCGTGGTGCAGGTGGATGCCATGTTGCGCATGTTTCGGCAAGTGGGCACCCCGGCAAAGCACAAATGGGCCCTGGCCCTGCCCGAGGCAGGCGACCACGTAGTGGGCTGCGACTTACGCAGCGGCGCCCTGCCCCAGGTAGAGGAGGCGCTCAACAACTTTTCCCTTGAACTGAAAGATTTGTAACAGTTTTTTTACCTTTGTGCGCAAACAAACCCCACAGCTATGAACGAAGTTGCCAGTTCCCTACTGTCGGCCGCTACCATGTTGTTCCTCCTCATCGATCCCCTGGGCAACATTCCGGCCATGTTGGCCATACTCAAGGACACCGACCCCAGACGCCAAAGGATGATTATTGCCCGCGAGCTGCTCATTGCCCTGGCCATTCTCATCCTCTTCCTCTATGCCGGCAAACCCGTTCTCAGCTTTTTGCAGTTGGGCGAAGAAGCCGTCACCATCAGTGGCGGCATCATACTCCTGATCATCGGCATCCGCCTCATCTTCCCCCAGGAGTCGGGGGTTATGGGCGAAACCCCGGGCGGCGAACCCTTTTTGGTCCCCATTGCCGTACCCATGATTGCCGGTCCCTCCATCATGGCCATGCTCATTTTAATGACCCAGAGTCAACCCGGACGCATGACACACTGGCTGCTGGCCCTGCTCATTGCCTGGGCCGCCTCGGCCATCATCTTTTTGGCCGCCCCTTTTTTGCTGCGGATATTAAAGGAGCGGGGACTCGCAGCCATGGAGCGCCTGATGGGTATGATTCTCCTCATGATGGCCGTTCAGATGCTGCTCAACGGCTTTAAAGAAATCTTTGCCTGGTAAGTCCCCCCAATTTTCTTTAACTTGCGGGGACAAACATCCCTGACCCCCGTTTGCAATGACCACACCAAGCACTAAAAAAAACACCGACACCTCGCGCCTGGAACTGGCCCGCCGCTTTGTAAGCGACACCGGACGCAACCTCTTTTTAACCGGCAAGGCCGGCACCGGCAAAACCACCTTTCTGCGCCAGCTGCAGCAAAGCTGCCCCAAGCGCATGGCCATAGTGGCCCCCACCGGCATCGCCGCCATCAATGCCGGCGGCGTCACCATCCACTCCTTTTTTCAACTGCCTTTTGGCCCCCAGGTGCCCAACCACTACCTGCCCGCCGAAGAACAGGGACCGCCCCCCTCCTTCCGCTTTGGCCGACCCAAAATCAACCTCATCCGCAGTCTCGACATCCTCATCATCGACGAAATAAGCATGGTGCGGGCCGACCTCCTCGATGCCATCGACGGGGTACTGCGCCGCTTTCGAAACCGCGACCTGCCCTTTGGCGGCGTACAGCTGCTCATGATCGGCGACCTACAACAGCTGGCACCCGTGGTGCGCGAGCAGGACTGGGCCCTGCTGGGCAAATACTACAAAGGCCCCTTCTTCTTTCAAAGCAAAGTACTGGAGCAGCATCCGCCCGATACCATCGAGCTCGACCATATTTTCAGACAAAGCGATCAGCTCTTCATCGACGTACTCAACCAAATAAGGGAAAACCGGCTCAGCAAAGAAGGGCTGGCCCTTTTGCAGGAACGCTATCGGCCCGACTTTAAGCCCGGTCCCGGTTACATTACCCTCTGTACCCACAACCGCCAGGCCGACCACATCAACCAGCAGCACCTCGATGCCCTGCCCGGCAGGCCCCTCACCTTCAAAGCCAGCATCGAAGGCGACTTCCCCCCGTCCAGCTTCCCCAACGACGAAAAGCTCGTCCTCAAAAAAGGCGCCCAGGTCATGTTCATCAAAAACGACCCCAGTCCCCAAAAGCGCTACTACAACGGCAAAATTGGCAGCATTACCGAAATCAGTCCGCTCAGCATAAGCGTGCGCTGCAGCCATCCCGACGAAGTAATAGAAGTAGAACGCGCCCAGTGGCACAACTACAAATACCAACTCAACGAAAGCAGCAACCAAATAGACGAAGAACTCATCGGCAGCTACACCCAAATGCCCCTGAAAACCGCCTGGGCCATCACCATCCACAAAAGTCAGGGCCTGACCTTTGAGCATGCCGTCATCGATGCCCGCTCGGCCTTTACCCACGGACAGGTTTACGTTGCCCTCAGTCGCTGCCGCTCCCTGGAGGGACTCGTGCTCAGCACCCCCATCGACCCCGCCGCCATCATCACCGATCGCTCCGTAGACCATTTTATTCAAAGCGCCGCCGAAAACCTGCCGGGGCCCGACCGCATCCTGCAATTTCAACGGGAATACGAGCAACAACTCCTCCTCGAACTCTTCGGCTTTGGTCAGCTCGACCGCCAACTGAGTCGCCTCCATTTCGAAATTACCCGCCACCAAAGCGTGGTTTTCGGCACCCTCAGCGATGTATTGAACGAAGCCCTGCTGAATGTAAGAGAAAGCCTGTTGCCCGTAGCCCTGAAATTCGAAAAACAATTGCGTCAACTGTTGTCGCTGCCGCTGGCGGCAGCCGACCATCCCCAACTGCAGGAACGCATCCGCAAAGCCGCCCCCTGGTTTTTACAGCAAATACAACAAAGCCTGAAGCCCCTGCTTAAGGACGCCGAGTTTGAGACCGACAACAAAGAACTCCGAAAAAACATAAAAGTCCGCCTCGAGACCATTGCCCGGCAGACCGACATTCACCTGCACACCCTGCAGGCCGCCCAAAAGGGCTTCAGTGCCCCCGCCTATCTGGCCGCACGCTCTGCCGCCACCCTCCAAAAGCAAATGGAGCAACTCAAAACCACAGGCGGCAAAAAAACAACAGCGGCCACCGGAAAAATCCAGAGTTCCCAACCCGAGCTCTACCAGCGCCTAAAAACCTGGCGCGACAATCAGGCCGACGAGTTTAACCTGCCGCATTATATGATATTGCAGACCAAAACCATGCTTGAGCTGGTCGACAAAATGCCCGAAACCACCAAAGAATTGCAGAAAATAAAGGGCCTGGGCAAACAAAAAATTGCCCGCTTTGGCAGCGAAATCCTCGAAATCATAGCCACCTACCGCAGCGACCTCAAGCTCAAATAAAGCCCTTTGGTCAAAAAAAAGGCACCCTCTACCACTTTTTTCCCTTCGGTAAGCCCTACTGTCAAAATTTATCTGCTAAATTTAACGCTCTAACTTTTAACACCTTTCCGTATGTCGCATCTCACCATCTATGTAAAACGAAGCAAGGGTCAACTCCAGTACCGCGACTCCGAAGGCAACACCGGCGACACCATCACCAGTCACGCCAAGCACGACGAAAAAATCATCTGGAAACTCGACAAATGCTCCGGCATCTCCGAAATCACCGGCATTCAACTCAAAGGCGATCTCGACATCCTCAACGGCACGCCCGCAAAGTGGACTTCAACCAATGGGAAGTGTACACCTCCGGCAAAGCCGAAGGCGAACTGACCTACGCCATCGAATTCGAAAAATGCAAAGGCATGAAAGACGAGGAAGTGGAGAGTCAGGGGTTGAGGGATTCTAGACCTCCAACACTGAGAATACCCTAAACCTAAGGATACAAATACAACAAGATTTCAAAAAATGAAAAAACTAACACTACCCAAATTGGGTGCCGGACTGCTGTTCTGTGCCCTATGCGTAGGCGCTTTTTTCGCATTCGAATATTAGCAAAATAAAAAAGGAAGCACCACCCTTAAAAGGGTGGCCTCCTTTTAACCCGCCCCCACGCACCCATGGAGTAAATATTCATCTCAACCTTCAGCTATGCGGCGGCTCTTTCTTCTTACTATCGGACTACTATTTCTTAGTAGTCCCACTCATGCCCGCTCACGTTCTGTGGCCGACAGCTGTCTGCATATCCTTAACACAAATCCCAAGCTTTCTTCTCTCGAGAAATGTGATCTGCTCCTGACCACCATCCACAACATCAATTACGAGGACAATTTCATCAGTCTCACTAATCTTTTGATTAAAGAAGCCGCAAAGTCAGGATCCAACTACCACCTTTTCTACGGCTACTATGAACAGGGACAATACCATATTCTTAACTCAGGAAGGACTCAAGAAGGATTGGGCCTTCTTTTTAAATGTTTGGAAATAGCCAAATCCAACCGACTCACCTTGGAAGAAGGCTTTGCGTTATACGTTATAGGCAATGCATTTCTCCAACTTCAGAATCAATCCAATGCTGAGAAATATCTAAAAGATGCGCTATATGTCTTTACCCACATACCGAACAAACAGTATTACGCAAATACCAGTTTAGAACTTGCCAACTTGTACCTACTTCAAAATCGATTAGATACCGCGCTTCACCTTTATCAAAAAGCAAAAACCATTTTTCAAACAACTGATTACACGCATGCACTTGCATATACCCAAGGTAACATTGGAATCATACAGGTAAAACAAAACCTTAAAGATTCGGCTAGTATCAACCTTTCCAAAACCATAACAACACTAACAAATCTTCAAGATTATCAAGCGCTAACCCCATATTATAATTACGCCTCCCAAAACGAACTGCATTCTGGCAACGATTCTTTAGCTCTTTTTTATGCTCAACAAGCATATCACAATGCCTCTATAATTAATAATCCAGAAAGGAAGAAGGAAGCCTACGAGCAACTGATGAAGGTCTGCGCAGCAATGGGTGACTACCAACAGGCCTACGACTATCAAAACAAGTACCTGCATTTGCGCGACAGTCTCATTAACATGGAAACGGTGACGCAAATGGCCAACATGCGGGCCGATTTTGAAATTGAGCAGAAAGAGGTGGAGGTGCAACAGATGGCTGCTTCCAAAAAAATGATGGCTCGTATTGCGGCCATTACGGTGGGGAGCCTGGTGCTTGTGGGCATTTTGCTGCTGGTGGTTTACCGGGATGCGCATCGGAAAAAGGTATTAAACAAGGCACTGCTTCAAAAACAAGAGGCCCTGCGGCAAAGCAAGAAGGAGTTGGAGGCGGCCATCGGCTCCAAGGACCGCTTATTTTCGATCATATCGCACGACTTAAGGGGACCGGTGGGTACGCTGGGGGGCTTGTCGAACTTATTGCATGAGCTTTTGAACGAAGGCAAGGTAAAGGAGGCGGGTGAGCTGAACGCTTCCATTACCCACACCATCCGGCAAATTGAATTTTTGCTGAACAACCTGCTGCATTGGAGCATTCGTCAGCAGGACATTTACCAGCCGCATATCGGACGTTTCGATTTACTGGCTTTGACCCAAAACCTTATTGAGGTTTACGAACAAACGGCACAGATAAAAAACATTTCGCTGGCGCTGGAATCGCCGCTTTCGAAGCTGGAAGTTGAGGCCGACAGCAACAGCTGGGGCATCATCATCCGCAACCTGATCAACAACGCGCTTAAGTTTACGCATCCCGGTGGCTTTGTGGTGGTGCGCTTGTCGGTGAAGGACCAGGAGGTGTTACTGGAGGTGATAGACAACGGGGTGGGCATGAATCCGGGTCAGCTCAGCAGCTTGTTCAGCATCAGCGGGGCACAGCCGGAGTGGGGCACTCAAAACGAGAAGGGACAAGGTCTGGGCCTTGCACTGATTCACCAATTTGTAGGTCTGCACAAGGGACGCATTGCGGTCAGCAGCGAACCCCAAAAAGGCGCACATTTCAAGGTCAGCATACCGACCCGGGTCTGCGAACAAGTAACGGAGCCGAAGAGTACCGTAAAAGCACAGACCGCTAAGTTGTCCAGCTGGAACGAATGATGCTGCCCTGCTCCTGGTGGTTCTCCACACGCAAATGCACCTCTACTTCCTGCTGCATTTCCTCCACGTGAGAAATCAGTCCCACCGTGCGATTCTCCTGACGCAAGGCCTTCAGGGTATCGAAGACCACCGCCAGGGCCTCCTTGTCGAGCGAGCCAAAACCTTCGTCCAAAAAGAAGAAGTTCTGATTAGATCGGGTAATTTGCTGAATGTTGTCGGCCAGAG
>DUOK01000201.1 GCA_012838865.1 Bacteroidales bacterium | reverse complement strand
GGGTAGGAGGGTAGAAATTCCGATTCTATCTGTTCGATGCGGAATCCTTGTGGAATCCTTGTTTCGCCATAGGCGGTGGCATAGTCCTCTGCGGAGGCTTCAATGCGGTAGGTGGCCCCTGCCTGGGGACGTACATCGGGCAGTAAATAGTAGCCCATGCTGTCGTGCAGCATGGTGCCCAGCAGCTTGCCGTTTTCATACACCATGACTTCGGCCTCGGTTAAATAGTAGCTGGGGCGGGGCGGATTCAGTGTTTTACTGGTGCTGATGTGCACCGTAACTATGCTGTCGGGGTTAAGCAGGGCGTTGATGACCAGCCGGGCCTCCTTCTTTTCAAAATCAAAGTCGGTGACGTATTTTTCGCAGGAGCCCAGGCAGAAGCTGATCAGCAGCAGGGGGATAAAGAGGAATGGAAGGAATTTTACAGCTTTCATAACAAAAATGCTTTTGGGTTAAAATTGAATGCTCCAGCGCAGGTAGGGAATCAGATTGAAGATGCTGAGCTGCTTGAGTTGCGTCGTTTGACCCTGTCCGTCCCACCGGTCCTCGGTGTAAACCATAAAAGGGTTGTTGCGGGCATAGGCATTGTAAAGGCCAAAACTCCAGGTGCGGTAAACCCGCTTTTTCTGTTTGTGGAAGTTGAAGCCCACATCGAGCCGGTGATAGTCGGACATGCGGTAATTGTTGCGCTTTTCAAAATAGCCAATTTCTCCCGTACCGGTATGGACGCCATCGGGGGTCCTAAAAAAGCTGCCGGTGCCGTAAAAGGATTCGTCTTCCAAAGTAAAGGGCATGCCTGTACGGTACACCCAGGTAGCCCCAACGTCGGTCCGTTCACTTATTTTAAAGGTGCTTACTATCGACAAATCGTGGCGGGCATCGAAGCGATAGGGGTAGGTCTCCCCAAAATTGATCTCTGCAAAAGTTCGGTTGGTCCATGATAAGGTATAACCCACCCAGCCAGTCAGGCGTCCCTTGTGCTTTTGGGCCAGCAACTCAAAGCCATAGCTTTCGCCTTTGCCCACCGTAACCAAATCTTCCCAGTTGCCGCGGTCCAGCTCAAAAAAGCTGGAGCCCTCCGCGTAGTCGATGAGCCGAGTCATTTTTTTATAATACGATTCGAGGCTGAATTCCAGACTGTTGTTGGGGGTGTAGGAGAGGCCCAGCGCCACTTGTGTGGATTTTTGTGGTTTAATGCGCTTGGTAGCAGGTACCCAGAGGTCGGTAGGCAGTCCCATCGATGAGTTCGCCAGCAAGTGCAGGTACTGTTGCATTTTGGCGTAGGACAGCTTGGCGGCAAGCTGGTCGCTGAGCATCCAGCGCAGCGAGGCCCTGGGTTCAAGAGAGTGGTAATGGGTTCCCTGAACATGAAAATTGGAGTAGTGCAGACCGGCATTTACTTTTAAACGGTCGCCGATATGGAAGTCGTCTTCGACATAGAGCATGAGTTCATTGGCCAGTATGTCCTTGTTGCCGAAGATGGTGTCCTGGGCCTGTTCGCCAAACATATTGTCGCGCGCTACGGTTACACCCGGAGAAAAGCTGTGCAGGGTGTTGTGCAG
>DUOK01000200.1 GCA_012838865.1 Bacteroidales bacterium | reverse complement strand
ATTGCCTACACAGCCTTTGATCACGTACTCATACGGGAGGCCAAGGACTTGCTGCAGCGCCTTTATACCCGGCGGGTACTGGTGCGCTTACTGGGGGTGCGTTTTACCCATCTGGTATCGGGCAGTCAACAACTTTCTTTGTTTGAGGACCGCCCCGAGCAGGTGCAGTTGTACCAGGCGATGGACCGCATACGCAAGCGCTTTGGCGGCGATGCCGTGGGACGGGCTTGTTTCTAAAGGCGGGTGTTGGTCGTGTTGTTGTTTGTTGTCCGAAGTCGAGGAAGGAAGCCATGTATTTGAATTGTCACTCTTACCACAGTCTCCGCTACGGCGTGCTTTCACCCGAAGTGCTGGTGCGCCGCGCCCGGGCCTTGGGCATTGATGTGCTGGTGTTGACCGACATCAATACCACTTCGGGGGTGTACGATTTTGTGAAAGCCTGTCGCACAGCCGGCATCACTCCCCTTGTGGGCATTGAGTTTCGCAATGGAAACCGGCATTTATATACCGGCATTGCCCGTAGTTTTGAGGGCTTTGGTGAGCTGAACCGCTTTTTATCGCAGCACCTCATGAGCGGAAGTCCGCTGCCGGAGCGGGCACCGGCCTTTGCTCAGGCCTGGGTGATTTATCCCTTTGAGGGGCACTTGCCTGAGCAGTTCGCCGAGCACGAATTCATTGGCGTGCGTCACCGTCAGTTGAACCGTTTGCTGCGAATGCCCCTACAGGTCTGGCAGTCGCGCCTCCTTTTGTGGCAGCCGGTGACTTTCGGGGGGCGGGGCGACTGGGACTTGCACCGGCACCTGAGGGCGGTGGATAAGAATGCGTTGCTGAATCATTTGCGGGCTGAAGATCTGGCTTCGGAGTACGATTGGCTGGTGCCTCCGGAGCGCCTGCAGGCCGCTTTTTCGGCCTATCCCTTTCTGCTGGCCAACAGCGAGGCCCTGCTCAAGAGCTGCTCCTTCGACTTTGATTTTTCCGGCATTAAAAACAAGCAAAGTTATACGGGCAGTCGTGCTGCGGATGCCCGTTTGTTGGAGCAGCTGGCGGTGGACGGACTCGAGCAGCGTTACGGTAAGGGGCATGCGGAGGCGCGGGAGCGGGTGAGCAAGGAGTTGGGCATCATTAATCAGCTGGGCTTTGCCGCCTATTTTTTGATTGCCTGGGACATGGTGCGCTACTCCCTCTCGCGCGGCTTTTACCATGTAGGGCGGGGCAGCGGGGCCAACAGCGTGGTGGCCTACTGTCTGCGCATTACCGATGTCGATCCCATAGAGCTCAACTTGTACTTCGAACGCTTCTTGAATCCCAAGCGGACTTCTCCACCCGATTTCGACATCGATTACTCGTGGCGCGACCGGGATGCCGTGCAGCACTATCTGTTTAAACGTTACGGCCAGGAGCACGTGGCCCTGTTGGGCGCCATGTCCACCTTCCAGCGCAAAGCCGGTCTCCGCGAACTCGGTAAGGTGTACGGTCTCCCAGCCGACGAACTGGAGTTGCTGGTGCAGGGACGTGCTCCCGATGAAGCCCTGAACCAGAAAATTGCACAGCTGGCGGGACGCCTGGAGGATTTTCCCAACCTGCGGACCATTCACGCCGGCGGTATTTTGGTGAGTGAGTTGCCGATAACGGCCTATACGGCACTGGATTTGCCGCCGAAGGGATTGCCCACCACACAGTTTGATATGTATGTGGCCGAGGACATTGGCTTTGAGAAGCTGGATGTGCTGTCGCAGCGCGGCATCGGCCACATTCAGGACGGCGCCCGCCTGGTCTGGGAAAATCAGGGGAAGCGCATTGATGTGCATGCCGTTAAGTGCTTTAAGGAGGACCCGAAGGTCAAGGCTCTGTTGGCCAGCGGGGAGACCAACGGCTGCTTCTACATTGAGAGTCCCGCCATGCGCGGCTTGCTGCGCAAGCTGCGCTGCAGCGACTACCTGACGCTGGTGGCGGCCAGTTCCATCATTCGGCCCGGCGTAGCCAAATCGGGCATGATGAAGGCCTACATCGAGCGCTTCCACAATCCCACTGGTTTTACTTACCTGCATCCGGTGATGGAGGAGCAGTTGAGGGAGACTTACGGGGTGATGGTATACCAGGAGGATGTGATTAAGGTGGGGCACCATTTTGCGGGACTCGATTTGGCCGATGCCGATGTGCTGCGCCGGGCCATGAGCGGCAAGTACCGCTCGAAGGAGGCTTTTCAGGAGCTGACCCGGCGCTTTTTTGATAATTGTCGCCAAAAGGGCTACTCCGAGGCGCTGACTGCGGAGGTATGGCGACAAATAGAATCCTTTGCCGGTTATTCTTTTTCGAAGGCCCACTCGGCCTCCTACGCCGTGGAGAGCTTTCAGAGCCTTTATTTAAAGGCCTATTTTCCGCTGGAGTTTATGGTGGCGGTGATCAATAACTTTGGCGGTTTTTACGCCACCTGGGTGTATGTGCATGAGGCCCGCCGCTGGGGCGCCGTGTTGCATTTGCCCTGTGTCAACCACAGTACCTACGCCACCTCCATAAAGGGGAAGGATTTGTATCTGGGTCTGGTGCATGTGCAGTCGCTGGAGCAGGCCCTGGCACAGCGCCTGGTGGCCGAGCGGGAGCGGGGTGGTTTGTTCCGCGATTTGCCCGACTTTATAGAACGTACCCGGGTGGGCCGGGAACAGTTGGTGTTGCTCATTCGGCTCGGGGCCCTCCGCTTTACCGCTAAGAGTAAGCCCGAATTGCTGTGGGAGGCCCACCTTTATCTGAGTCGCCACCAGGTGAAGGTCAAGCCGCCTCGCCTGTTTCCCTTACAAGGCAAGAAGTACCGACTGCCCCAATTGCTGCAACAGCCGCTCGAGGACCTTTACGATGAGTTGGAGTTGTTGGGCTTTCCGGTCAGCGGTACCTGGTTCGATTTGTTGCAGACCGGCTACAGGGGTGAGGTAATGGCGCGGGACTTGCCGCAGCGGGTGGGACAGCGGGTAAAGATGGTGGGCCAGCTGGTCACCCTAAAATATGTGCGTACGGTACGTAAGGACTTGATGCACTTTGGCACTTTTATCGATGCCGAGGGGCAGTTTTTGGATACGGTGCACTTTCCGCCAGTGCTCAAAGCCTGGCCCTTTAAGGGCAATGGCGCCTACCTGTTGCAGGGCAAGGTGGTCAGCGATTTCGGCTTTTGCTCCCTGGAGGTGGAAAAGATGGCGCCGCTGCCGCTGAAACCCGACCCGCGGGCGGGATAAAAAAAGAGAGCGTCTAAGTTAAGACGCCCTCCTTTTTATTTAGTGATAAACTGTTCTTATCTGTTGCCCTTAATAATTTTCTTAGTGGCAACAGCACCATTTTCATATCTGCTGACTTCAATATAAATGCCGGCAGGTAATGCCTCAAAGCGGCTGTCCACTTTCATGCCATTTATGTTGTAGTATTGGGTAGAAACCACACGGCCTTCGTACGCAGGTGTTGAGATTGATGTTGGTACTTCCTCTTCTTCCTCTACGTTGGTTTCGATTTTAATGTGCCAGGTGAAGAATGTTACTCCGGCGAGCTCACCGTCCACGTCAGCCCTTGTAAAAGCAAGGGTTTTGACTCCGGAGAAGTCTTCGGGCAAAGTAAATTCTACCACTTCTTTTTTGTATTTTACCGCTTGGCTGATGTCAATGGTTCCCAAAAGCACTCCATCGGTAGCATCATAAACATTAATACCCTTGCCGGTTGAATGAACACTGATGGTTAAGCTCACTTTTCCTCCATTGACAAATTCAGCATCAGGAGTTACCTGGAAGTAGTGGTTGGTTGGTTTACCATCTGTAATGACAGGATTGGATCCGGTGCGTATGAACCTTACATCGGGATTGTCAGGACTCATCTCTACGGCATCTCCTCCGTCCTCTTCTTTATCTATACCAACTTCACCAATAAACGGGGTGTTGCTGGTATCGTTGTATCGGCTTCCATGCCAAAACATGGTACCATTGCTGATGGCAACAGCTTCCCCACTCAGATTATTGGTGCCATTGGCGGGAACGGGGTCCATATCCGAGAAATCGGTATCAATTAATACCTGAGCACCCGCTGTAGCGGCAAAAGCCAGGACTGCGAATAAGAGCATGTAAATTTTTTTCATAATTTAAGAATTTAGTTGTGTTTGATTAAAAATGATTAACAAGTGTAAATATAGGGATAAGGAGGTCCATGAGAGGTGGGTGAAATGCT
>DUOK01000199.1 GCA_012838865.1 Bacteroidales bacterium | reverse complement strand
TGCCTATTGGGGGCGTTTGCTCGACGCGGAGGGCTTTGCTTTTTTAAAGACGCCCTGGGTCATCCTGGCCTCGGTGCGCTGGTATGAGAGTCTGGCCTTTTTGGGCCTGTGGTTGCTCCTCAGCTGGGCCGCAGCCAAAGGCTACCTATGGCTGACCCGCAGTTCGACAGCCTCCGGCGTGTTGCGCTGGCCGGCACGGGGACTCGCGGCTTTTTTCACGCTCTTTACGGCGGCTTTTATGTTGTTGCCCATAAGGGGCGGACTGGGTGTGGCGCCCATCAATACCGGAGTGGCCTATTTTTCCTCCTACAATTTTGCCAATCACGCCGCCATCAATCCCCCCTGGAACCTGTTCTACAGTTTTAAGCGGATGGATGCGCGCACGCGGCATTATGCCTTTATGGAGGATGAGGAAGCCAGTGCGGTGTACGAGGCCATGCGGGCCGGTACAGGTGGTCAGCCGCTCGCTGTACTCAACAACGAACGACCCAATGTGGTGGTGATTTTGCTGGAGAGTTTTTCGTCCCAGGTGGTAGGCGTGCTGGGTGGAGAAGCGGTAAGCCCTCACTTGGACGCCCTTGCGCGGGAAGGCATCCTTTTCGACAACATTTACGCCGCCAGCGACCGGTCCGACAAAGGTCTTGTGGCCACCATGGCCGGTTACCAGGTCTTGCCCGGCTATTCCATCATTCAGTATCCCCAAAAGTCGCAGTCGCTGCCCTTTATGCCACGCAAGTTAAAACAGGCCGGCTACGATAAGCTTACCTATCTTTATGGCGGAGACATCGGTTTCAAAGGGATGAATTCCTTCGTTACCCTGGCCGGTTTTGAGGAGGTTTTGACCATCAGCGATTTTCCGTTGGACACGCGTGGTAAAAAGTGGGGGGTGCACGACGAGTTTACCTTTGAGCGGCTCTTGCAGGAGATGGAAAAGAGTGCCTCAGCGGAAGCGCCTTTTTTTAAGTATTTTTTTACGCTGAGCAGTCACGAGCCCTTCGACGTGCCCATGGAAAAGGTTCACGACGATCCCTATCTGAACTCGGTGGCCTATACCGACCGTTGTCTGGGCACTTTTATGCATGGCGTTAAGGAGCGCGGCCTCTGGGACAATACCCTGTTTGTGTTGATTGCCGACCATGGGACTCCCGGCCCCAAAAGGGCCACTTCGCAGATGCGCGAGCGTTACCAGATTCCGATGGTGTGGACCGGCGGGGCACTGGCTGTGAAGGATACGGTGGTGCACACCCTGGGCAGTCAAAAGGACTTGGTGGCCACCTTGTTGGGTCAGCTTCAAATTGATGCTTCTGATTTTCTCTTCAGTAAGGATTTATTGGTGCCTGGACTCGAAGAGTATGCCTTTTTCACCTACCCCGATGCCTTTGGCTATGTGAGTCCTCAGGGCTATCAGGTCTACGACAATGCCGCCCGCCGTTATGTGGTGCAGGAAGGCAGCATCAGTGCCCTCGACAGCATCCGTGGCCGGGCCTACCTGCAAGTGGTGTCGGCCGATCATTTGGCCCGTTGAGCAATACAAATATAAGTTGATACAGCGAAGCATGACCAGGAAAGATTTTGAGATAATGGCGCCGGCAGGTTCTTTTGAATCCCTGCACGCCGCCATTCAGGGAGGGGCCGATTCGGTCTATTTTGGCGCCGGAAATTTGAACATGCGCTCGCGCTCCTCGGCCAATTTTTCGGCCGACGATTTAAAAGAAATCGCCCGCATTTGCCGGGAGAACGGACTCAAGTCCTACCTCACCCTCAACATTACGCTGTACGACCAGGATCTGGAGGAAATGCGGCGGATGGTAGATGTGGCTGTGGAGAGCGAGATTTCGGCCATCATTGCCAGCGACATTGCTGCCATTCAGTATGCGCACAGTCGCGGCATGGAGGTGCATCTTTCCACCCAATGCAATGTGTCGAACATCGAGGCCCTTAAGTTTTACAGCAATTATGCCGATGTGGTGGTGCTGGCGCGGGAGTTGAATATGGATCAGGTCAAAGCCATTCACGAGGCCATTGAGCGCGACCAGGTAAAGGGTCCCGGGGGGGAGTTGGTACGCATCGAGATGTTTGCCCACGGCGCACTTTGCATGGCCGTATCCGGGAAGTGCTACCTAAGTCTCCACCAAATGAACAGCTCGGCCAATCGGGGGGCTTGTCTCCAGCCCTGTCGCAGAGGCTATGTGGTTACCGAAAAGGAAACAGGAGATGAGCTGGAAGTGGACAATGAATACATCATGTCGCCCAAGGATTTAAAAACCATCCACTTTCTGAACAAGATGATCGATGCCGGGGTGCGGGTTTTTAAAATTGAGGGAAGGGCACGCGGCCCCGAGTACGTCAAAACAGTCTGCCGCAACTACGATGAGGCCATTCACGCCTATCTCAAAGAGGAGTTCAGTCCCGAGCGCATCGCGCGCTGGGACAGCAGTCTGGCTTCGGTTTTTAACCGGGGTTTTTGGGACGGCTATTATCTGGGACAGCGCCTGGGCGAGTGGAGTGCCAACTACGGCTCACTGGCCACCCATAAGAAGGTTTATTTGGGCAAAGCCACCAACTACTTCCCCAAAATCGGCGTGGCAGAATTTGTTATGGAGACCCAGAATCTTGCAGTCGGCGATGACATCCTGATTACCGGTCCCACCACCGGTGCCCTCGACTTGAAAGTGGACGAATTGCGTTATGAGCTGGAGCCGGTTCAGGAAGTGGTCAAAGGTCAGCGCTTCTCTCTGCCGGTGGCCACCAAAGTGCGGCGCAACGACAAGCTGTTTAAGATGGTTGCCAACACAAAAAAGTAAGATGACTTACACAGGCAATATACAAAAAATGGGGGCCTTGACCGATGAGCAGGGGCGTGTGCATTATACCCTTCAAATGGGAGGGGACCAATTGGATATGAATGCTTTGTTGGGGAAGGAGCTGGAAATCACTTTCCTGGGAGAGATTTATTGCAAGTCTTGTGGTAAAAGGACCGGCAAATCCTACGCCCAGGGTTTTTGCTTCCAATGCATGCAAACGGCGCCCGAGGCAGAAGAATGTGTTTTGCGGCCTGCCCTGTGCAAGGCCCATTTGGGGGTGGCACGGGATATGGATTATGCACGCCAGCATTGTTTACAGTCGCACTACGTCTATTTGGCCAATACCGGGGAGCTTAAAGTGGGCGTTACCCGGGCCTCGCAAATTCCCACACGCTGGATCGACCAGGGTGCCGTGGCGGCTGTTCCCCTATGTATTACGCCCAACCGGCACATTGCCGGTCTCATAGAACAGCAACTGTCGGCCCATATTTCGGACAAGACGTCCTGGAAAAAAATGGTCAGCAACAACATCAATGCCGATATCGATTTAACGGAGGAGCGCAGCAGGGCGGTGGATTTGCTGACAGCCGGTATGCGTCGTTTTGTTTGTAGCGATGTTTCGCTGCGCCGCTTTATTTACCCGGTGGCCGCCTATCCCACGGCACCCGTGAATCATAATCTCGACAAGGAGGCCCGCTTAAGCGGCAAACTGTTGGGTATTAAAGGGCAGTACCTCCTGTTTGAGGGGGAGCGGGTGCTGAATTTGCGCCGCTTTAGCGGCTACCGCCTTTCCATAAGTGGCTGAGTCGCTCATCCTGCCAGGGAGGGACGACAATTGGTCCTTTTCTTTTTTGACCTTCCCGGTTGAAGGAGAGTTGTGAACTGATGGGGTGGTGTCCTCTAAAAAGCTGTTCCAAAAAAGGCGCCTGATGCACCTGGTACTTTTCTATCTCAAAAAGGCTGTTGATGAAAATGTGGTCGGTTAGCACCAGGGGGAGCTTTTTTCCCAAACCGGGTTCTTTGGTTTCCATCAGTCGCACACTGTTTTCAAAGGAGTAGAGCGGATCCCAGTTGGCTGCCAGCAAGCGCTCTGCCGGTCCATCGGTCAGACTGTTGAAATTGCCGGTGAGCACCACCGGAGCCTGACCGGCGATTTCATTTATTTTTCGAAGCAGGAGCGAGGAGCTCATCATACGGGCGTCTTCGTTCAGGTGACAAAAGTGCGCATTGAAAACGAAGAAGATATGTCCAGTTTGCAGGTTCATAAACTTGCCCCAGGTGACCGTTCTTGGAAAAAGTGCTCCCCAACTCATGCTGCCGGCCACATCCGGGGTTTCAGAAAGCCAGAATTGCGAATCGGCCAGGAGCTTCAGACGCTGAGGCGAATAAAAAATGGGACAGGTCTCCACCGATGGGGAGAAGAGTCTGCCAAAATCCGGAAGACTTTTGTAAGTGTCCAACTCTCCGGATAGTTTTTGTAAGCGGTCGGGATGCACCTCCTGCAGGCACAGCAAATCAAACTGGTGGGCCGCCACCAGTTTGCCGATGGTGATCCAGCGCTCTTCCAGCATGGTCTCCACAGGCTCATCGTAACCGGCCCCGGTATAAAGGGTGCAAACTTTAAGGGGCTCTTGGGGCGAACAGGACGCCAGCAAGATTGCAGCCCCTATTCCTAACAAAAGTAGAATCTTCCTCATGCTTCAAATCCTGGTTGAAGCAAAAGTAAGCCTAAAGCCGTTATCGGCTCATTTTTTTACAGGAAGGACGGGTTTTGTTTGACCATCAGCCTGTTTTGCGTCGATATGTCGAATGGACTAAAGTCCCGTTGCGGCCCAGGCCTGTTCGGCGTCTGATTTTCGGATGGCGTCAATTACGCGCATGTTGTTTAGGGCGTCTTCCAGACTCAGCGGCATCGCGGTTTTGTTCAATACGGCATCGGCAAAGGCCTCGAAAATCAGCTGATAGGGATCGGCGCTTGGGAAACTGACTTCCCGACTGCCCTGGGGTGTTGCAATGCTTATCGTTGCGGGGGTATCCACATAGGTGTTAAAGGGAATGTGCACGGTAATGGCGCCGCCGGTACCCACAATGTCGACTTTTTGAAAAGGCTGTGAAGAGGTGGATACATGAAAACTGGCCCGGAAGGACCCAAAATCCATCAGGGCTGACTGGTGCTGATCGGTATGGAAGTCGGGGTGCCGATCGGCCAGGGCCAGTACGCGTTGTGGTTCCTTGTCCGACAAAAACCGGGGTACCGAAATGGCGTAACAGCCGATGTCCATTAGTGCGCCTCCGCCGTATTCTTCAATATTGCGGATGTTCGAAGGGTCGGGGTTGTTGTACGAAAAGGCACTGTGGATGTAGGTGAGACTGCCGATCTGACGGGTGCGGATGAGGTTGTGCACGTGCTGCCACAGGGGGTGAAAGCGGTACATAAAGGCTTCCATCAATGGGGTGCCGGTGGATTGTGCCGTTTCCACCATCAGTTCGGCCTGGGCCGTATTCATTGCGAGCGGTTTTTCGCACAAAACAGGCTTGCCTGCTTTCAGGGCCTTGATGGTCCAGTCGGCATGCATGTGGTTGGGCAGTGGAATGTAAATGGCGTCCACATCCGGGGCATAAATCAGGGCCTCGTAATCGTCGGAAGTCACCGGAATGTCAAAGGCCAGGGCTGCCTCTTCCGCCTTGGGCAGTTCGCGGGAGGCAATGGCATAGGACAAGGCATTGCGACTGGCCTGTAAGGGCAATACAATGCGCTTTAAAAAATGATTGGAAACACCTAAAATTCCGAATTTGATTTTTTGCATAATGATTGAGTTTCTGTATGTTTTTACTGTCTGAGAACGAAGGCCCTATTCTACCCTGTAATTATAGAGGTAGTTGTAGGGGCCGCCGGTAATCAGGTTAAAGCGATAGGCCGAACTCTTCAGAAAGCCTATGCTGAAGCGGCTGTTGCCCTTCAGCGGGAAGCCCTGATAGTGGGAGCCGTCACTGTTTATCAGGTGAATTTTTCCGCCTTCCTGCTCCACCACGCCAAATTTGGTATCGCTGGCCGAAAAACGATAAATATCGGCCAGGGGGTGGATCTTATTTTCAAAGCTAACATAGAAAAGGCTTTTATGTTCCTGATCAATCAGTCTGAGCTGGTTTTCGGTGGTCAGAAGATAGCGGGGCCGGGGCGATGCTGCATCGACCAGGGCAAGGCTGTGCCTGCCCTGAAGGCCCTCGATGTCCCGCAAACTGGTGCGTCCCGAGGGCAAAGCAATCGTAGCCAGCTGCCCCTGAACCGTGGTGCTGACCAGGGCCGCCCGATCGCTGTGCTCTCCTTGCAAAAAGAAGGGGGAATCGGGGTTGCGGACAAAAGTGCGGTCCGGACGCACCCGGATATCGCCCCGCCGGTCGAGAATGTAAGAACGAAAGGCATCACTAAATACCAGATAGTCGCGACCCTGACTCCTGAAATGTTGCACCGGGGTGGTCACCGGCCCTTCCGTTTGGGGGCGATTCCAGCCCGTCACGCTGTTGCCCGTTTTATCGAAAAGATGCACCTGTCGATCGTCCAGCGCCACAAAGATGCGGTAGTCCTTATTGTTGTCGTAATCAAAAACCGCCAGTCCGTTCGTGGCCTTCGCGGACAGGTTGAGGGGGTAGCGGGCCACATGGTTGCCGTTGCGGTCGAGCAGATAAATCCTTTCTGCCGTGTTAAAGAGGTATTGCAGCTTGTTGTTGCGGTAGTAATCTATCTGGTACACTTCCCCGAGAATGGGGCCTTCCAGATTTCTTTTCCAGAGAATCCGCCCCCTGTTGTTGAGCAGGTACAGCGTGTGACCCGCGTCCTGCACCAAAATTTCCTTTTCGTTGGTGTTGTGGTTGTCGACCAGGGCCGGCTTCATGGTCAGACTGGAATCGAGGCGGCTTTGCCAAATGGTTCTGGGCTCCTTGTCGCGGTGCGGCGTATGCTGCGCAAATAAGGAGGTGTACAGCAGGTCTCCGGCCGACGAAAACTGCAGGCCCAGTCCGTAAAAGTTCGATAAGGCCTTGTCCTGTTCACCGGTGCTGTGGAAAACCGCAGGGTTCAGGTGCTTATTGGCCATGCGCAGTATGTGTCCGGGCTCAGCAAAAAGAAAAAGGTTTTCGCGATAGGAAAAGTTTTCAGCAAAGGAGTTGAAATAGGGGTGGGTGGCAAGTGTTCTTTGCAGCAGATTGGCATAAAAGAAATGCTCCAGTACAGCCGGGTCATCGGCAAAGACGAGGTAATTGCGGTAGAAGGAAAAGTAGCGGGCGGGCGTTTCCGGCAGAAGGGGCTGCCAGTAGGCACGAAAGCAATCTGCTTCCGGTGTGCGGTACACCGGATAGCGGGTTTGGCTGTCGATTTGCAACCACTGGACGGTCTCGGTAAGCGGCCTGCTTTGGCGACTCAGTCCTTCCAGTATTTCCAGGCTGCGTGCCTGGCCTACAGTGTTGACTACCAGCAGGGGGTGATAGGTCTCTGACTTGCCGGTTTGCACGTAAGCCAGGGTCGCTTCTTCCTGGATGTACGAAAACAGATGTGCGTCATAATCTTGTTGATGGGTGGCCTTAAAGGCCTGTAATATTTTTGCCCGGGTTTTATCGGCAGGACGCTTCTCCATCAGCGTTCTAAAGTTGTCGCGAAAGCGGGAGCCGGAGCCCAGACTGTAGCCCATCATAAAGCGGGTTTCGGCGGGCAGAACGGCGGGCAGCTCGGGGCGCTGCGGTTCCATATTGTGAAAGAGATGAAGCAGCAGGCTGTCGCCCTTTCCCCCCGAAAAACCATTCATCATCAGGCTGTTGTTGCGCAGGTTCAAATCCAACTCAGCCCATGTGCCAAATGACTGAAACACGGGATGGCGGATGGCGTCCCGACTCAGGTTCGCCAACTGGTCAAAATTGAGCCAGAGACTGGCCTGACGTGGACTTTTGTCGCTGCTGCGCCAGTGCGCAAAGCTATCGTGCATCAGCAATCCGTTCTTTTTGTCCAGGGCATGGAGACTGAGCAGGAGCAGCGAGCGGGAGGGACTCACCAAAACATAAGGTTCTTTAAGTGCCAGGTAGCTCTCTACGGGCAGCAGCTGTCCTGCTTCGGAGTAGTAGATGCGGTTGTTTTCGCGATCGGGTAAAAAGGTGGGCGTTTGTTTGAGCAGGCGCTTAAGCGCACTTTGTTCGCTACGGTTGTCGAGATGGGTAACCAACAGCCACCCCGGCAGCGAATCGTTGACCCATGCCAGTGTCATCGGACGTTTGGCAAGGTGACCGAGTAGGTCTTCTTGAAAAAGTGCCGCAGAATCGAGGTGTCGTAAAGTCCCATCGAAGGCCTGAAACAAGGCAAAGCTGCCCAGTTCATTTTGGTAATCGCTGTTCCTTAGCTGACTGTGAAATTCGGCCGGACGACTGATGTTTAAAACCAGGGCGGTCTCCAGGGGCAGCGCCAGGGCCGGATTGCTGTCGCTGTACTTCTGGTGTCGGTAGAAGTATAAAAAAGCGGCGACAATTATGGCGCAGAGCAGTACTATTGCCGTGATGGTCAAGTATTTCCTGGTCATATACTGTGTTTTTCAGGTTATCATCTGACTATAGCAATTTTGGTCACGGCCGATTGACTGCCGTCTTCGGTGGCAACAAAGATGAGGTAAACTCCGGATTTAACCTCCCGGCCCCAAAGGTTACGTCCATCCCAAAAGGCCTGAGCGCCTACCGAGTTGGTTTCGAAAACCAACTTGCCCGCAACATCCGTTATTTTTACGGTGGTCTTTTCCATCAATCCCGAAATGGTTATGTTTCCCGTGAAACCGGGTCGTACGGGGTTGGGGTAGACATAAAGCTGGTCGAAGGAGGCTTCTGCCCTGGTGGCATTGCCTTTATACACCACAATCCCTTCACCGGTAGCGATGTACAATTCACCGGTAGCCTCATTTAAACTCAGGTCGTTGATGTAGTTGGAGGGTAAAGGGCTGTTTTCAGTATTAAAATGCGCCAACTGGCGCATGCCGTTGGCAGATACCAGATACAGTCCATAGCCCTGGGTTCCCAGCCATTTGCGGTTGCCAGGATCTGTCAAGATACTTGACACAGCCTGTCCGTCAAGGAGATAATCGCCCCAGCCATCGCCCCTTGGAATCAGAATGCGTGAGAAAACAGGTCGTTCGATGGAGAAAATTCGGCCTGGTTGATACTGCACCACTACGCCTTTGTCGGTACCCAGCCAAATGTGCCCGTTGGCATCCTCCTCCAGAGCCAGAATGTTGTTGGTCAGCTCCTGGCCATCCTCATCCCAAAGCAGAATTTGCCCCATGTTGCGGCGGTCACTGTCCGCACTTTGGGGAATTGCACTTCGGTAATAGTCGTCGCTTTGACTTTGCGGGGTTCCGTTGTCGTTCCAGATAAAAAGGCCCTTGGCATCGCCGCGGTAAACCGACAGCCACATGTCGCCGTTGGAGGTGGCCAGGATGGGAGCCATCCCTTGGTTATCAGACAGGGCACCATAGGAATAGCGTTGCCAGCGGTCCTCTTCCGGAAAATAGGCCACCAGGGACGAAGCTACCGAGGAGTTCGTCATCCAAAGGGTACCCTGATTATCAAAGGCCGAAGTGGCTACGCGTACATAACGCGAATTGTTCTCAAATATGTTAACAAGTCCGTTTTCCGGAGTTAGAAAATGACGGCTGACTGCAGCTTCCGTACCGTCTGCCTCTACTTGAAACAAACCGCTGCCCCAGGAGCTGATGTAAAGCTGGTCAGGGTTTTGTGGATGGGGGGTAATGCTTAACAAATCTCTGGAATTCAGGAGCAGGGGATTGTTTTGGGTGTTGAGTACCTTCCAGCCATCGGGCATTAAAACCGAAATGCTGGGAGCAATATTGGCATTGTTCCAGGCACTGGTTAATCCTCCGGGAACCACCCAAAGCTTGTCTCCACTGAATTGGAGACTGTGTGCCTGATTGCTGAAAGGGCCGTCGGGCAGCAGTTGCACCCAGGCCTCATTGTTATGGACCAGGAGTCCGTTATTGAAGTCGGCCACCCAAATATTGCCCGCTGTATCGCCATAAGCCGAACGGAAAGCCGGCCTAAGCGGATGGTTGGCCGGAAGGCCCAGTTGGCCTGTTCTTTGTCCCTGGTCGTTGTAGTAATAGAGGGCCGTTCCGCTTACTGCCAGGAAGCGATCGTCGGCCATTGTCCACTCACTAAAGGCCGAAAGGCTCCCAAGATTAATGGTTTGCGTATCGTTAAGCAGCCATAAGGTGTTGCTGGCCCCCTTTTCTCCTTCGCTGGCAACAACAAGGCCAGTCCGCACTTCAAGGGACGAATAGTTGTTGGTGTTGGCCGATATGGTTTCCCAGGTGCTGTAAATCGGAAGGTCCGGAGCCGTTTTGCTGGCTCGTTTGATGCCCTGTCCGGTGGCCGCATAAAGATAATCGGCATCTGCGGCCATTTGGTTCACTTTAAGGTCCGCGGCCTGGTCGCCTATGTAATAAGTGCTTTCTATTTCCCGGCGCTGCAAATTTACCACCAATATACCAAAGTCGGTCGACAGGTAGGCCCGGGTGCCTTCGGGCAGGATGTGGTTGATGGCTTTGGAGCCGCTCAGCTGTTTGATTTTTAAGTCGTTGATGTTGTAGATTCTTTCCTGTGTAAGCAAGTCGATGTTGCCGTTTTCGTAAGCAATAACAAGGGTGTTTTGCTCCTTGCTGTAGGCCAGACTGCTGATGCCGTAATCGGAGAGTCCGTTGATTTTATTGAGGGTGGTCAAAGCCTGGTCGGCCTTGCTGTAAACCACCAAGCCCAGGCGGGTGGCTGCATAAATTGCCCCGGGTGTTTCTGCCAGGGCAAAACTTTGCCTGTAAGAAAAATGATCTTGCCAGCCCTGGGCTCCCAGGTCCGGGTTCAGCCACCCGGTATTAAGCAGTCCTAAGACGAGCAGGATTTTAACGAAGTGGCTCATAAGTGCTGTTTAAAAATTCCAGCAGACGATTTACTGCACGGCCGCGGTGACTGATGCGATTTTTTGCTTCGGCACTCATTTGCGCAAAACTCAACTGCTGGCCTTCAGGAATAAAAACCGGGTCGTAACCGAAGCCCTCTGTGCCGGTGGGTTGTTTGCTGATGTGTCCCGCTACGCTGCCTTCAAATAAGTATTCTTTATCGTTTATTATCAGGGCAATTACGGTCCTGAAGCGCGCATCACGCCGGCTCTGCCCGTCGAGTTGCTTTAAAATTTTTTGCACATTTGCCCGGGCGTCACATTCGGGTCCTGCCCAGCGGGCCGAATGCACGCCGGGAGCTCCACCCAGAGCCGTAATTTCCAGGCCGGTATCGTCGGCAAAAACGGGTTTGCCAAAATGTTGGTAGATGGTTCGGGCCTTAATCAGCGCATTGGCAGCTAAGTCCTCCCCGGTTTCGTCTATGGCATCGGTGTAAGCCAGGTCGTTGAGACTTTGAAGCACGATACCCGGGGGCATCAGCTGTTGCAGTTCTTTCAGTTTGTTTTGGTTGTGTGTAGCAAAAATCAGCTGCATAAAAAATAACAATTTGAACAGACCAGCGTTGACCTGCGTAGCGAAATTACGAAAAAACTCACAATCTTTTGTGGCCTACAAAAAACCCTCCTGTTTTTGGGCAGGAGGGCTGACTGAAGACTGCTTTTATATCATTGGAGTCTATCCGAAATTGCCATAACCGTATTTCATCAAATCGGTTCGTGGGTTGATGACCATAACGGGAATTTTCGCAGAGTTGGCAATCATGTATTGCTCCTGGGCCCCAAGCACGTAGTCGTGGAAGGCAATGTCGCGGGTGGTCATAATGATGATGATGTCCGCTTCTCTTTCTATGGCAAAGTCGATGGTTTCCTGACTGAAGGAGGCGCTGTTTTTAGCCAGCACCAACTCGTAGTCTATTTTTTTATCTTCCAGGAAGGTTTTGCAGAAGACCAGGTTGGCCTTGGTGCGGGGGTCCAATGCGCCTTCTTTGGAACTGGCTGAAAAGAGCAGGGTTTTGGAAGGAAAATAACGGGACATAAACTGTACCCACTTGAGTTTTTCTTTGTTTTCGCTTTTAAAGTCTACCGGGAACACCAGTTTTAAGGGTTCGTCCTTTGATTTGGGCGCATCCTGAACCACCAAAAAGGGAATTTTTGAACCAACAATCACCTTGAGTGCCCAGCTTCCGGTGATTTTTTGCAAACCCTTCATGCCATGCGTACCCATTACAATGAGTGTTGCTTCTATTTCGTGAGCAACCTGGTTGATGGTCTTAAAAATGGAACCTTCCCGAATGAGTCCGTTGGGTCGAATGTTATGGATTTCATGAATCTTTTGAAGCTCGGCCTCCAACTGTTGCTCCATCTCCTTTTTCTCACTGTCTTTTTTAATGATGTGGAGCAGGGTGAGGCCGGTATTCAGGTTCTTGCACAGATTGGCTGCGTGAGCTACGGCGTTCATCGCAACTTCTGTGAAATCATAGGGCACAATAACACTGTGATTCAGGGTTTCCATAACGCATTAGGATTCAGAGATTGTTTCCACAACTAAATATAACACAAAATGCAAAAGTAACACAGTTTTGTCAAAAAAAAATTTAAATTCGCAAAAAAACGTATTGGTCTCTTTTTGATGCCCGGTAGTCAAATTTTCATCCTGTAATTGTGGCAATAATCCCACTTTTGTTGTATCTAGTAGTGTATAAAACAAGATGCAAATAGTGTGACAAGCATTTTTTCTTTTTCAGCTCAGCTTGTGTGGTTGTTCCCAAACCCGGTGCGAATGGCCGGTTTTTTCTCGGGGACGTTCTTCGTCTATGTCTTATTGCCGATATCGGTGCTCGTTCTCTTGTATTTGTTGCGGCGCTGGTTTCTGCTCAGAATTGAGAAGGAGGTGCAAAGACGACTGGATAAGGCTTTACGGATAAAAGAGAAGGCCTTACGCATGCGCCTCGGCTACGATGCCGAAGTGTTGGTAAAGAAAGGAGAGCAGACTAAGGTGCGTTCGCTAAAATATAAAAGTGTCACCGTTTTGTTTGCCGACATCCAAGGCTTTACGCGTATTGTGGAGCAGCTGAATCCCGAATTACTCATCGACGAGCTCGATCATTTTTTCTTTCGTTTTGATTCCATTGTGGAGCAACACGGGATTGAAAAGATTAAAACCATTGGCGATGCCTATATGGCGGCAGGTGGCATACCCGATAAGAGCAGAGTACATTCGGTAAGAATGATTCTGGTGGCTATGGAAATACATGCCTACATGTTTGCGCTTCGGGCGCAAAAAATTGCCCAACATCAGGATTTCTGGGAACTGCGCATCGGTATTCATACCGGTCCCGTCATTGCCGGACG
>DUOK01000198.1 GCA_012838865.1 Bacteroidales bacterium | reverse complement strand
TGAATTTCGCGCAGCGCCTGCTTCAACTTGGTTCGCGCTCTTGATGTGGCCACTACATTGAGCCAATCCTGTTTGGGCGCCTGATTGGAGGTGGTAAGGATTTCGACATGGTCGCCGTTTTGCAGGACATGCCTTATAGATACGTTTTTGTTGTTGACTTTGGCACCCACACATTTCTTGCCCACTTCAGAATGTATATCAAAGGCGAAATCGAGCACCGTGGCTCCTTTGGGCAGGCGGATTAAATCGCCTTTGGGGGTAAAAACAAATACCTCCTCATCGTACAAATTCAGCTTGAAGTCGTCAATAAAGTCAATCGCATTAAGCTCCGGATTTTCAAGAACTTCACGAATACTCTCCAACCACATATCCAGGCCCCTGTCGCCTTTCACCCCCTTATACTTCCAATGCGCAGCGAGTCCCTTCTCGGCCACCTCGTCCATCCGCCGGGTACGGATTTGCACCTCTACCCACTTGTTTTCGGGGCCCAATACCGTGGTGTGCAGCGATTCGTAGCCGTTACTTTTCGGCACCGACAGCCAATCCCGCATCCTGCGCGGATTGGGCTGATACTTATCGGCCACCACCGAATACACCTTCCAGCAATCGGCTTTCTCGTTTTTCAGCTCGCTGTCGAGAATCACCCTGATGGCAAACAAGTCGTACACCTGCTCAAATTCCACCTTCTGCTTCTTCATCTTGTTGTGGATGGAATGGATGGTCTTGGTACGGCCCTTGATGTCAAACTTCAGGTCCTGCTTTTTAAGCTCTTCTTTAATGGGTTCAATAAACTCGCGAATGTACTTATCCCGGGCACGCTTGGTTTCATTCAGTTTTTTGGCGATGAACTTATATAAATCGCGGTTGGTAAACTTCATCACCAAATCTTCCATTTCGGACTTGATGGAGTACAAACCCAGGCGGTGCGCCATAGGCGCATAGAGGTAGGATACTTCGGAGGAGATGGTCTCCTGCTCCTCCCTGGGGTAATGTTGCAACATGCGCATGGTGTGCAGACGGTCTGCCACAATTATGAGTATCACCCGTACATCCTGGGCAAAGGTCAGCAAGAGCTTACGAAAATTCTCCGATTGAATGGAAGCATTGGTCTGGTACAAGTCGAAAACCTTTACCAGTCCATCCATTATATTGGCCTCCTGTTCCCCAAATTGCTTACGTATGTCGTCGATGCTCACGGCCGACTGCCGTACTGTTTCGTACAAAAGGGCGCAAATTAGAGAGGTTTTTCCCAGGCCCACCTCCTCCACAGTAATGCGCGCAACCTCCAGGGAGTGCAATACCGAAGGCTTTCCCGAAGGCAGGCGAAGCACCCCGTTTTTCACCAGGGTCGTTTCAATGGCCTTTCGAATCTGACGGACATCTTCGCTTTGCAGCATTCCCGCAGCTGCGCGCAGCAGCTTGCGGTACGATCGCAGAATCTCGAGTCGTTCTTCAGGTGTTATGCCGGCGGTAGTCAGATTCATATCCTCATTTTTGTTTACAGGTAAAGATAAACAAAGCCACCAAGTAAATAAATACCCTTCGCATAACCAGCGCGATAGCGGTGGTGTTTGTGGGGGTGGACTTTCAACCAAAAAATCAGAAAATAAACCGATTATGTCCCCAATAAAGAAAAACCCAACACATTTGCAGTTAATGTATTTTAGGCTTTGTTTGTGCTTTTTGTGAAACCCAAAACTGTTTGAGGCGCAGGACCTTTAAAGCATTTGGGGCACTAAACTCCTTTTTTGTTGTCAACGGGATTTGACTTTGTGACCAGGATTGACTATATTTATTAGTGTTTGATTTCAGGGCCATTACACACCCTGTTTTTTGTTGAACCTTAAAATATATAATATTATGAAGACAGCAGGATCATTTATTGGCGGACTTTTGGCAG
>DUOK01000197.1 GCA_012838865.1 Bacteroidales bacterium | reverse complement strand
TGAAGAAAATTTTCTGCAATACAGCTTACTTGTTTATATTTGTGCAAACGAATCGAATTAACTAAATTATAAACAGATGAAAGTAACCGTTGTAGGAGCAGGAAACGTTGGGGCAACCTGTGCCGACGTACTGGCGTATCGCGAGATTGCCAATGAAGTGATTCTGGTAGACATTAAGGAAGGCGTTGCCGAAGGTAAAGCTTTGGATATTTGGCAAAAAGCCCCCATCAACCTTTACGACACCCGCACCGTTGGGGTCACCAACGATTATTCCCGCACTGCCGGTTCGGATGTGGTGGTGATTACATCGGGTTTGCCCCGTAAGCCTGGCATGAGTCGCGACGACCTTATCGAAACCAATGCCGGTATTGTTAAGTCTGTTACCGAGCAAATTGTAGCCCATTCGCCCGAAGCCATTATTATTGTGGTTTCTAATCCCTTGGATGTAATGACTTATCAGGCGCATATTTCCAGTAAGCTGCCTCGTACTAAGGTGATGGGTATGGCCGGTATTCTAGATACCGCTCGTTATCGTGCTTTTTTGGCGGAGGCGCTGGATGTGTCGCCCAAGGACATTCAAGCTGTACTGATGGGCGGTCATGGCGACACCATGGTACCACTGCCCCGCTATACTACCGTAGGAGGTATTCCTGTAACCGAATTGATTGATGCCGACAAATTGGACGCCATCATTGAGCGTACGAAAGTGGGTGGTGGTGAATTGGTGAAATTGATGGGTACTTCAGCCTGGTACGCTCCCGGTTCTGCTGCTGCACAAATGGTTGAGGCTATTGTTCGTGACCAGAAACGTGTTTTCCCGGTGTGCATTAAGCTTGAGGGAGAGTATGGTATTAAAGATTGCTACCTGGGCGTGCCTGTGATTTTAGGCAAGAACGGTGTTGAAAAGGTGATCGAATTGGATTTGAATGAGGAAGAAATGGCCTTGTTGCGGACCAGTCGCGACCACGTTATTGAAGTAATGAACGTATTGGAGAAACTCGGAAAATAGTTTTCCGGTTTCAGGAATAATGAAAGAGCCCGGCATGCCGGGCTCTTTTGGTTCGAATTATTCTTTATCAGAGTCTGGCGTCACTTGGTTTTCTTGCTCCTTTTGTTGCAGCACCGGCATCTTGCTTTCCCCCAGAATCAACAAGCGATAATAGGAGAATATGAGCGTGGTCAGCGGCAGGGCCAGGAGCATACCCAACACCCCCATGAGGCTTCCCCAAACCGATAGCGACAACAATATGATGGCTGGATTCATATTGTAGGCCTTGCCCATTATTTTGGGAATAAGCAGGGTCTCCTGGATGATTTGAACCACGGCCATAACCAGCAAAACCAAGAGGACTATCTGGCCAAAGCTTTGGTCGGTCTCCATAGCCTTTAACAAGGCCAGGAAGAGGGCCGGAATAAAGCCCACTACCTGAAGATAGGGAACAATATTCAGCAAGCCGATAAAAAGCCCTAAGGTTACGGCCATGGGCAGCTTAATGAGCGAAAATCCAATGGCCAGCAGTACGCCCACGGTGAAGGCAATGGTTGTTTGGGCCCTGAAATAAACCCGCATGGCTTTTTTTAAGTCGTTGGAAATGCTGATGGCAAGGGGGCGGTGCTTTTCGCTCAGGAGGCTCTGCCAGCCCGTCTCCAATTTTTTGTAGTCGAGCAGTATAAAAAAGAGGTAGAGCATAATCAGTAAGAGTCCCGCTGCGCCTGCCAGGATATTGATGGAGTTGTTGAAAACGGATTTGGCAGAGCGGAGTAAAACTTCTCCAGCCTGGTTCAGGTTTTCGGCATTAAGCAAGTCTTGTACCCGTTCGCTGACCAAAAAATTGCGCAACCAGAGGTCAACATTCTCTGGGATGAAATCCTGATAACTGTGACTTTGAAGATAAATTCTTACCAGACTCCCCAGTTTCGCTAATTCGGTCAGGAATTGGGGTATGAGCCACCAAAGTGCGCCACTTAACAAAGCTAAGAATAGGAACAGCGTTATAAAAACAGCCAGTCCCCGATGCTTAATCCGCAACCGGTTTTGGAACAGCGCCACCAGTGGGTCAGCCAGATAGGCCAGTAATAAGGCAATAAAAAAGGGAACAAGCACGTTGCTTATAGACCGGATGATCAACACGATGCCAACTATGGTAGCGATGGAGAGCAAGAGGCGAACAAAACGATCAAAAGTGAAGGGCCGGTCATCCTGCCAGGCTTTAAAGGGGTGATACTGTTTAAAATCTTCCATTTTTGGTCTGATGTTTGGTAGTAGCAAGGAACAAATGTAGTAAAGTTGAAAGAGTTTGATGCAGTCCATGGCTGAGACACTTTTTTTGTATGATTTTTTTAGGCTCCAAAGTTAATTTTTGTAAAAATTAATTGTACTTTTGTAAATCCATAAGTAGTGTTTCGTATTGGGCAGCGTCTGCCGGGAATTTTTGTATTTGATGGTATGCAATTGATTAGGCGAGTTTTGTGGGGTTTGCTTTTTTTGCTCCTGGTGACAGGTTGCGAACGGGACTATATGTTCCGTGGTGGGATGGAGGGTATCGCTTTTTCGACCGACACGGTGATGTTTGATACCATTTTTACTTCCATTGGGTCAGTCACAAGACATTTCCGGGTTTATAATTCCTACGGAAGCGATATGACCATAGATGGCATTCGTCTGGCCGGAGGAGACGGTTCGCCTTTCAAAATAAACGTCAACGGGGTGTCTTCGCCAGATGTTGTTGATGTTCCGCTTCGCAGCGGAGACAGTCTCTTCGTTTTTGTGGAGGTGACCATAGATCCTGAGGCCAATGCCGATCCTTCCTTTGTGGTGACCGACTCCATCATGTTTTACACCAAGGAGCGCATTCAAAGTGTTAAGTTGGTGGCCTATGGCCAGGATGTGGTATTACTTAGGAAGAGTACCATAGGGACTCGACGTTTTACTGCAGAAAAGCCTTACTTGATTTACGATTGGTTGGTCGTTGATACGGCTTCTGTGCTCACCATAGATCCCGGAGCTCAGTTGCATTTCTACAAAGGCGCCAGTCTTGTGGTTAGTCACGAGGCCTCCCTCCAGGTGAAGGGGACGAAGGAAAAGCCTGTGGTTTTCAGTGGCTCGCGTTTGGAGGAATGGTATGCCGACCAAGCGGGGCAGTGGGGGGGCATTTTTTTACGGCCAGGCAGTCGCAATCATGAAATAGATTATGCCCACATTCGGAACGCAACCATCGGCTTGTCTGTTGATACTGTGGGGATGGACGGGACTCCCCCCCTCAAGTTATCCAACACCAGGATTGAACACATTTCCAAACAGGGTTTGGTGGCCCAATCTTCGTCTATCGTAGCCTGGAACAGTTTGTTTGCCGATTGTGGTAGTGCTTCTGTAGCTTTAACCCTGGGTGGTAATTATGAATTTTATCACTGTACCATTGCTAATTTCTTCCGTTGGCCCTATCGTGGGGTGCCTGCCCTCTTGCTTTCGAATTACTATGTAAACGAAGAGGATGGGGAGGAGGATATTGTGGATTTGGAGCTGGCACTTTTTAGTAACTGCATTATTTATGGGGTTAATGACAACGAGGTGGGATTGGATTTTAAGCATAGGGTTAAGTCCGGGAATGACTCAGAAGAGACCCAGGTCAACTACTTATTTGATCACAGTTTGATTAAGACAACCTTGGATCCTGCCGTATTGAGTAATTCGAAGCACTTTAAAGAGGTTATTCTTAACGAAAGTCCCTTATTTATCAGGCCCGGAGACTACAATTATCAGTTGGATACCTTGTCGATGGCCCTGGATCACGGCAACCTTGAAAGCGCCAGGCTTTACCCGAAAGATTATCACGGGAATCTGAGAATTGATGCTGCCATTTTACCGGATTTGGGCTTTGTAGAGCGCGTAGAAGAACAGTAATGGCCATTCGATGTTCCTTTTGGGTTGTTCTGCTGTACTTGTACTTCTTTTGTCCAGGCCCGGCAGCTGCCTCGCCTGAGGACGGTCGTTTTGGTGTGGTATTCTATAATGTAGAAAATCTTTTTGATTATCGGGTCGATTCCCTGAATCCGGACAGGGAATTTACTCCTGATGGTCTTCGCAGGTGGAACCACGGCAGGATGATGGACAAATTAAGGGGCCTTCAGCGGGTAATTTTGCAAACCGGTGCCTGGAATCCACCGGCTCTTGTTGGTTTGTGTGAGGTGGAAAACAGCAGGGTGTTACAGCTTTTGCTCTATGAAACCGGGCTGGCCAATCTTCATTATCGCTTTGTACACTTTGATTCCCCGGACAGTCGCGGGATGGATGTGGCCTTGCTTTACAGGGGCGATCGCTTTAAGGTACTTCATGCGGAAGCGATTCCTGTGGAAATGGACGAAGGGGAACGCCCCACCCGGGATTTGTTGTATGTACAAGGGGTGGTTGATGCTTGTGATACCCTTCATGTTGTGGTGGCGCATTGGCCTTCCCGCTATGGCGGAACAGCAGCCACTCATAAGAAGCGTGAAAAGGCGGCCCATGTTACCAGAATGCTGGTAGATCAGGTCATGGCAAAGGATATGGATGCGCCGCTTATCTTAATGGGTGATTTTAATGAACCCCCCGAATCTCCCCTTTTTTCCGATGTTTTGGGTGTCGGTCAACCCGGCTCGGAGGTCGGCTTATTGTCTCTGTCGGACAGGCTGCCTCCTGGCAGCGGTTCGTTGAAGTACCGCTATACCTGGCAGTTGTTTGATCAAATTCTGATTTCTGCAGCATTGGTACAAGAACAAACTCTTTTGCAGGTCGATTTATCCACCGTACGTTTGTTCGACTTTGATTTTTTGCTGGAGAAAGATTTGCAGTATGGGGGCCTTAAACCACTGCGCAGCTATCGGGGGATGCGTTATCAGGGGGGCTTCAGCGATCATTTGCCCGTAGGTCTTGAACTTTTTTGCCGGCCACTAAACAAGGATGTGCTGCCGCAACCATTCGAAGAGACAGAGTCCGGCTGCCTGGGCCACATTGAGTGATTTTACCGGGCCCGTGAGCGGTATGTGCACCTGGAGCCGGCATTGTTGAAGCAGTTCTTTGCTGATGCCCTGACTTTCGTTACCCACTACCAGAGCCATATGTGCTGGCAAAGGGGTGTTGAAGAGGTTGGTGGAGGTGGGACTGGTTTCCAAAGCAACAAGTTGATACCGGGAGCTAAGCTTTTCCATCAATTCGCTTGCATCAATAAACTCCCAGGGAATTGTTTTGCCGGCTGTTTCAGATACTCTGGTGATTTTACCGGTGTTGGGTTGATGAAGCCCTCTGATCAGGTAAACTTTGCTGCAGCCGGTATTTCCGGCCAGGCGTATCAGCTGCCCCATGTTTTCTCCGTTGCGCAGAGCTTCCCCAATTAACAGGGGGCCTTTATCGGCAGGGGTTTGCGGATAGTTCTGCTGGGCAAAAAAATGGTTGGCGTTGAGCGGATTCATGGTTTTTGTGCTTGCAGACCCAGTTCCTTGCCTTTTTGAAGCATGAACTTTTTGGCCTCTTCGTAATCGTTGTGAATGATGCCGTCCAGTATGGCCTCTTTGATGGCCGACTTTATGACACCTATTTGCTGACAGGGTGGCAGGCCAAAGGTGGCCATAATCTCTTCTCCACTGACAGGGGGCTGAAAATTTCGGACGCGGTCTTTTTCCTCAATCTCCCGAAGTTTTCGTCTCACCACCTTAAAGTTTCGTAAGTGGCGTTCCACTCTTTCCCTGTTTTTAGAGGTGATGTCGGCCTCGCAAAGGGTCATTAAGTCGTCAATGTCGTCTCCGGCTTCAAAAAGCAAGCGTCTGACTGCCGAATCGCTCACCTCTTCTTCAATGAGAGAAATGGGGCGCATGTGCAGGTAGACCATTTTTTGCACATACTTCATTTTTTCGTTCAGGGGCAGTTTTAAACGTTTGAATATGCCCGGAATCATCTTTTGTCCCAAGTGATTGTGCGCATGAAAAGTCCACCCCAGTCTGGGGTCAAAGCGTTTGGTTGGCGGTTTGGCTATGTCGTGCAACAAGGCCGCATAGCGCAGCCACAGGTCGTCGGTGGCCGCACAAATGTTGTCAAGGACTTCCAGAGTGTGGTAAAAATTGTCTTTGTGGGAGATGCCGTTGATGGTTTCCACGCCCTTGAGCGCCTTGAGCTCCGGTAAAATTAGGTCGAGCAGTCCCGTTGCGTCCAGCAATTTAAACCCGATGGAGGGGCGTGGTGCCAACATGATTTTATTGAGTTCATCGGCAATACGTTCCATCGACACAATCTGCAGTCGTTCTTTATTGGCCCCTATGGCCTCAAAGGTGCTTGGGTGAATTCGGAATTGCAGCTGGGTGGCAAAACGTATGGCACGCAACATGCGCAGGGGGTCATCTGAGAAAGTAATCAAGGGATCCAAAGGCGTTCTTATTAACTGTTCCTCCAAATCGCCGCGGCCATTAAAGGGGTCGAGCAACTGACCAAAAGTAGAGGTGTTGAGACTGATGGCCATGGCGTTGATGGTGAAGTCGCGACGGTTCTGATCGTCCTCGAGACTGCCGTCTTCTACAATGGGCTTACGACTGTGGCGTTGGTAGGATTCCTTTCGGGCGCCCACAAATTCGTACTCGATGTTTCGGTGTTTAAACATGGCGGTGCCAAAGGATTTGAAAACCGACACTTTCAAACGGCCCAAGTGGGCAGCTGCTTCCGTAGCCAGCTCGATGCCGCTTCCTATTACCAATACATCGATGTCGGTGCTGGGGCGTTGCAAAAACAGGTCCCGGACATATCCGCCTATGACGTAGGCGGAAAGGTTTTTTTTGTCGGCAATTTCTGCGATGATTCTAAAGACGGGGTTGTTGAGATGTTCTTGCATCCTGTCCTGTTATTGTGTATATTGATGGAAAGTGGTGGGCAAATTTAATGCTTTTTGTCCATTTTGCCGCGAAATTTTGGCACGGTCATTGTATGGATGTATTTACAAATATAGATATTTGGAAATTAAATTATTTCGTTTTATTTTTGTCGCAGAATTAATCATCATTAAAAATTGAAATTATGGTTGAGTTTTTAACTGCAGAGACTTTCAAGGAAAAAGTTTTTGATTACGCCAACAATAAAGAGTGGAAGTTTTCGGGCGACAAGCCTTGTTTGATTGACTTTTATGCCGACTGGTGTGGACCCTGCAAAATGGTAGCGCCTATTTTGGACGAGCTTTCCGAGGAGTATAAAGGCAAGGTGGACGTCTTTAAAATTGACACCGAGAAGGAGCAGGAGTTGGCCGCCGTTTTTGGTATCCAGAGCATTCCTTCGCTTTTGTTCGTGCCCATGGAGGGACAGCCCCAAATGGCTATGGGTGCTTTGCCTAAGGAAACCTTTGAGAAGGCCATCAGTGATGTGCTGAAGGTCGAAAAGTAAGCGCACTTCGTTTTTGGAAGGAGGAGATTTTTGTTCTTAAGGCTATGTTAAGCAGCTTCAGAGCGCAAACAAAATGTTTCCCATTTCGTTAAAAGTATAATTAAAGATTAAACCGGATTTTATGAAATATTTATTTTTCACAATTTTGGCAGGGGCTTTTTTAGTGTACTCAACGGCATGTACTGCCGGAACGCGCGCCGAAGTCAAAACCGAAACGATTGTCGCTGCACCTGTTGCCGTTGATCAGCACGATGTTATAGCCTTGGATGATGCCGCTTTTGTAGATCAGGTTTTTGATTACAGAAACAATACGGAATGGGCTTTTAAGGGAGAAAGACCGGCCATCATCGATTTTTATGCCGATTGGTGTGGTCCTTGCAAGCGCTTGGCCCCCATTCTTGTAGAGTTGCAGAAAGAATACGGCGATAAGATTCAGATTTACAAAGTGGATGCAGAGCGCAATAGGGAGCTTGCCGCTGCTTTTGGCGTTACTGCTTATCCTACCATGTTGTTTATCCCAATGGATGGAGATCCGGCAGGAGCCCGTGGCCTGCTCCCCAAAGAAGAGTTGGAACGCATTATTGGCGAATTCCTGAAAGTGAGTAAGTAGACTTCAATAGAAGGATAAAAAAACCACCTCCGAACAGAGGTGGTTTTTTTGTGCCCATATCTAAGCTGCATTATTCATAAATTATCTATTACGACAGCTTATGAATAAAGCAGGCTAAAGCAGGGTGTAAGGATAGGGATTATCGTTTTGCATGAGGAGGGCCTGACTCTTTTTTCCTTATCTTTGCAGCGCCAATGGGGTGCCCTAAATGAACGGGCTGAGATCATACCCTCTGAACCTGACCGGGTAATGCCGGTAAGGGAAGGTTTACATCTCCTATTACATCCTCATTGCAGTTGTTTTTAATCTGTTGTTTAAACTTAACTGCTTTAAAATGAAGAAGTTTTTTGTGTTGACTGCCCTTTGGGCGGTAGCTTGTCTTGCCTTTGCACAGCATAAGGTAAGTGGCGTGGTGTTGAATTCGGCCGGTGAGGCCTTGCCCGGGGCCGTAGTGCTTGTGGGACAGCTTAGCACGGTGACCGGTAACGACGGTCGTTTTGTGATTACCCGGGTAGCGGAAGGGAAGCAGATGCTGGAAGTACGCTTTCTGGGATACGAGGCCTTGCAACAAAGATTGGAAGTGGGACAGGACCATGATTTGGAGCTGGTTTTGGAAGAGGCCAGTTTTATGGCAAGGGAGGTAACCGTAGCAGGAATTCGTGCCAGAAGAACCGATCCGGTGGCGCAAAGTGAGTTAAGTAAGGAGGATTTGGCCGAGCGGAACTTTGGTCAGGACCTGCCTTATCTGCTTAATATGACGCCGGGTCTTGTCGTGAGTTCTGATGCTGGAACAGGTATTGGTTATACCGGTATGCGTATACGGGGTTCGGATCTTACGCGCATCAATGTAACGGTAAATGGCATTCCCATGAATGATGCAGAGTCGCAGGGTGTATTTTGGGTTAATATGCCCGACCTGGCAGCCTCGGTCAGCCGGGTACAGGTACAAAGAGGTGTGGGGACCTCCACCAATGGGGTGGCTGCTTTTGGCGGTTCGGTCAATTTCAGTACGCTGAACGGGGCCGGAGAACGACAGGTGTTGATTGATAATGGCTATGGTTCCTTTGGTACCTGGCGCAACAGTGTACAGTTGCAAACCGGTCTGCTCGACAAGGGTTTCTCTTTTGATGCAAGGCTGTCGAGAGTGACTTCCGATGGATTTGTGGATCGCTCTGCTTCGGATTTGAAGTCCTTTTACCTATCGGGCGGCTGGTTTGGAGAGCGGACCTCTGTACGTCTGGTAACTTTTTCGGGCCAGGAAAGAACCATGCAGGCCTGGAATGGTGTACCTAAGGTAAAGCTGGAAAACGATCAGGCTGGGATGGAACAGCTTGTCGTCGACGACGGCTGGTCTCCGGAGGAAGCAGCCAACCTGTACGCTTCGGATGCACGCACCTTTAATCGTTATTTGTACGACAATCAAACCGATAATTATCAGCAGGACCATTACCAGTTGCACCTGTCGCACAAACCTACGGCCAGTATCCTTTTAAATGGCGCCTTGCATTATACCCGAGGGAAGGGCTATTACGAATCTTTTAAGTAC
>DUOK01000196.1 GCA_012838865.1 Bacteroidales bacterium | reverse complement strand
CCGAACCCGTAAAACTCAGGTTGTGATCGTGGGTCAGTGCAGTCCTGAAAATCTCATCCTGCCAATTGGTATTGTAACCGCCCAGTTTATCGAGATTGCTTACACCATAAAGACCACGTTTCGACACTGCAATTTGACGCAGTTCGTCGCCCGAATAAACATCGGTATAACGAATGGCATTGGATACAGAGGTATTGGCATTATAAGTAATGCGCAAAGGAGTCCCCGCACGGCCCTTCTTAGTAGTAATAAGTATAACCCCGTTGGAGGCACGCGAACCATAAATGGCGGTAGCGGACGCATCTTTCAGCACAGTAAAAGTCTCAATGTCGTTGGGATTAACGAAAGACAAAAAGTTGCTGCTTCCACTCACGTTATTATTATCCAGGGGAACGCCATCCACAATCACCAGCGGATCGTTGGAAGCATTCAGGGAAGAACCACCTCTAACCCGGATGGTTGAACCACTGCCGGGAGCTCCGCCTGAACTGGTGATTACCACCCCGGCACTTTTACCTACCAACAAATCCTGCGGAGAGGTAATGGCACCCCGGTTGAAGTCTTTGGCACTCACGACATCGACAGAGCCGGTAGCATCGGATTTACGAACCGATCCATAGCCAATCACAACCACCTCGTCCATACCTATCACACTAGTACTTAAAGCCACATCCAAACGGGTCACGCCGGCTTCAACATTTCGTTCTTCGGCATTAAAGCCAATAAAAGAATACTGCAGCACATCGCCTACATTGACCTGCAGACTGTAGTCACCCATGGGTGAAGTAATGGTACCTGTTTGTGTACCTTTAACCACCACGGTTACGCCAGGCAAACCCATGCCGTCCGTTGCATCGGTAACGGTGCCCGATACGGTAAGCTGCTGGGCATACATTCCAAGAGGGAGCATACACCCTAAAAGAAGCAACAGAAACTTCTGTTTGATTAACATCTTCTTCATAAACCTAGTTTTAATAAAATTTTAAGAACTGAATTTTGTAACCTGCAGCAACACGTTTGTCGGCCGGCAGGTCCACCGGGGATATTCAATTAACAATAACTTGTACCTGATAATCACGTTAATCATCGCAACAAAGATAAGCCCTTTTACAAGCAAAATGAAACACTCTTTAACACTGATACCCAAATTTTTACAGCCGTTTTAATGCAATCGAATCCGCAAACGGTTGCGGATTCGATTGCGGAAATTTTTATATGTTATATAACATGTTTTAAACGAATTCGAAAATCAGGGGAAAGAAAAGCATTTTGCTCAAAACCCACAGACAATCATTCAAAACACTCATTGACAGGACTCTAAAAAACAACTTATTAAAACAATACATTCAAACCATATTAAATCGATTGTTTATATATTTGCACAGCGCGAAACCTTAACAGTTTTTAACGAAACGCTTACACTTTAAATTCCGCAACAGAAAAAAGTTCGCTATGAAACCAACCCACATTACCATCAAGGACATTGCCAAAATGCTTGGCGTTTCTCCCTCTACGGTGTCTCGGGCGCTCAAAGACCACCCCGACATCAGCGAGGAAACCAGAAACCTGGTTAAGACTTTTGCAGAAAAGGTGAAATACCGGCCCAACGCACTGGCGCTCAGCCTGAGAAAGCAGAAGACCAACACCCTGGGCCTGGTAATTCCGGAAATCGTGCATCACTTCTTTTCTTCGGTCATCAGCGGCATGGAAGACCTGGCCTATGGCGAAGGTTATACCATGATGATTTGTCAGTCCAACGAAAACTTCTACCGGGAAGTCATTAACCTGCAGGCCTTACTGGACCACAGGGTAGACGGTCTCCTGGTATCGATAAGTAAAACCACACGGGAATTCAATCATTTACACAATGCGCTCGACAGCGGCATCCCTATGGTTTTTTTCGACCGTATTTGTGACGAGCTGGATACCGACCGGGTGATTACCGACGATTTTGAGGGCGCCCGCATTGCCACCACCCATTTGATTGAAACCGGCTGTCAAAAAATCTTACACCTGGCCGCGCCCCGCCATTTGTTGATCGGAAAAAATCGATATGAAGGCTATGTTCAGGCGCTTAAGAACCACAAAATTCCCTTGGACGAAAACCTGGTTTTAAAGTGTGACACCCGCGAGGAGGTCATGAGTATGCGCCAGCACATCCTGACCCTGGCGCCGCAAATTGACGGTATTTTTGGGGTCAACGACAGCACAGCCATCGCAGTCATGCAGGTTTTACAGGAAAACGGCTATCGAATTCCTGAGGACATTTCTGTAGTAGGCTTTGGCGACGGCCCCATAGCCACCATCGCCAGTCCCCCCCTTACCACCTTAGAGCAGAAAGGCTATGAAATGGGACGTGAAGCGGTGCGCCTGCTCATTCAACGTCTCGAAAACCCAGGTGCCTTAATCAACAACCAAACAAAAATCATCACCCCCTCGCTGGTCCGTCGCAAAACAACCCGCTAGTTATTCCGAAACCGTTTGCGTAAAACAATGTAACTACTTAATTTAAAATCCTTAAACTTTTTTATTCGGCCCCGCAAACGATTGAAATCAGGCATTGACAACATAAGGGAGCAGCAGCGCCTTGATAAAAAGTTGTTCAGGTGTTTACAGTACGTGAATTTTAGCTTAATTTTGCTTCAAAGAACCGGGAATTCTTTTCAATTAACTTTCTCTTGTCGTTCCTTTCGGAACGAGCTTGTCTTGTACTTTACTTTCTGATTTCTACAAACTGATGTGCTGAATGTGGCATACATCATTGTATTGTCGTGTTAAGGCAATACGCTGCCTGTCGCCATTAACCGTAAACGATAAAAGAGATGAAGAAATTACCCCACTTGTCTGTAGGACAGATTTGGAACATGAGCATCGGCTTCCTGGGCATCCAGTTTGGATTTGCCTTGCAAAACGCCAATGCCAGCCGCATCCTGCAAAACTTTGGTGCCGATGTTGAACATTTATCCTGGTTCTGGCTGGCAGCTCCTATTACCGGTATGCTGGTCCAGCCCATCGTGGGCCATTACAGCGATCGTACCTGGACGCGCCTGGGCAGGCGCCGTCCCTTCTTTTTATTTGGCGCCATATTTGCGGCGCTGGCGCTCATTTTCATGCCCAACTCCGGCTCATTGGCAGCGTTCATTCCACCGATGTTTGTAGGGGCCGGCATGCTGATGATTATGGATGCTTCCTTCAACATTTCTATGGAGCCGTTTAGAGCTTTGGTGGCCGACAAATTGCCCGACGAGCAACGCACGATGGGCTTTTCGGTACAGACGACACTCATAGGGATTGGGGCCGTTTTAGGATCCTGGATTACTTATGTGCTGGCCGAATGGCTTGGGGTTTCCAAGGTGGCTGAAGAAGGAGCTGTTCCCTTTAACGTAATCCTTTCCTTCTATGTGGGTGCGGCCGTATTACTGGCCGCCATTATATGGACGGTTGTTACCACCAAAGAATACTCCCCTGCTCAGCTGAAGGAATACGGTCTGACTGAGGAAGAGGACAGCGACAAGCCAAAGCAGAACGGACTGATGGAGATCTTTCGTGACTTTGCAGCCATGCCCAAAACCATGAAACAACTGGGGCTTGTTCAGTTCTTTTCGTGGCTGGCCTTATTTGGCATGTGGGTATTTACTACCCCGGCCATTGCGCAGCATGTTTACCAGTTGCCGGCCAACGACACTTCCTCTGCGCTATACAACGATGCGGCCAACTGGGTAGGCGTGTTGTTTGGGGTATACAACGGGGTAGCGGCAGTATTTGCCATGGCCCTGCCTTTTATTGCAGGAAAAATTGGCCGAAAAAACACGCATGCTTTTGCACTGACCACAGGGGCGGTGGGACTTCTGTCCATTTATTTCATCAGCGATCCGCTGTGGCTCATCGCACCGATGTTGGCCATCGGAGTGGCCTGGGCCAGCATCCTGTCGATGCCCTACGCCATTTTAGCGGGCTCTCTGCCCCCGGCCAAATACGGCATTTACATGGGCCTGTTCAACTTTTTTATCACCATGCCACAGATTGTGAATGGGGTATTTGGCGGACCCATTGTAAAGCGATTGTTCGACTCGCAGGCGGTTTTTGCGCTGGTTATTGCCGGCGTAAGTTTGTTGATTGCTGCCCTGGCCGTGCGCTTTGTAGACGACCAGCCCACCCTTAAAACCGAAAAGTCATGATTAAAGCCTGTTTGTTCGATTTGGACGGCGTTATAGTCGACACCGCCAAATACCATTACATCGCCTGGAAAAAACTGGCCAAAGAGCTGGGCTTCGACTTTAGCGAAACCGACAATGAGCGACTGAAGGGGGTAAGCCGTATGGCTTCGCTCGACATCCT
>DUOK01000195.1 GCA_012838865.1 Bacteroidales bacterium | reverse complement strand
TGTCGCACGAAATACGCACCCCCATGAACGCCATCCTGGGCTTCTCCGACATATTATTGCAAGAACGGAACGACCCCACCGACAGTCAAAAATTCCTGCAACTCATCCGTTCCAGCGGCGAAAGTCTCCTTGCCCTCATCAACGACATCATCGACATCTCCAAAATTGAATCCGGGCAGTTCTCACTCAACCTCAGCCTCTTCGACCTGCACAGCCTGCTTGACAAGCTCGAGAACATGGCCCACACCCTAATGGATCAGAAGCACAAAAACCTGCGCTTCCACATTCACAAAGGCAGCCTAAGCACCAAGCTTATGATGGAAGGAGATCCTTTCAGAATAGAACAGATACTGACCAACCTCATCAGCAATGCCATCAAGTTCACCCAGGAAGGCAGCATCACCCTAAGCTACCAGCTGGAAGACGAAAACCTGGTGACTTTCAGCGTAAAAGACACCGGAAAAGGCATCGCCCCCGAACACCAGCAATTGATTTTCGAGCGCTTTCGACAAATCGACCCACACGAAAGCAGCAATATGGGCGGCACCGGACTGGGCCTGGCCATCACCAAGAGTCTGGTACAACTCATGGGAGGAGACATACAGGTAAAATCACAAAAAAACCAAGGCGCCACCTTCCTGTTCCGACTGCCCTGCAAAATCTACCTGTAAAACAAATGCGAACTTCGGGCTATTTCAGCGCCTTCGGATAAATAAAATACTCCGATCGTCCCATTCCCACATTCATCTCGTCCCAGCTCTCAATGTCAAAAGAGATCACCACAGCCGCACAAGTCGGGAAATGGAAAAAGTGCTCCTGCGTCAGGCGCATACTCAGCGAAGCCATATCCGGATTGTGACCCACCACCATCACCGTATCGGCCCCATCGGCCAAACGCGAAAGCTGCTCCAACATACCGGCCGTAGTGTCGCCATCGTAAAGAAAACGTGCCTCGTGGCGTCCTTCCACCGGCACCTGCAAAACACCCGCAAAAATATCGGCCGTTTGCAAAGCCCTAACGGCGGGACTGCTGATCAGCACCTCCGGGCGCAAAGCGCGCACCAACAAATCGCGCGCCACCAAATCGGCATCGCTGTGTCCCCGCTTCTTCAACTTACGCTCAAAATCAGACTGCGCATCGGTCAGCGCCTCCGTCTTGGCATGTCGTACCAAAATCAATCTCTTCATAGGTATAGGTTATTGCCAGACTTCCGTTCCCGGTCCGCCAGCATTTTATAGGTATCCCATTGTGCACGCACCGGCTCACTGTCGCCCGTATCCACCGGATCGTGCCCCAGATGCTCATTCAGCATACGCGCCTTCACATTATCGCGCAGCTGCAAATTAATGATGTCAAACAACTCCTCCTGAATCCGCTCATCCTCAATCGGGAAAGTCGTCTCAATCCGCCGCATCACATTGCGGTTCATCCAGTCGGCCGAAGTCAAAAACACCTCCCGCTTGCCGTTGTTGCCAAAAACCCACATACGCGCATGCTCCAGGTAACTGTCCACAATACGCAGCACCCTTATGTTTTTACTAAAAGGCTGGTTGGGCACCAGACAGCAAATGCCCCTGATGATCAAATCGATCTTAACCCCCGCCTCACTCGCCTCATACAGCTTGTTGATCAAGGGCTTGTGCTGCATTCCGTTCATCTTCAGAAAAATGTAGCCCTCCTTACCCTTCCGGGCCAGCTCAATCTCCCGCTCAATACGACGGAACAACTCATGCTTAAAATTAAACTGCGTCACCAGCAACTTCCTGAACACCGGGACAATCTCCTGATTCTCAAAATACTCAAACAGCTCCTCCAAATCAAAGATGTACTCCTCCTTACAGGTAAAAAAACCATGATCGGCATACTGCCGCGCCGTTTTCTCATTAAAATTACCCGTACTCAGGTACGCATACGAGCGCTTTCGCACCCCGCCACTGCGCCTAATCACCAAGGCCATCTTCGCATGCACCTTTAAACCCGGCAAACTGTAAATAATCCGAATACCCGCCGCCTCCATCAAACGCGCCAGCTGCAGATTATTCTCCTCATCAAAACGCGCCTTCACCTCCACAAATACCGTTACCCGCTTACCATTGCGCGCCGCACTAATCAACGAATTTACCACCGCCGAATTGCTCGCCACCCGGTACTGCGTCACCTTAATCTCCACCACCTTCGGATCCTGCGCCGCCTCATTCAAAAACTTCAGCACATAATCGAAAGACTGATACGGAAAATGCAACATGCGGTCGCGCTCCTTTATGGCCGCAAACATCGAACCATGCTCCTCCAACTCCTGCAAGCGAATGGGCTCCGGATGATTCAACTGATGCTCCGGCGCAAAAGGATTCGGAAAATTAAAAAAGTCCTGAAAATTCAAATACCTTTCCCCAGCCACCAAATCCTCCTTATACAAACCAAAGGCATCCTTCAACACCATTAAAAAGTCAGCCGGCATAGCCCGGTCGTAAGTAAACAAGGTCGGCTCACCCACCTTGCGCAGCCCAATATTACGTCTGATTTTTTCCACCAAATTGCCACTGAACTCATCCAAAATACCCAAATCGGCATCGCGCAACATCTTTACACAATAGCTCGACTCAATATCGTAACCCGGAAAAAGTTCCTGCAAATTAAAGCGCACCAAATCGTCGAGAAACACATAATAAAAACGCCTGTTTTTATCCGGCAAACGGATAAAACGCGGCAAATCATTCGTCGGCAGCTTCACAATAGCATAACGCGCCCTCCGTTTCTTATCCCCCTTCTCCTCCTTACCCTTCTTACGAAACAACTTAATCGCCAAATACAGCCTATTGTCACGCAAAAAGGAGCGCGTACCCTTCGTCAGCAAAACCGGCTGCAAGTACGGAATCACCTCCCGGTAAAAATAATCACGAATAAAACGCTGATGATCCCCATCCGGCGGCACATCGCCCTGGTACAGCATCAAGCCCTCCTGGTACAAACCCGCCAAAATTTCGCCATGAAAAATACGACTGAACTCCTGCAAATGCTCATCCACTATCCGGTTGATCTCACGCAAGACCTTCACCGGCGAAGCCCCCTTCATATCCTCCAGCTCCTCCGGGTCCACATTGTATTTGTACTCCGCTACCCTAACCTTGTAAAACTCATCCAGATTCGACGAGTAAATCGACAGAAACTTCAGCCGCTCGTACAAAGGCAGCGAACGGTCCTTCGCCTCCTCCAGCACACGGTAGTTAAACGCCAGCCAGCTGATGTCGCGGTTAAAATACTTAAGGGTACTCATCATAGTCGAAACGAATTACCCCAAAGTATTAAAAAAAGTCCACACCCCGAAGCAAAAACCCCAAAAGTTTAAAGAGGCCGTACCACCAGTGTCTAGCGCCGGGCCAGCTCAATCACCTCCATGTCCCTGATGTTGCCCCCATCGAGCACAAAACGCACAGCAGTACGCACCTGATGAAAACCATTGATACCCGCCGCACCCGGATTCACATGCAGCAACTTCAGCGCCGGATCGTTCACCACCTTTAAAATGTGACTGTGCCCGCTGATGAACAACTTAGGCGGCTTCGCATAAATCTTCCCCTTAACCTGTGGCGAATAATTACCGGGGTAGCCCCCAATATGCGTCATCAAAACATCCACCCCCTCGCACACAAAACGCTGAAACTCCGGAATCCGCCGCCGCATTTGTGCATCATCAATATTGCCATATACCGCCCGCACCGGCTTAAAATCCTCCATCACATCCAGCACCGCCTCCGAGCCCACATCCCCCGCATGCCACAACTCATCCACCTCGGCAAACAAATCCAAAAACTTCGGGTCAAAAAACCCGTGCGTATCCGACAACAATCCAATTCTTTTCATAAAAAAGCCGTAAATAAAACTTACGCTAAGAAAACAACAAAGCGAGACAAATTGCTTTGCCCCGCTTTAAAAAGAGAAACCAGTTCCTCAAAGATACAATTTGAATTGAAGATCGACGGAGTCAAAGCAATTCACAACGGGTTGCCGCTAACGGTCTCGGCTATGCGTAGTGCGGGATTTCAAGGCACTTCACTTTCAGTTTAGCAGTTAGTTTGTTTAGTGTAATTACTTTCATATCAGCACT
>DUOK01000194.1 GCA_012838865.1 Bacteroidales bacterium | reverse complement strand
TCGTTAAGAGTGGAAACAAAGTAGGGGTCGTGGGTAAAAGTCATTTTTATCCATTCATCGGCAATGCCTTCGCTGCTGAGTTGATGGTCCCATGCCAGGCGACCAAAGGCATACCAGTTGCTCTGTATCAGATGGTGACTGGTCCAGTTCTCTACTCTTCCGATGTTGGCGACCCCGGCAATGGCACTGAGTTCATGACCGAACAAACTCCCGTCTGTTGCTTTGGCTACGGTAGAACCGGGGCCTTTGGCCCAGGTATCGGCATCGAGCACTTCTTTCCACATGGTGGAGAGATAGGCCAGGTGGGTGGAGTGTCCAAGGTATTCCTGAGTAATCTGAAATTCAATCATAACGGGCGACTTTTGCATACCGCCGAAGAGGGGACTGAAGGGCTCGCGGGGCATAAAATCGATGGGGCCGTTTTTGACCTGGACCACCACGTTGTCCTCAAACTTACCATCAAAGGGCATAAACTCCATATAGGCCTGCTTGGCGCGGTCGTCGTTGTCGGGTTCATACACAAAGGCACGCCACATAACCACTCCGTTGTGGGGCTGCAGGGCACGGGCCAGCATATTGGCACCGTCCTGATGCGTACGCCCGTAATCCATGGGGCCCGGCTGCCCTTCAGAGTTGGCCTTAACCAAAAATCCGCCAAAATCAGGAATCATGGAATAAATCTCCCCGGCCTTGTCCTTCCACCATTGCTGCACCGCCTCGTTCATAGGATCCGAGTTTTCGAGTCCACCCAGCACCGCCGGAGAAGCAAAGTTGACCGACAAATACACCTTCAGGTTGTATGGACGAAACAAGTCGGCAAACTGCTTCACCTTCTGAAGATAATCGGCGCTTAGGACTTCGGGACTGGCATTCACGTTATTAAGCACGGTTCCGTTGATGCCTACGGAAGCATTGGCCCGGGCATAAGTCAGGTAGTGCGCTTTCAGCTCTTCAAACGACGCTTCACGGTTCCAGAAAATGGAATGCCCGGCATAACCACGCTCTACACTGCCGTTGAGATTGTCCCAATGATTGAGCAAACGCAACTGAAATGCGGGTTCTTCCCGAACATCCAGTGCCGCAATCCCTTCTCCGCTTTGCATCCGTCGCAGTAAATCGAAGCTGCCATACAGGGCCCCTGCCGAGGTGCGACCAGCCACTACGGTGGCTTTTCCGCCACGCACGGCCACAGTCCGAAGCACATAACCCTCTTCATCCAGGTCGTCCAGTCCATCCAGCTTTAAGTCGGCAATCACACGATCTGCCGTTGTTCCTATAACGAGGGTGCCGTCGCCTATGCGACGGGCAGCACTAAGGTTTTGTCCGGTGAGTCCACGAAAGCCATTTTGCACCTCGTTTCCGGCAGCCTGTTGCAGCTCATCGCTGCCTGCTATCAGAATTGTTTTCAAGGCTTGCGTATACTGTTGGGCGGTGGCCTCCGGCAGTGCCTGGTAACGCAACCACAAATCGGCTCCACTTTCTGCCTGCGCCGCTAAAGCGATCCAAAGCAGACCTAAAATCCATCCTATCTTACTCTTCTTCATATCCCTGATTTTTAATCTGTTGCAAACATTCTTCATCTATTCGACAAAATGGCTCTCCTCAGGACCCAAATAGCTCTCTTTTAAACCTCCGGTGTCGATGACCAGGCGCTCCAAAACCAAACCGGGCGAGACCATGTGAAAGTGCAGTTCCTGCTTGCCGGCACGCTCCACTTCGTGCTCGCTAAGGTGGACCATAATGCCGTTGCCGACCCACTGCTCCCAGGCACGGTCCGATTCGTCTTCATGCACATTAACCACTTCCACTTCCTGATCGTTCAACGACAAGCCGTATTTAAGTCCCTCAGCCCCCGGATAATTGAGGGTGGGTGAAAAATAGGCGTAGACTTTAATCTTGCCGGGTTGACGCAGGTAAACGGGATAAGTCACCGAAGGACCTTCTCCGGGTGTTTGTTCTGCCACACGGTAGGGCTGGGCAACCAGACCGTCGCGGGTACGCCCCAAATCGGGCACTACCTGCCAGTTGATGCCCTCTACGGTGCGGGATACCGTGAAACCGGAGGCCTCCATGGCGATACAGCCATCACTTTCTACAAAGCCTTTGATATCGGCGCTTTCTGCCGGGGAAGGATGCCACACGCTGAGTGCTACAGGCATGCGGCGCTTGCCGGCCTTGACTTCGATTTGGGTGCTGTGGGTCCCGAAGGGCACCTGGCTCCAATCGATGCTTACCAAAATGCGCTCCTGCTGTTCCACGCTGCCTTTGGCGCTGCTGAAGCGGACCCACTTATCTTTGGCTTTAATGCGGTACTTGAAGGGGGTATCGCCCTGGTTGAAGAGCTCCAGGTAATGGCTCTGTTGCTTAAAGGCATCGAATTCGGGCAGCCGGTTGTGGTCGGCCGACCAGCTCTGCTCCTGTCCCTCTACATACAGGTCGGGATGGGCACCCAAAAGGGGCGAGAAAGTCTTTACCTCAGGCTGCACATTGTACTCGGGCTGCTGCCAGTAGGTATAGCCAATGCGGGTTTGGGCCATCATATGGTTCCATTTGCCATCGGCCATCTCCTGATGAAAGTATTGGGTCATCAGCGAATCCTGCACAAAAAAATGCTGTACACTGTCGGCTAGGGCAGTTGTAAGGGCCCGTTGCTGACCGGCATACCAGTGGTTGCGGGCTGTGGCAAAATAGAGTTGGTACAAATTGGCCATGGCTTCCACAGGGTAGCGCACCAACTGATGGTAGGCGTCCTGGTACTCAGCCGGCAAGGCCGCTCCTACTTCAGCCACTTCCCGGGCCAGGGCCACATAATCACCGGTCACTCTTTCCATCTCCCGGTAGGCCGTTAAGGAATAGGTGTGTTGGTCGAGCATCTCGGGGGTACGCCGGCCATTAAATTTTCCGTACCGGGCCATGAAACCGGCAATTTCGGCGGCGTACTCCGCGCCAAATTGCTGGCGGGCCCACTGCTCGGTGTAGGGCGCGATGTCCTCTGCCTCAAAACGATCGGGGTTCCAAGCCATGTCCAGGTAAAACTGGATGGGAAATTCCATGGGTTTTAAATCGCCCACATTAACGACCCAGAGTTTGTCGATGCCGTACTCGTAGGTCAGTTTGTTCTGCTCCCATACTTTGGGGAGGGGATTGGTGTTGAGCCATTTGTAGTTGCGGGGACCACCTACATAGTCGAAGTGGTAATACATGCCGAGGCCGCCACTGCGGGCACGTTCCTTATCGGTGGGCATACGGCGCACCTGTCCCCAGTTGTCGTCGCAATACAGCAGCATAATGTCGTCGGGCACCCGCATGCCCATGTCGTAATATTCCTGCACCTCTTTGTACAAGGCCCATACTTGCGGCACTTCCTCGGCGGGTTGCTCCATTTCCTCAGAAATAATGCGGCGCTGGTTGTCCACGATATGGGTCAGGAGGTCGATGTTGCGATCGTCGCTCATGGCCTCGTCACCATCTCCGCGCATACCAATGGTAATGATGCTTTCGAAGCCCTTGTTGCGTGCAATACCCTCTGCCCAAAAGGCATCCAGCTTCTCCTTGTTTTTGGTATAGTCCCAGGGGCCTTCTCCGTAGCGTGCCCACTCTACGTGGGCCCGCATCATGGGCTCGTGGTGCGAATAATTGATGACAATGCCGTACTCATCGGCCAGAATGGCGTTGTTGATGTCGTCGTCGGCATGGGCCTTGCCCCACATAGCGGGCCACAGGAAATTGCCTTTCATGCGCAAAATCAACTCATAAACCTTCTCGTAGAAGGAGGCGTTAAAACCACCAAAGGTCTCACGAACCCATCCGCCCAAAGCGGGTTCTTCGTCGTTAAGAAAGATGCCGCG
>DUOK01000193.1 GCA_012838865.1 Bacteroidales bacterium | reverse complement strand
TATTTCAAATCCAAGATGGTCGGGTCGTAGCGCGTCCACAAACTGTTTTCGCCCCTAAAGGGCGGAATACCACTCTCCACAGACACCCCTGCCCCTGTAAAAGCCATACAATATTTCGCTTCCTTTATAATCGAAGCCACATCTTTCAGTGTCCGTTCATCCATAGTCTGTTTAATCTTAGCCTGCCTTTTGAGCCTTCAGGGCCTCCAGCATGGTGGCCCCAATGGCCGCCGGAGAATCCACCACATGCAAACCACAGGCACGCATCACCTCCATTTTAGCCGCAGCCGTATCGTCCTTACCGCCCACAATGGCACCGGCATGACCCATTCTGCGCCCCGGAGGCGCTGTTTGTCCCGCAATAAAGCCCACCACCGGCTTGGTACCGTGCTCCTTAATCCAGCGGGCCGCATCCGTCTCCATGCTGCCACCAATTTCACCAATCATCACAATGCCTTCGGTATCCGGATCGTTCATTAAAAGCTTAACCGCCTCCAAAGTAGAAGTACCAATCACCGGGTCGCCCCCAATACCAATACAAGTACTCTGTCCCAATCCCAGCTTCGTCAACTGATCCACCGCCTCGTAAGTCAGCGTACCCGAGCGACTCACCACGCCGATGCTGCCCTGCTGGTGAATAAAACCAGGCATAATGCCCACCTTGGCCTTACCGGGCGATATAACACCGGGACAGTTGGGGCCAATCAGCGTCACCTGCTTGTCGGCCAAAAAAGCCTTGGCCTTAATCATGTCGGCCACCGGAATGCCCTCAGTTATGGCTACAATTACCGCAATACCCGCATCGGCCGCCTCCATAATGGCATCCGCCGCAAAAGCCGGGGGCACAAATATCACCGAAGTATCGGCACCGGTCGCCTTAACCGCTTCCTCCACCGAATTAAAAACCGGCAGGCCCAAATGCACCGAACCGCCCTTGCCCGGGGTTACGCCCCCTACCACATCGCTGCCGTACTCCAACATTTGTCCGGCATGGAAAGTCCCTTCGCTGCCGGTAAAGCCCTGTACAATAATCTTAGAATGCTGATCAATCAATACACTCATATGTCCTTTATTTATTTGGTTCCATTTCCCGTTAAAAATAACATTATTTTATAACACCAGCAAGCCCCAATGGTTCACAAAAAAATAAAGCTTAACTTTGCCGAAAAGTCAGTTCCATGAACCAAAGCGACACCATTTGCGCCATATCAACCGCCCAGGGCATGGGCGCCATTGCCGTAATCCGCCTGGCCGGCCCCCAGGCCTTTGCCATTTGCGACCAAATATTTTTACCCGCCCGTAAAGGCAAAAAAATAGCCGAACAAGCCGGCAACACCGTGCATTTTGGCCGCATCAACGACGGAGAAAAAGATCTGGACGAAGTACTGCTCACCGTATTTAAAGCCCCCCACAGCTTTACCGGCGACGATGTGGTAGAAATTGCCTGTCACGGCGCCCCCTACATACAACAACAGCTGCTGCAACTACTCACCCAACAAGGCGCCCGACTGGCCCAACCCGGAGAATTTACCCAGCGCGCCTTTTTAAACGGAAAAATGGATTTGAGTCAGGCCGAAGCCGTGGCCGACCTCATAGCTGCCCGCAGCGAAGCTGCGCGCAGAGTAGCCCTGCAACAAATGCGCGGCGGCTTCTCCTCTGCCCTGCTGCAACTGCGCGAACGCCTCCTGTGGTTCATCTCCCTCGTAGAGCTGGAACTCGACTTCAGCGAAGAAGACGTAGAATTTGCCAACCGCGACGAACTCGCCGCCCTCGTCAACGAATTAGAAGCCCACCTGCAGCGCCTCGTTCAGTCCTTTTCGCTCGGAAACGTCATTAAAAACGGCATCCCCGTTGCCATCGTTGGGCATACCAACGCCGGAAAAAGCACCCTGCTCAACGCCCTGCTCAACGAAGAGCGCGCCATCGTATCGGACATACACGGCACCACCCGCGATGCCATTGAAGACAGCATCAACCTCGGCGGCATCTCCTTCCGCTTCATCGACACCGCCGGCATTCGCAGCACCGCCGACCAAATCGAAAACATGGGCATCGCCCTCACCTACAACAAAGTAAAACAAGCCGCCATCGTCCTATTGTTGGTCGACGTAAACGACCCCGAAGATAAAATTCACGAAGTCGTAAGCGACATTCGGCAAAAAACCGATCCCCAGCGCCAACAGCTCCTTGTAGTCGTCAACAAAACCGACCTCAGCAATCCCGAAACCCTCAAAACCAAATTCTCCAAAGCCGCCTTCAGCGAACTCAGCGGCAGCGACAACATCGTAGCCATTTCGGCCAAGCACCGCCACAACCTCGACCAGCTTACCAGTGAACTGCTTAAAAGCGTCGATCTCCAGGCCATCGACAACGACGAAATAATTGTCACCAACGCCCGCCACCACGAAGCCCTCAGCCAGGCCCTCATCAGCCTCCAGCGCGTAAAAGAAGGCCTCCAAAACGGCATCTCCGGCGACTTCCTGGCCCAGGACATCCGCGAAGTACTCCACTACATCGGCAGCATCACCGGTCAAATCTCCACCGACGAAATACTGGGCAACATCTTCAAGCACTTTTGTATCGGGAAGTAATTCTCCCCCATTACAGCCACACCCCACTCCTATGAAAATCCAATACTGCTCCGATTTACACCTCGAATTTGCTCAAAACGAAAAGTTTTTGGCTGACAATCCCATCCAAGCAGTTGGTGACATTCTGGTGTTGGCCGGTGACATCATTTATTGGGAGCCAGAGAACT
>DUOK01000192.1 GCA_012838865.1 Bacteroidales bacterium | reverse complement strand
TGTCGGCAGGCATCAATGCCGGAGTAGGTAATCACTGGGTGGGACTCAATCGACTGGCGCTCAATGAGGCCAACGACCCCAATTTTCAAGCCAACATAGAGAATGGTTTCACCCCGGTGTTTGGAGCAGGCCTGGTTTTACATTCCCCCTGGTACCATTTGGGCTTTTCCATGCCGGGCATTTTACCTGCGCGACTCGATTTTGAAGGAGAAAACAACCTGCAATACCAACGCAATCAAGTCTACTATTTTACGGCCGGCACGGATATTGGACTGGCCTATGACCATAATGTAAGTGTAGCCCTATTGGCTCGCGTGGAAGAAGGATTGGAAAACGCCATTGATTTTAACCTGAGCTACCATTATGCGGGGCGCTTCTCGCTGGGTGGCAGCTGGCGGATGAGCCAGGCCTTTGCGCTGATAGCGGGCGTGCAAATCAACGAAAACCTTAGGCTTACCTATTCGTACGACTACCCTCTGGGCAACCAACCCCTGAATCTGAGCAGCAGCCAGGAAATTACGCTCTCATTTGATTTGTACGGCCCCATCATTCCCAATCTCGACCGGGAATTCTTCACAAAAAGGAAATCCGGCGACGACGGAACCACCAAGTCCATTCGCTACTTCTAAGGGCATCCCAGCCAATCAATATCGGAGACCTTGGCGAAAGGGTTTCTGCCAAACAAAAAATCATCGGGATGATCCTGACAGATCATCGGGTGTCGGCTCTCAATTTTTTGGAGTCCGGACAAATGGGCAACTACTCCCTGGGCGTGTTTGCCCCACAGCAACCAGCGCAAATCGGGTCGTAAGCGATGAATATAAGCCAATAATTGCCGCGTAAAAGGCGCCCAAAGGGCAGCGTGACTGCCAGGAACACCTATGCGACAAGAAAAAGAAGTGTTGATGAGCAAAACACCCTGTTGTTCCCATTGCTTAAACAGCTGTGCTGGAGGAGCAAGCTCAAAACGGCCGGCACGCATTTCTGACAAAACCTCTTTAAAAGTAAGAATGCGCTTGTTTTGTGCAGCATAAAGCGCACGGACAATATTTCGGAGACTCGTGTTTCTAAAAGGTGTGTACCACGATTGCAGTGGTCCGACTTCAAAGGCCCTGCCGGTAGCCACCCCTTCCTGCGGATAGGGATCCTGCCCCAGCACAACGATTTTGACAGCCTGTAAATCAAGCTCCAGAAACCGAAGCATGGCGTTAAAGGGGGGACTTAGCGGACCATCATGTTCTAATTTCCGGGCAAGTTCGGTAAGATGGGCCAGGACTTCTGCATCAAAAAATGGCTGCCAGGAGCTGTGCGGCCGAAGACCAAAAATAGATTCAAACTTATTGTACGTCATGTTTGTTCTTAAAATGATAAGGTAATATTAATGCTTAGGATGCTAAAATCCCTATTTTTAAGGCAAAAATCGATCCCTATGAAGGTTCTTTTTCAATTCCTGCTGCTGCTTTTATTGGCTACTGCTGCCTGTCAATCCCCGCCCGTATCCCATCGCCTCCAACATTTCGAAATCATCGAACTGGACGATCCGGATTTGGCCGACACGGCGCTCCTTGCCTACATCCAACCCTATCGCGACGCGCTGAACGAGGCTATGAACGAAGTACTCGTATACAGCGAGGAACGCCTGACCTCCACCAAGCCTGAAAGTCCCCTAACCTCCCTGGTGGCCGATATGGTGCTGGAACAGGGTTTGGCGTTTATTCACGAAGCCAGCCTCCCTACCCACCCGGCAATTGCACTTATCAACAGTAGGGGACTGCGCAGTCCCCTCCCTCAGGGGAAGGTGCTCAGGCGGCATGCTTTTGAAATCATGCCCTTTGAGAACCTCTTGACTGCCGTTTTGCTGGATGGCCGGCAGACCATCGCTCTTTTTGACCACATCTACAGTGAAAACGGAGACGGATTGGCCGGTGCCACCTGTGATTTCACACCCGACGGTACCCGGAACATACGCATCAATGGTAAGGCCTTGCAAACAAATGAGTATTATTGGATATTCACTTCCAACTACCTGGCTGAGGGCGGCGATGGCTACAGCATGCTAAGCGAAGCAGACACCATCATCAGTTCCAACTACGCCATTCGCGACATCATTATCGAAAAGCTGCAAGCCTACGCCTCAGCCAACAAGAAAGTCCCCCATCAATTTTCAACGCGCATTAAAGATTTACGCTAAGCCATAAAAGCATGAACAGCAGAAGAAGTTTCATCAAAAAGAGTCTGGCAGGAGCCGCCCTCCTGGCTTTTCCTCTGTCGGGAGAAGCCTTTTTTAAAAGAGGCAGCACCCGAATTGTCATCCTGCATACCAGCGATCTGCACAGTCGTATAGACCCCTTTCCCAATGATCATCCTCGCTATCCGGGTAAAGGCGGCTTTGCACAACGAGCAGCACAAATACAAAAAATCCGTACAGAAAACGAACACGTTTTGCTGTTCGACTCAGGCGACATCCTGCAGGGAACGCCTTATTTTAATTTTTACAAGGGGCAACCGGAATTTGAACTGATGTCGCGCATGGGCTACGATGCAGCAACCCTGGGCAACCACGAATTTGACAATGGACTGGAAGCACTGAATCAACTGCTGCCGCATGCCGATTTTCCCTTTATAAGTGCCAACTACCATTTTGAAAACACGGCACTCAAGGGAAAAACCATCCCCTGGAAAATATTTCAAAAAGGACGGGTTAAAATTGGCGTACTAGGTCTGGGCATAGACCCTAAAGGTCTCATTGCCGCTTCCAATTACAGTGGAATGGAATGGAGCAACCCTCTGGAGACCGGGGAGGCAACCGCTGCTTATTTAAAGCAACAGGGCTGCCATCTGGTCGTGGCCCTGTCTCACCTGGGCTTGCAGATGGACCGGGGACGCTATGACGATATGCAACTGGCTGCCCATTCAACAAATATAGATCTTATTCTTGGCGGCCATACCCACAGCTTTATGGAACGTCCCTTGCTGACCCAAAATGCAGTCGGAAAAGAAATCCTAATCTTGCACTCTGGTCAGCATGGTGTTCAAATGGGGCGACTTGATTTTGAATTTGGACCTGAACCGGATAACACGCCTTACCGCTTACTCAATGGGTAGTTGCCGCTTAAACGATTCGTCGAGTGAGATAATGGTCTCGGTAGAAGAAATTCCGGGAATGGACTGCAACTTGTCGTGCAAAATGCGCTTTAAATGCTCGTTGCTTTGTGCATAAATTTTAATGAAGATGGCGTATTGACCCGTGGTGTAATGGCACTCTACAATCTCCGGAACCTGTTCCAGCATTTGCACCACCTTATCGAACAAACTGGCTTTTTTGAGAAAAATACCCATAAAAGCACAGGTATGAAAACCAATTTTAGAAGGATTAAGTACGAATTCAGAACCTTTGATTACCCCAATGTTCATCAAACGTTGTATCCGTTGATGAATGGCTGCGCCGGACACTTTGCACTCTCTGGCTACTTCCAGAAAAGGAATGCGCGCATTTTTGGTTATGAGACTTAAAATTTTCTTATCGAGGTGATCTATTTGTACGTTGGCTTCCATATTGAAAATTAATAAGGTAACAAATCATCAGTACGACAATCTTCTGACTGCGCAATATCTACGAATTTAAAATAATTACGCCAATCCACAAACAATCTGTAAGTATTTTCACACTTATTTCACATGCAGCCGGACCACATCAGAAAATCCGCTTTCCGATTGATAGCGCAAAAGATAAACGCCGGGCGACAATGCGGGAAGGGTCGGGTTTTGAAGGCCGGCTCCCTCCAGTTGTTGCC
>DUOK01000191.1 GCA_012838865.1 Bacteroidales bacterium | reverse complement strand
CCCTTTTTGGCAGAAGCTGGTCTGGAGCCCAAGGCCGAACGCTACGGCAACTGGGAAAACACCGGACTGGACGGGCACACCGCCGGGCACTACCTCACCTCCCTGGCCCTGATGACAGCTTCAATGGACCACCAGGAAGCTGCAGAGCGGCTGCAGTACATGCTCGACGAATTACAACGCTGTCAGGAGGCAGACCCCGATGGCTATGTAGGCGGTGTTCCGAGCGGTAAAGCTATGTGGGAAGACATCGCAGCAGGAAGAATTAATGCCGGACTCTTTTCGCTTAACGGAAAATGGGTGCCGCTCTACAATATTCACAAACTGTTTGCGGGACTCTACGATGCCTGGCATTATACCGGCAGTCAGCAGGCACTCGACATCCTCATCAAACTGAGCGACTACTTTGTTAAAATAAGCTCAGGACTCAGCGAGGAGCAAATGCAGCAAATGCTGGTTTCGGAACACGGGGGTATGAACGATGCCCTGGCCTTGGTTTACGAGGCTACCGGAAACCCAAAGTATCTCGAGCTGGCCGAACGCTTCTCGCACCAATTGTTGTTGCAACCTCTGTTGCAGCACGAAGACAAACTGACCGGCATGCACGCCAACACCCAAATACCTAAGGTCATTGGTTTCATGCAAATTGCCCGACTAAAGAACGACAGTGCCTGGCACGATGCCAGTCGCTTCTTCTGGGAAACCGTAGTCCAAAACCGCAGCATCGCCATCGGCGGCAATTCCACCCATGAGCATTTTCACCCCACCGACAACTTCTCGTCTATGCTCGAAACCCGGGAGGGACCCGAAACCTGCAACACCTACAATATGATGAAGCTGTCGAAGCAGCTGTACGAAGCCAGCAATGATTTGCGCTACATTGATTACTACGAGCGCGCCTTGTACAATCATATTCTGGCCTCACAGCATCCGGGGCATGGGGGACTGGTTTACTTTACCCCGGTGCGCCCACAGCATTACCGGGTATATTCCAATCCCGAACAAACCTTCTGGTGTTGTGTGGGTTCGGGCATCGAGAACCACGCCAAATATGGCGAGCTGGTTTTCAGTCACGATACAGAAAACCTGTATGTTAATCTCTTTATGCCCGCACAACTCAACTGGGAAGAGAAAGGGCTCAAATTGACTCAGGAAACCAATTTTCCGGAAGCAGAAAACACCACGCTGCGCATTGAAACCGAACAAACTCAAAACCTGACCATCTTCGTACGCCACCCCGGCTGGAACGACAAAGCCCCCTTAGAGGTAAAAATCAACGGCAAAAAGGTGCGTGCGCAGAGTAAAGCAGGTGAATACCTCGCCCTTCAACGTGAGTGGCAAAACGATGATGTAATTGAGCTTTCCTTTCATCCTTATACCTATGCCGAACAGCTGCCAGACGGCTCGCCCTATGTGGCCTTACTGCACGGTCCGGTGGTGCTGGCAGCACCCAGTGGAAAACAAGACCTGCGGGGACTCATAGCTGATGATTCAAGAATGGGGCACATCGCTCACGGACAGCTCATTTCCAGAGAAGAGGCCCCCGTCCTGCTCACCGACCAAAGCGACTGGATCAGTCAAATTAAAGCCGTAAAAGACAGTCCGCTTCATTTTAAACTGGGTAAGCTGGTCCATCCGGCTGAGGCTGAATCCCTGCTACTGAAGCCTTTTTATCAGGTGCACGACAGCCGTTACATCGTGTATTGGCAAACCACCACTTCTGAAGCTTTGCAACAGGAACAAGAACGCCTGAAAGCAAAGGAACAAGAAGCCATGGCCCTGGAAGAGCGAACCATCGATCGCATCGACACGGGACAACAACAACCCGAATCGGATCACAATTTTAAAGGGGAAAATACCGAAGCGGGTGTGCACATGGACCGTCATTGGCGCCATGCCAGAGGCTGGTTCTCCTACGAACTCAACGACCCCGATCAGGAAGCCAGGACCCTGAGGGTAACCTATTTTGGCGGGGACCGGGACAGACATTTTGACATCCTTGTAAACGGCAAAGTACTGAGCGCTGTATCGCTTAATGGCAATGGCGAACAAGCCTTCGTAGATGTGGATTACCCCTTGACCGAAGCCTTGCTCGGGGACAATAAAAACGGCAAAATACATCTGGAGTTCAGAGCTAAAGACAACTCCATTGCCGGCGGGGTTTACTTTGTTCGACTGTTGCGATAAAATCCTTATCTTGCGCAACAAAATTGAGGCATGCGTGATTACAAGGCTGTATTTTTTACCGGATTGATACTCATCATTACCGGCATCCTTCTAAAAATAAGCACACCGGAGAGCTGGATCTCCAGTGTGCTTATTTCTTTAGGTGGAACGGCAAAAATCCTGTTTCTGATATTGACCCTACGCAAAAACAAAATGCGTCCGGGTTACGAAATGCTCCTTTTACTGGCTGGCCTGGCCCTTATCATTCTTGGCGCTCAGCTCAGAAAAGAGCCCTCTACTTTGGCCTTTGCCCTGCCGGCTACACTCAGCGGGCTGCTCCTGAAAAGTGCCTTTATCCTGCTGTTTATCCGAAAAGTGCGCTCACACCGTCTTCGACGAACCCGAGATCAGACGATTTAGCTCAGCCAATTCCTCTTTCCTTAAATCGCGCCATTTTCCCACCGGCACATCCAGTTTTATATTCATAATGCGGATGCGCTGCAGGGCGACCACCTCATAACCCAGGAACTCACACATGCGCCTGATCTGACGATTCAGGCCCTGGGTTAAGATGATGCGGAAAGTAAAGCGATCGATCTGTTCTACCTTACATTTGCGCGTAACCGTATCTAAAATAGGCACCCCGTCGCCCATCCTTCGAATAAAAGTCTGCGTTATGGGCTTGTCCACCTGAACAATATACTCCTTTTCGTGGTTGTTGCGCGCCCGAAGCACCTTGTTCACAATATCGCCATCGCTGGTCAGCAGGATGAGGCCCTCGCTGGGTTTGTCCAGGCGACCAATAGGAAAAATCCGCTCCGGATGACCAATGAAATCAACAATATTGTTCTTCTCCCGTACGGTATCGGTCGTACAAACAATGCCCACAGGCTTATTCAACAACAAATACACATGCTTCTGCTTGGGGCTGCCAACCAGCTTACCATTCACCCGCACCTCGTCCCCGGGATTTACCTTGGTCCCCATTTCAGGTTGCTTACCATTAATGGTGATCCGCCCCTGCTCCAACAAAGCATCTGCCTTGCGGCGCGAGCAAAAACCCGCCTCACTTAAATATTTATTTATACGCACTGCTTCTTCAGCTCCCATATCTAAAAAATTGTAGTACCAGGCTTGGTGCTTTCCAATAATCTTCCCTAATTTTGACTACAAAATTAGCCCAAAATAAATTAACCCGACAGACCACGCCCTGTTTTTGTAACCAATTCCCAGACATGGCGTACCAATACTTGTATCTCTGTGAAGTAATTGATCGAAGCGTTTGTATGAAGAAGAAATTTCAGTCCCCCCTCGTTAACATCCTATCTTTCAGCACCACCATACTGGCCCTCGCGCTGGTTTTCATTTTGTTTGTACACTCCTCCCCGCCACGACCGGCTGAGGCAGAAGTGCTTCCGGAAGTAGATCTTTTCCGTCAGAACTACAGCATTCACGCCTTGGCTATGCCCCAACAACTGAGCTTCGCAGGAGAAGATGTACCCATGCACCTGAGCTATGTGCGTGAGAGCTACGACCGCGAGCTGCTGGTCAATACCTACTGGCAGTCCTCCACCCTTTTGCTCATCAAACGCGCCAACCGCTATTTCCCCATCATCGAACCCATCCTCGAAGCCGAAGGCCTGCCGGCCGATTTCAAATACCTGGCCCTGATTGAAAGTGGCTTTATGGAGCGGGCAGTATCCCCCGCAGGTGCAGCCGGCGTATGGCAGTTTTTGGCCGGAGCTGCCCGCGATTACGGTCTGGAAGTCAACAGCGAAGTAGACGAACGCTACCACCTCGAAAAAAGCACAGCTGCAGCTTGCAGATATCTGAAAAACTCCTACGAACGCTTTGGTTCCTGGACCCTCTCGGCAGCTTCCTACAATGCCGGGGTACGCGGCATTACACGACAAATTGAGCGACAAAAAACCGACAATTACTACGAGCTGCTCCTGGCCGAGGAAACCATGCGCTACGTATTCCGCATCCTGGCCATCAAAGAAATACTCTCCCGCCCCCAGGAGTTTGGCTTTCATTTGGGCGACGACGACCTCTACGCCCCCATCGCTACCTACGATGTAGAAGTTAATGGCAGCATCGAAGACTTTGCCGACTTTGCCAAGGAACACGGTGCAACCTATCGCGAGCTTAAGGACCTCAACCCCTGGCTCCGCGAAACCTCCCTGGTCAACAAGGCAAAAAAGACCTACATCCTGAAATTGCCTCAACCCGGCGCCTTCTCTGTGCAGTAAACCCTTCCTCTCAGCAAAAATCCGGCCCCCACTCCGGAAGGGGACTGGTGTTGAACAGCTGCCTTCAGAAAATAGCGTAAATGAACAAGCGTGCGTACCGTAACAAGCATCGCCCAGCTCTGGAAGGGAAGTGGTGCAAGATAGCGACCTACAGAAAACACCGTAAGTGAACAAAGGAGTGTAACGTCACAAGCACGGCTGTCTGAGCCGCAGGCGAGTTCCGTGCTTGTAGTGAAACGACTGCAGTGAACAGGTGTTTTCTGTCAGGCGCAAGATTGCACTACGACCACCCGAGTTCCGTGCTTGTCTGACTTTCTTTTCTTATCTTTGCGAGTTACTTTTGATGG
>DUOK01000190.1 GCA_012838865.1 Bacteroidales bacterium | reverse complement strand
GAACTGCTTTTGCTGGAGTACATCGCAGAAGGACCCAGACGCAGCGACTTTTTCGACTATTTTGGTCGTGCCCTGGCCCGAATGCACCGATACACAAGCAAGAACTTTGGTTTTTATGAGGACAACTTCATTGGGGCTACGCCCCAGGTGAACCGACCGACAGGCTCAGAGGCAGAGGATTGGACGGAATTCTACCGAAATAAGCGCTTGCGCTATCAATACGAATTGGCCCGGAAGAATGGCTATGTGGACCGGCAGTTTGAAGTGCTTTTTGAACAGCTGGACAAGGGGCTGTCCGACCTGCTCCGGGGCAGTGAAGAAGCGCCGTCCTTATTGCATGGCGACTTGTGGGCTGGCAACTATATGCGCGATACGGAGGGCTTGCCGGTGCTGATCGACCCGGCTGTTTACTACGGCCACCGGGAGGCGGAGCTGGCCATGACCAAACTCTTTGGTGGCTTTGATGCCAGCTTTTACGAGGCTTACAAGGAAGAATGGCCCTTAAAACCGGGTTACGAGCGACGCGAGGCGGTGTACACCCTCTACCACGTAATGAATCACCTGAATCTTTTTGGAACGGGCTACCGCTCACAATGCCTTGCCTTGATCGAGAAAATAGTCTAACCCACCACCCTTTCAGCCCAGGATCTTTAATATTCCAGCATCCTGTTCTTCATTTCCTGCACACAACCTGAGTACACAAATATTGAAAAACGCTGGCTTCACAGCTTTTAGAGATGTGGTGGTAAGCATAAAAACAAACAGGTAAGTTAAAATATGATAAAACTTGTTGCATAAAAATTAGGATTATCCTTATTTTTTTACTCAAATTTGCAACATTATACATTTTTAACCCTTAAATCATCTTTACCATGAAACACTTCAACAAACTTGCTCTAGGGCTTCTTCTAATCATGTTTGGAAGCCTGTTTGCACAAGACGCCTTAGCCTACACCAATGAAGTAAGGCAATCGGGCAGTTCCTACATCTGGCGGGTAAATAATGTTGACCAGGGCAGCACGAGCGATCTGGCCACTGCCATCAACAATGCCATTGGTACAGGAAATAGAGAAGTACATATCTTAACCGGAGGCACCTTGTCCTCAACCATCAACTTACAGGCAGGTCTGGTGCTGCGCTTCCACAACAACACGCTCAACAAAAACCACAGCGGTTATGGCTTTTTACGCGATGGCAGTGGACCCATCGAATTCTATGATTTAACTCTGAACAACAATGCCAACATGGGCATTCGCATAAGTAGGGCCAGTGACCTGGTTTTCAGCAATGTGAAAATTTATGGCGGCTCTATCGGCATACGGGTCGACAGTCACCCAAGTCGCCCCTACGAAGAAGGCCGCTGGGTTTACAATGTGTCGGTACAGAACTGCCGCTTCGAAAACAATGGCAGCCATGGCTTGGAGACTTATGGTGTAGATGGCTTTACGGCCAATACAATTGTAGCTAGAAACTGTGGAGAATGCGGCGTTTTGCTCAATAAAACCATTAATGGAACAATAGGAACGGTTGATGCATATCGCTGCTCATACGGCGGCGGCTATGCCGGTCTTCGTTTTGCTAACGACTGCAGCAACGTGACCACAAATATGCTGTACGCCGATGAATGCGGTCGGGGCTATTTTGTGCTCACGGGAAGCAACAACATCCATTTGAACAACTGCCAGATTACAGATTGCACCAACATCGGCATTTGGCTCGAGAACGTCGTTAATTGTACGGTAAAAGCTGGCTGCAGCAACTGCGGGGTTGCCGTTTCGGGTTCGGGCAGCTATGCCAATGTCAGCAATTCCTGCAGCAGTTCGGGAGGCGGAACTGCCTACCAAATCAAAAACAGAGCCACCGGTCTGTTTCTCGACGGGATGGGCAGCACTTCTAATGGCTCCCCTGTATGCCAGTGGGGCAACACCACCCATCCCAATTCTAAATGGGAAATGATTGCGGTGGGCAACTACTATCAATTCAAAAATGTAGCTACCGGAATGTTCATCGATGGATATGGGTATACCACCAACGGAGCAGATGTCAACCAATACAGCAATACCACTCATGTAAACTCTCAGTGGAGTATAGTAAATGTGGACGGCACCTACGTGCGCATTCAAAATCGGGGAACTGGGCTGTTTCTCGATGGTATGGGCCGGACTACCAACGGTGCCGCTGCGGGCCAATGGAGCAACACTTCCCATGTTAATGCACAATGGCAGCTGATATCCGTACTAAAAAGTGCCGTTCTGGATACAGAAGAACTGGAAACCAGCAACAACAAAAACCTACAGATTAATCCCAATCCGGCACTTAGCGACATCATGATTCAACTTCCGAATGATATCAAGCAAGCCAACATTCTGGTTTACGACCTGAGTGGAAAAGAAGTAATGAAAGCTCAAATCCAGGAAGGATCCCACACACTCAACATTGCTTTACTGGCACCAGGCATATACATCCTAAAAGCAGAAACCGAGAACTGGTCTGCCCAACAAAAACTGGTGAAACAGTAACCCCCCTACGCACACATAAACACAAAAAACGGTCGAGTCTTGCCCGGTGGCAGATTCGACCGTTTTTTGTGTCCGTGTGTGTCGTAAGAGACAACTTCACTGCCAGTATTCACGAAGCTGCTCGGCCTCTCTTCTACTTACCTGCATAACTGCACCGTGTTTGGGAATTTCAAAATTAGTCGTTTGCATTACCCCCTTATTCAGATGGCCCAAATCGGTGAAGTTTTTAAAATCACTGGTTTCAACAAAGCCAAAGTTATGGGGATTGATTCCAAAAATATCATACATAAGCACCCAACTGTCGCCATCGATACGAGGCCACAGATTTGGAGCTTCACATGCCCGGTCGCCGGCGTTAACCCATTCATCCTGATATTCGTAACCCTGATTAATTTTATCAGAAAAAGCCATTTTTATTCCATTCTGCCTTTCCTGAACCACATACATCATGCAGTATCTGCCATCTGGCATGGGCGTAATATCGGCATCTAAAATCTGAATGCCTGTCTGAGGATATTCGAACAAGACTTGAGGTTCCGTATCCAACTGGGTAAAATCATCGTTGGTGTAGGCATAGTACAAACCTGTTAAGCCGTGCCCCAACCGCATGGTAAAATACAACATCATTCTATCTTCTTCTGGATCATAGATGGTTTGCGGCGCCCAGGCACATCCCACGTCCAAATGGGGAAAAGCATCTTCTACGTAAACACGGGTATGCGTCCAATGGATTAAATCAAAAGATTTCATCAAAACGAAACCTCGGTTATTGCCCCAGTCATAATCCTCCTGTGGCCGCTCCCATTGGGTATCACGATGTCCCTCTTGCATCCCGAAAATATGCAAATCAGTCATTGCCAGATAAAATGCACCATCTGGTCCTCTGGTAATGTGTGGATCTCTTATCCCTTTTTGACCAGCCAGTGTATCTCCGGCAGCTACAGGAAATCCATCATTCACATCAGAAAACACATAACCGTCTTCACTTATCGCCATGTACAAACTGTGCGTATCGTCTTTAAAATAAACCATTAAATACGCTTCCATCTCCTCTGCGTCCTGCTGAGGCTTACACGAATTCAAGCTCAACAACAACACAAAGGCGCCCAACAAAAATCTCAATCTAAAAAATGTCATATCTATCTCCATTATAATTAAACAAGTCCTCAATAACCAAAAAACTGCTCCTTAACCAGCCAGCCAGCGCTGGAGGGCGGGCAAAACATCCTTCATGTGCCGCAAGGTATCGGCATACAAGACCTGTAAGCGAGCGGGATCGTTCTCCATCCTCGAAACCAGGCCCTCCGCATCGGGACGAATAACAAACACTTTCCCTTCCTGCTCCAGGCGCTCCCCCTCTTCCAATCTTTGGTTATAAACCCGGGCTCGTTGCTGCATCAAAGCAGCCAGTTTGGGATAACGCCTATAGTACAAACGAAGAAACCATGAGGAACGACTGCTTTTTTTACGGTAACCTTTGGGGCGTGTCAACACCACAATCGCCCTTTCG